>BNUR01000094.1 GCA_025997495.1 Spirochaetia bacterium | reverse complement strand
ATATGCCTGCCTCTTGGCTTTTCCCAAAAGCCCTTTTATCCCCAGTTTTTTTTCATTCCCTTCCCCCTTCTCTTATCTTAACATACGTTTATATGTCTGTCTCTAGATGCTTAAGTTGTTGACATTGATATTTTTAATCGGAATGTTGTATACTCCATAGTGAACGGAGTATTCGGTGAAGGAAAAAAAATGGTTCCGGGTTGTATTCAGGCGGCGTGTTTTTGTTATCGCCGTTCTGTTGATACAAATTGGGGTTATAACGTCTCTCCTCGCCAGCACCAGTATGTATTCCCGCTATGTGGGATGGGCGCTGAATGTGGTGAGCGTTGTTGTCTGTATATATATTCTCAATAAAAAAGAAAAATCCGCCTATAAACTTACCTGGATTTTTCTTATCATGCTCTTCCCTATCTTCGGTGGGACGCTGTACATCATCTTTTATTTTCAGTCCAATCCCCGAAAGCAGAAAAAATATTTTGCCGCAAGCGAACAGCGGTGCCGCCCTCTGTTCCTGCTAAGCGGAGATTCCCTGCCCTTCCTCAAGGACAATCACGAAGACTGTTTACCCCAGGCGCGGTATCTTCAGGAATACGCCGGATTTCCCATCTATGTCCATACCCGGGCCGAGTACTTTCCTTCGGGGGAGGATTTTTTTAAAAAGGTTCTGGCGGAACTGGAAAAGGCGGAACGGTATATCTTTCTGGAATTTTTCATTCTCCGTGAAGGAAAAATGCTGGATCCCATTCTTGATATCATGGAACGGAAAGCTAAAGAGGGCCTTGATGTGCGGCTCATGTACGATGACCTGGGATGCTTCATGTCCCTGCCGTCGGATTTTAAACAGCAATTGGAACAGCGGGGAATTCGTTGTACGATCTTTAACATCTTTAAGCCCATTTTTTCCTCCCTGCAAAATAACCGTGATCACCGGAAGATCGTTTCTATTGACGGCAAGGTTGCTTTTACCGGCGGCATGAATCTGGCGGATGAGTATATCAATATCTACCCCAAATACGGCCACTGGAAAGATGCGGCGATCATGATCGAGGGGGAAGCGGCCTGGAGCTTTACCCTGATCTTTTTACAGATGTGGGATCTGAGGAAAAAGATAGTGGGAACTTATGAAGATTTTTATCCCTGGCGTGATGCACCCTGTCCGGTGGTATCCGACGGTTATGTGCAGCCCTACGCGGACAGTCCCATTGATACGGAAAATGTGGGGGAACATGTCTACATTCAGATCATCAACAATGCTAAGGAGTATGTGTATATCAACACGCCGTATCTGGTGGTGGACGACAATCTTCTTTCCGCGCTAACCCTGGCGGCAAAGAGCGGCGTTGATGTGCGGATCATCACCCCCCACCGCTGGGACAAATGGTTTGTGCGGACGGTGTCCCGATCCTATTACCGGCAGTTGGTCATGGCCGGGGTGAAGGTCTATGAGTACACCGATGGCTTCAACCATTCCAAGACCTTCGTGTCCGACGATAAGGTTGCCACCGTGGGCACCACCAACCTGGATTTCCGCAGCCTGTATCTGCACTTTGAGTGTGGGGTTTGGATCTACAAGAACAGTGCCGTTAACAGTGTTAAAGAAGATTTCCTGGCGACGATTCCTATTTCCAGGCAGATCACCCTGGCGGATTGCAGCCGGGGCTTCTTTAGCACTTTTTTCCGGGATGTACTGCGGATTTTCGCACCGCTGATGTAAGCGTGACAGCACAGTATTACTACAAAAATTCTAATTCCATCTGCCCTTCATCAAGATCATACCGTGACCGGCGGCCCCTGCCTTTTTTGTAGAATGGTTCCGTGTTCCACCCCGCAGCGGCGGCAATGGATAGAACCACCGGTAGTACCTGGGAATCGGTGTAGTGATCGTAATCGAAGGGGGCGTGGGGCAGGGATGCCGGTTCAGGTCCGGCGCTGGTCCACACATATTCTACCGTACCACGGCGGCCCTTCCACCCCAAGAGCCGGGCGGCCTTTACCTGGGGCGGTGTGGAGGCGGTGTAGGTTTCCGGCGGCCGTGAGAGGCGCTTCCGGTACACCAGTTCCCCGTCCAGTTTCCCTGTGCGGAGTTCCCGCAGTATCGTTGCGGCCTGTTTCGAGAAGGCTGTTTCACCGCCGCCGGAAAACACCAGTTCCAGCAATTCCATCTGTATCCGCCGGGCCAGGGGGGTAACATCACTGCGTACCGCCTCCATGCCCTTTACCTCCACCGACATGCCGCCATCACTGCCCAAAAGATAGCCTCCGTAGCCCTTAGCACGGCCTCTGGTTTCACCCTCGTTATGGATACTACGCAGGGGAGGGATAAGGAAACGGCGGTAGGCTTTTTCAAAGCGCAGTTCTAGAAATGATTCAAGGTCATATTCTGACCGGATCCATTCCGTAAGAAAACTATTCAGCTCCGTTGTAAGATTGCCGCACGTTTGGGTAAACTCGTCCAGACCCGCATCATCGCCCAGGCCGGTTGCCACAAACAGTGAATCTGTGTCACCGTAGAGAACCTGGTAGCCCCGACCGGTAAACCAGTCCTGGGAGAGGAGGAGCCACTTCCGGGCAAAGCCGGTGATGGATCCCGCCAGTTCCGTGCGGCCGTAACGGCAGGAGGCCGTACCCAGGACGCCGTAAAAACTGTTCATCAAAATTTTGTATACATAGGCGGCGTTGTCGTCCCCCGCGTCCAGGGCTTTTCGACGGGCAGCAAAGTAATCCGCAATCAGTTCCGGCAGTATCCCCGGCCGCCGGGAAAAGGCGGCACCGTTGGGGGCGATGATCGGGGATGGATCCTGTGCGGCCCGTTCATGGGCCAAGGGGTCAATATTGAATGTCCGCATGATGGTGGGATAGAGGCTGCGAAAATCGAAAACAGCAACGTTGTTGAACAGCCCCGGCAGCGGCTCCAGCACCGTACCCCCGGCAGCCCCGGACACCCGGAAATCAGGCGGGTTTGGCGGCGGCGGGGCAATAGCATGGCGGCGGAGTTCCATGCCATAGATGCGCTCGAAGCTCACTACACTGGTCCATGCCTTATCCAGACTCACGCCGGTCAGGCCGGCCCGTTCCAGGGTAAGCCGAAAGAGGCCGGTTTTGGCGAGAATGTCCGGGACCAGGGCGGCGTCCTTGTAGCAATACTGTCCGAAGAGACGGGGATCCTCCGCATAGAGCCGATCCAGTTCCGCTATCTTATCCTGTCCTGCGGCAGCCACGATCTTGCCCTCCCCCAACACCGCCTGGGATACGGTCTCCAGGGTATAGTCGGGAAAGCGCCGGGGGCCGGAGCGGACTATTCTGAGGGCGTCGATAACCTGCCGTCCCGGTACTAATGCTGCGGCGGATCGTCTGCGCGTGGAACTTCGCTGCAAGTAGCCTTCGCCGGAAAAAAACTTAGCCTCCTCATAACCGGTGTGTCCTGCGGATCGGGCCAGGGAAAAGGGGAGGCCGTGGTGTTCAGAGCGTTCCGCCAGCCGGGGAAAATCGAAGTCGAGAAAATTCCAGCCCGTCAGCACATCCGGATCCATGCCCTGTATGTCGGTGATAAAAGCGTTGAGAAGCGATGCCTCATCGCCATGATAGATCAGTCGGCCATCCTGTTCCGGCGGGATGACACCGTCCGGCGCATCACATGGGGAATTGGAAATACTGCAAAGTGCCGACGCCAGCACCCGAACAATGCCGGTAGTTTTTCTAAAATTTGAATCTGTCAGGGCGATTGCCACGGCACGGATTGATCCGTCACGGGTATCGGTTTCAATATCTATGGAGGCAATCCGCAGGGGAACCTTAATAGGAGTACTATCAGGGTCGGAGGGGAGAATCTCTACGTCCGGGAAAACAAGATTTACCAGACGCCCCGGACGGGAATCGCCAGGCGAAGCACGAATCCGGAGGAAGCCGCGGATGTACTTTTCTGCCAGGAACAGATCCGGAGGTTTCATGTCCATGTCGGGGCTGGGAATACCTGCCTGTTCAAGCAGTTTTGCTGCTGCAGAGCGATCCCCGTAGCGGGAAAAACGGAGGCAAAACAGCTTTTCTTTTCCGGAAAAGGCCTCCAGGGCGGCGGGGATCACTTCATATTTTATGGATAATAGTAATACTGCGCATCGGGCCATATCGTTTTCATAGATGTGGAAGCAGGGATGCCAAACTTGGGCAGCGGCAAAGGAACGGCCGTCCTCCAGGCGGCCTGTCAGGTAGAGGCGGTCACGGCGCTGGTCGGCATAGGCGTGAACCAGGAAAGCGCGGAACTCCGGGGGAAACTCCGTTGCAGGAACCGGAGGCTCACCGGCGTTTAATAAAACCATTATTATCGCTCAACATTTGTTACTCCAGCAGTCACCGATGCTTGGCATTATTTTTCATCAGTTGATAGGTTCTGTTTTTATTTTTGCCGGATCAAATTTCCATACATCCAGATCGCCATCGTAAGCACAGACACAAGTACGCGGTGAATTGGTGATTGGCAATGTGTATTCCTTATCGGGGCAATCATGAATCTCATAACATTTTTTGCAGTAGTATGCAGCCTCGCTTCCATATTCGCAATCACAGCCGGAACAAAAACATTCGGCGGGTTTTCCGCATTTTACACACCGAATATCCGGTGGAACATTACGGGCAAGAAGGCGAACCGTGTCTTTTTGCGGCGTACGCATACCATTATCGAGCACAGTAACCATGAGAGTTGTCGTTGAACCAAAATCATACCTATAGAGCAATTTTGCCCCTGCCGCAAATGTTTTTATTTTTGTATTCATATCAAACTCATCCCTACCCCAACTATCAACCGGCGGAAAAAATCCACTCATGTGTCCACAACATTCCAGCCAGATTTGACGCAGAAAATCATCCAAATCTATAAGCGCAGCGTTAAACGCAATATCTAAAAGCAGCCAATATTCTTTTTGATAGGCGTCTTCAACTTTTATGAGCAGAACCTTTTCGCCTTTTTGCGCAGATAAATGCGATTTCAAAACATGGTTTTTCATCTTGATTTTTGTAAGCTCCTCGCCGCACAAAAAGCAATTTCCTGTCATTACTTGATTATTCATTTTTTCCTCCTTATGCAACCCACGGGATGGCATAATTTAGGATACCATGAAATCAGGATAGGGTCAATAAAGAAAGGAGAAGAAAGCAAGATATTCTTTCATTGTCGTATATAGCTGAGCTGGTTCCAAAACAGGGGAAAAAAAATCTGTTGCCATTTGGGTCAGTTCCAAAATAAGAAGATCAATCACGAAAAAGACCGATAAAGAAGCTTTAAGAATAGCACATTACTATTTCTTTTTCGTGAATTTCGTATTTTTCGTGGTTTTTTCTTCAATTTTGGAACTAGCTCATTTATAAAATAAAGTGTATACTCTGAAATAGTAACCGTTCACGGGTCCTAATTCCTTATGGGATAAGGAATTGCGAAGGACGCTATTACAAGAATTTAGAGATTTTTCGTGATTTTTCCTTAAAAACGCCTCTAAATCGCTTTAAACACTTGTTTTATGCAAATATACCCGTGAACGGTTACCTGAAATATACACTCCAATGGAGGGAGTTTTATGGAAATTACTACAAAACAATTAAGAATTCAGCCTGGCAGGATTATTTCGCAGGTAAATAATGGTCAAGAAATAACTATAACTTATCGGGGAAAACCCTGTGCAAAAATTATTCCCATTAATAAACAAAACTTCGATTTACAAAACGCAGAAGAAACAGATAACGAACTTTTTGGCATGTGGAAGGACAGGGAAGATATGGGAGATGTAGAACAATATGTCAGGAATCTGAGGAAAGGAAGAAAATTATGTTGATAGATTCCGATGTATTAATATGGTATATAAGGGGTAATAAAAATGCGCAGACGGCTATAAACAAAAATATGCCCTTAAGATTTCTGTAATTAATTATATGGAACTCATACAAGGGATGAAAGATAAGCAGTAATAGCATCAACGGTATTAGAAAATCAAGAAACACTATTAAAGGAAACGATAAACATTATAAATTTATTCCCAATATACAAATACAAAAATTTAAACCTTTGTGAAAAAGTATAATTATGCTAACTAAAAAAATTCTTGTTTCATCTACAAATTTTCTTATCTTTATAGTATTGGTAAAATAATGTCGTATTTCTTTCGCATAGACGTGAAAAATTTACGGCCAAGCCGCTACTGCGGCGAAGCGTAAACTGTATGTTATGTGCAGTATTTTTTGCTTTATTGTGGTTTTTTATTCTTTTCATTTTCTTTGATTTTGTTTTCAGTCCATTCCAAACAAGTTTTTGCAATTTTTACTGCCTCATTATATTCTTCCTTTGTGATTTCATCGTATTCTCCGGGATACCTTGTTTGAACAGCGTATTTTGTTAATTTTATTGATTCTGAGATATTTCCAGGGATTTCTGTTAATTTTTCAAGTTCTTTTAACAGTATACCTATATTGTGCGTAAATTCTGGTTCGATGCCATAATATATTAACAAGCCTTTTAATGCCTTTTCGGCGGACTGTTGAATTTGGAAACACAAATCTTCATAATAAATATTAGGTATTATGGAAACTGTTGCCAGATTATAGCTGCTTTTTGCCCTGCCAATCCATTCTTCATAACGTTCCATATATTATTTTTCCCTCCTTCTTTATTGTCTTATAAATATATCCAATTTCATTGCTCAATTCTATGTATCGGTTGTAATCAATTGTGAGTAAATCAACAGGAATTTCAATTTTGTTTTCATAAAAAGCCATATAAATAGAATCAATAATGGCAGACCCATTTTTTAGGTTCTTTTTTACTATGAGTAAATCAATATCACTTTTTTGCGTATTATCCCCTCGAGCATATGAACCAAAAAGTATAATCTGATCCGGTGATGCAAGAGACACAACAATGGGAAGAATTTTATCAATATACGGTATATTATCACCCATATTTTTATATTAATTCATTTTTTTCATTATGTCAAGTCCTATTTTTATGGATTTTAGTTAAAAATTACAGAAAATTTCAAAAAATATTGCACATAGCGTATGTTGAGACTGTCGGAAAACCCTTTCATGCAAAATTTTACCCTCATTTCATGCCATAAAACTACTATAAAACACTCATTTAGAGGCGTGTTTTTTCTACAAAATGACTTTTCCTACAGCCTCGTTAGGCGAAGGACCGGCATTTCATTGATTCTGTTTTACTTTTAATTCATTATTTATTACCGTTCTTATTTCTTTTGCATATTCTATAAATTCAGATACTTGTTCATCGGTAGGTATACCATCAGGCAACAACCCTAATTCTCCGGGATACCTTGATTCTATATATACTTCATTTATGATAATTAATTTTTTCTCATCTATACCTAAATCATTTATTTCTTTTATTAACCCATTTAATTTGATTAAATCATGCGTTTTTATTATTGGGACATCCTTTTCTATCAAATAGGCCTTTAACTATTTTTCAATTGTCTGTTGGCAATGAAACGCGACATATTTGTTAAAGGGTAATCATCCTTAAAGATTATTTCTGCGGCAAATAAATCCCTGTCCGCCAATAATATCCAGTCTTCAACTTGCTTTTTCATATATTATCTTTCCTGTCCTTTCTATTTCATCAATGAAATAATTCCCATGATTTTTAATTAATTTTAATTCCTCTTTTGAATAAACAAGTAAATCAAGAGGGATTTTTCGATTAATTTCAAGAAGTAAATTTCGTATAGATATTTTTTTATTTAATCGTTCCTCATATGTTTTTGATACATGATTATTATCCAGTATTACCATAAGGTCTATGTCGCTATTTTCATTCGGATTCCCTTTGGCATAAGAGCCAAAAAGAATAATCCTATAGGGATCTGAAGATTTTAGAGAAAAAATCAGGCTATCCAACACCTTATTAATATCCATAAATAGATACTATCATTTTCTTTAAATTTTATCAAGCGTTTTTATATATTATTGCTTTGGTAATATTTGCCGATCTTACGCCTAACATACAGTTTACGCTACGCCGGTGCCGACCAGTAGCGGTTTGTCGTAAACTTTTCACGTTAAGCGTTGTAAAATCTGCGTCGCAGCATCCGCCACTGAATGGCGGATGTCCAGCCTAACAGCCGGGGGGCATTGTCCGGGGCGGGGTGAATTTCGGCGAATACACCATCTACACCCCGCACCGCATAAAGAAGCCGCCCCCCGGTTAGAGGACGGCCTGTTCATCGTTCCGCGTCATGGCTCCGGCGCGGGGGAGGGATTTTCTTTAGGGGCTTGGGGTGAATGTTCCACTGAAAAGATTGTTCAGGGCGAAGGTGACGGTAACCGTGCCGGAGGCGATGGGCCAGCCGCCGCCCGTCGTTTCAAATATATCAACCTGGAACGTCACCGGGCCATTATCGGGCACATCATTCCCTCCTAACTCCTTATACACCATAAGCTCGACCTTATTACCACTGATCTGAGCCGGCTGCTGGGGTATGCCCTCCGACCACCGAGCGGTTGCCTCAAGGTCTATACTCTCCTCCCCCCAATACCAATAACTCGCTTTAGCATATTTGGTGTTGTAACTGCCCAGGCCGGTAATGGTTAAGATACCCACTGATTCGGGGCGATAATAACCAATGATAGGATCGTCGGTGTCGTCGGTGTCATCGTTGAATGTGTTGAGAACCAGGGGACCAACAAGCGTGCGGTTTTTCTTATGGAACCTTTCGAAACCATACAAGCCGGAAATAGTCAAACTAAGATCATAATATGCGCTGGCATTCAGCGCGGTTCCCCCGCCCCGCACATTCAGGGGAATAACCACTGAATCCGCCGTAATGTCCGCTTCACCCCCTCCACTTTTCGGTCCGTAAAAGTCAAGATAAAGTCTCTGACCGATATAGGCGTTAAGGCCGGTAATGGTAACGGTTGCGGTGGTAGCCTGGGTAACTCTCCTGTTGTCGGAAAAACGGGCCACGCTATGGTAGGATTGGCGCCGATAAGGGTTTTACTATCATAAACCGAATACACAAAGGCGTGGGAACTATGCTCATAGATTGATACCGTAACACTTGAAGTACCGTCAGGCAGCGAGTCTGTCACCTCGTTCAGATACAGCGTAAACACCGCCGAGCCCCCGCTAATAGCGTTTGCTTGCCCATGGGCGCCGCTATACGACGGAAGAGCATAGATTGAAACACGTACATCCTTGCCGGTATAGTCGCCGGGGATACCGGTAATCGTAAGGGTCTTTCCGGCGGCTCTATCTGCCGCCCCAGTTGCCCCAAAGGTGATCGTTACCGTAATTACCGTGCCGGTATTGGCCGATTGTACCACCAAGCTTGCACCGGTATAGGTAAAATTCCCCGTCAAGCCGGTAAAGGTAAAGCCGGGTTTCGCCGTCAGGGTAACAATGGCCTTGTACACCGTGGACGCGGCGAAGGCGGCTCCCGCATCAGCATCGGCGGCGGTTTTCCATGCAATAGCGCCGCTTGTATACTGGGTGCTTTCAAATGCCGCCGTAACCGGTGCCGTGTCTTTTACCGGGGCGGTAACCTTATCCGTCAGGCTGAGGATGTTCACCGTGGCATCTGCCCCTGCCGCCGCAACTATTGCCGTTGGATTACTGGTTATACTTCCTGTATATCCAGCGCGGCTTACTCTTACTTTGATGGTTGAGCCTTCATCGCCGGCAACCGGGACATAGGTGTTTTGGTTAGTGCCGACCGTGGTAGATTCACCCCGTATCCACTGATACGCAGGAGTACCATCCCCCGCCAGGGCATCAACATTCGCCGTCAGGGTTTCCCCGACCCTTGCGGCGCCTGCTATACTGACCGTGCCGGTTAGGGCAGGATCACCGTTGCCGTCGTCACTATTATTGGGGTGCAACAACTTTTTCCGGGTAAATTAGGCTGCTGGCCGTAGATGGAATCCGAGCTTGCTGGCGGTTCTCGCGCAAAGGGTCAGCATATGTTGAGCACACCGTTCATTCCACCGCATACCGGCTTGTTTGCAGCGTCTTTGTAAAACTATCTTGTTACCGCTTTCAATGGGGCCGGAACCGACATAATACCCATGAGCCCGGTAGGCGAGGTAGTCAATCTTTGAGCGGTTGTTGTAAACATAGGTGTACATGTTAACAACGCCGGGAGGTAGTTTCATTCCTTTGTATTCGGCAAGCTTCCCCAATAATTCATCTGTCCGGCTGTTTTCCGCAAGTGCAATAAGCGATTCCGCCCAGGGCACATACTTTGCAGGGTCATCACCATGGAGGTGTTTTGCAAAGGTGTAGATATTTTCTTTCAAATGAAAAAGGTCGAGTATCTGCACCGCGTCAGGGAAAAGTTCATCCGCCATGTTCCGTTTCCAGGTGGCGCCGTCACTGACGATGACGGTGGTCTCAAACTGCCCATACCCATTACGAAGTGCACAGGCATACAAATGCTTCTTAAACTCGTCAACGCTGCCAAGGAGGGTAACATACTCCTTTTTCGTAATATCGTACTGAATTTCCTGCCCGGATGTGCTTTTCCCCGTCCGTTTACGGAGATCATTGCTGTTAAACACCAGTCCAAGCTTGTTTTCCCGCCATGTTGAGCCGTTTTCATCCGTTTTTCGCGTGTTTATTACCGCTCCGTCAACCATTATGTACAGTATCCCCGCTTTTTTATGCGTATCAGGCGTTTCCAACAGGTTTTTATCGAGGTTCTCTGCATTTTCCTGGTCTCTTTCAAAGAATTGCCTGCCAATATGGTCGGTTACCTGCCTGATATACTCGCTGCTTACCTCATATCCGCACTTCTCTTTCATCATTTCCTCGGCCATCTTATATGAAATCTGGCTTTGACCCCATGATGCCGTCTCTCTCATCATCCCCTCG
>BNUR01000093.1 GCA_025997495.1 Spirochaetia bacterium | reverse complement strand
TGTCTATGATGATTTCTTCCCGCAATCCGTTATTTTGGGCGCAGCTGATAAGCCCCCGGGCCGGAGGCAGGTTGTCCGCCATAATATCACGGTTATGGACATGAACATGGATACCGTTTATCTTTTCCTTTGAGGCCGAATGGAGAATACTTAACAAGCCGCCGGGTTTAAGTTTTTTTGCAAGATGGGCTATGGCCCGGGGTTTGTCGTCAAAATGGGGGAACATGGAATAGCAAATGATATGGTCAAAGGCGCCGTCATCAAAGGGGTATTCCAGAACATCGCCATGAACAAAATTAACCGGTGTATTGGAAAATTTTCTGCGCGCAACCTCGATCATCTTTTCTGCGGAATCAATAGCGCAAATATTTTCGGTAATTTTTAACAGGAATGGAGTGAGGACACCGGTGCCGGCGCCTACATCGAGTACGGAATCCCCTTTTTTTATATACAAAAGTTTGATCATCAATTCAATCTTGTCCATGTCGTAATGATTCGTGGCATCCCATTTTTCCGCCATGTCATTAAAAAAATCATGCTTTTCCATTTTGCGTTCCCCTTTGGAGAAGATGTGTGATAAATACTGCCGCCGCCCCGATAATAATAATAGCGGAACTGACGGGTATATCGAAAACGAATGATACGGCAAACCCCGAAAGGTTCATTCCGGCTCCGAAAAGAGCTCCCAAAATAATGAGCGCCTTGAAACTTTTCCCGATACGCCGGGCCGCCAGGGCGGGAAGTATGGTCACGGCGTCCACTAAAAGCGCTCCGGTAACCCGCATTGCTACCGCTATCCCTAAGCACACCGAAAGCATGATCCCGCCGTACACCAATTTCGCCGGAACCCCCACGGACCAGGCCAGTTCCCGGTCGTAGAGAACAATGTGTATTTCCTTATAGGCCGTGCACAGAAAGAGGAGGATAGCGGCGGCGGTGAAAACCGTAACCTTCGTGTCCGTATCGGTGAGAGTCAGGATATTTCCCCAGAAAAGGTTGAACGCTTCAATGGCGTGGACGTTGCCTTTGTAGAAGATAATAAAGGCCACCCCCATACAGACCGTCATGAGGAGCCCCAGACTACCCCCGGCGGAAACCTTACCCCGCCAACTGATGACGGCAATGGCGATACCTACCAGTACGCTGGTGAGCATTGCTGCCGCACTAACGTTAACGCCCAGGATCAGGGCGATGGCGCCCCCCAGTAATGCTGCGTGCATTACAGCGAACCGGGCGGGAATAAGTTCCAGGTTGAGGATGAAGATACCCAGTATGGGAAAGGCGATACCGGTGGCGCAGAGGGCGATGAGGGCACGGGAGAAGAAGGGCATGGCGAGGAGTTCACCCACCGGAAGCCTCCTTTTGCACGCAGCCTTCGGTGAAGCGGTACATATCCCTGCATCCCGAAATTGTGTCATCGTCATGGGAAACGATGAGTACCGTGATATGTTTGTATTCCTGCCGGTCTTGAATAATCCGCAGTAAATCTATCCGGCCTTCGGCGTCCAGGTTTGAGGTGGGTTCGTCCAGCATGAGAAGTTCCGGCTCCATAGCCAGGGACCGGGCAATGGCTACCCGCTGGGTCTGTCCGCCTGACAGTTCCTGCACCCGGCGCTTCGCCAAATCTGCCACTCCGGCTGCTTCCATGGCCGAATCCACCAGCGCCTTATCCCGCCTGGATAGGGGGCGGCAAAATCCCGCCATGCCGTAGCGCCCCATGGAGACCGCCTCCCGAACCGTGGTTGGCAGGCTGCCCCCGGCGGTATTTTGGGGAACATAGCCCATCCGTAGCAGGATCCGTCTAAAGCCCGGCGATCCCGGCTTGCCCCCCATGACGGAGATGCTGCCTTCCCGCGGCCGGAGCAGTCCTAAGCAGAGTTTGAGGAAGGTGGACTTACCGGCGCCGTTGGGGCCGCAGAACGCCGTAATACTGCCCTTCTCAATCCGGAGGGAAATATCCCTAAGTACCGTCAGCCTTCCGTATCCGGCGGTGATATTCCGGGCCTCGATAACCGGTTCTATGGGGTTGTTCATTTATTTCGAGGCACTGCGGCCGGAAGCCGCTTTAATAAGGACATCCGCATTGTAGCGGAACACATCCTCTATGCTGAAGGTTCCGTCCTTGCCGGGGAAGTTTAACAATTCCGCGTACGGAGCTTTGGCGGCTTCCGCTATGGGCTGCCCCGATGGTCCGTGGTAGTTGTCAATTACCAGTGCGGGCCGGAGCTGTACCATTTCCAGGATCACCGCCGGGGAAGGCTCCGCAGGGCCGTATTCCCCGATGATTTCAAAGCCAAGCCATGCCGCAAAGGGGGTCTGCATACGCTGGACCACCGCCCGTTTGTCCGGGTAGGCGGCGATAATTTTCTCTCGCAGATCCGCCGCAAAGGGTTCAAAGCCGTTCCACCATTCCGCAAGTTTATCTTCCGTGCCCAGCACCGTGGCTATTTTCTCCGCCGCCGCCCGGAATTCCTCCGGGGCGTTGGAGGTGGTTACCGTTATGGTCTGTATCCCTGCACTGCCCGCCGTATCCGCCAGCTTTTTAGCGAACTGCTCCCACCCGGCATAGATGATAATATCCGCCTTGCTTGCCGCCGCCAAATCCGAGGGCTTCAACTCATATTCCGGGGGATGCCGCAAGTCCAGGGGGGCCAGGATACGCACATCTTCGGCGCCCGCCGCCCTGGCTATGGCCGCTACCCAGGAGGTAGAGGCGAGGACTACCTTGCCGGTAGGCGCCGCTTCGGCGTCTTTTTTGCCCCCTGCAAAAAGAAGGGAAGAAACCGCAAAGAAAACGAGGATCGCAAGAAACGCCTTGGGCGATGTACCGTGCGGAAACAATAATTTGGACATAGGAATACCCTATTATATAGAAAGGAAAATCGTTCCAACGGCTTCAGCCCGGAAAACACCGCTTCATGCGGCGTCTGATTACGCTCCCCCGGACCTTCGCAACGCGCCGTCTGGGGAAGACGGGAACAAAAAAGCACAGACGTACCAGTCTGCAACCGCCTCGGGCGGCTATTATGGGGCTTCATGCCCACATTTGGTTATGATAACCCAATAATGATAATTCTGCAAGCGGATAATGAGGGATTTATCGATATTTTTTTATCTATAGTATGCCGTGCGGCCTAAAAGAACTGCCGGTAAACAATCGCGGAGTTTACCGGCAGTTCAAGGAACATGGGTCTTCAGCTATTCAAGTTTGGAAAAATATTTGATGCCAGCGCCGTGACCACCATAATCGCTAAAATGAAGCGTATTCCCGTTGTTTATCACGGTGAAGGCTCCGGGCGCCCAACTACTGCCACCCATGGTGAAACTACCGGCGCTGCCGCTTACGGTATACGTGTTTGTAGCAGCTTCGCTCATTACCAGATTCTTTACTTCGGTTTCCGATGTAAATTTGAATATCACCGTTTTGCCGTTTCCCGCCAAACCCCGGTAGAGTGCACCGATAAGCGTGGCATCGGTTTTAACGGTGGTGTTTGAAGGCGCGGAAATCGCCGCGATGGGGTCGTCGATCTTTAGCGCTGCCGCAGTAAAGCCATGCCCGCCCCAACTGGAAAATGTCAATGCCGTACCTGCGGGATTGGCGCTAAAAGTTCCGGGCGCCCAGCCGCCTCCCTCAGTCATTATAGAACCACTACCGGTAACGTTGTCATAGCTGTAATTGTGTGTGGTAGTAGTCATATCCCTAGTAAAATATCTGATAACCTGGGTGCCGTCTTTAAACCAAAGCCACACCTTTTCTCCCGAACTGTTGAGATTTGCCACTTCCCAAACTACGTCAGTGCTGCTCAGGCTTTCAGGATAGACATCACCACTACTTTCACCTTCATCGGGGTCAAGTTTGGAAAAATATTTGATGCCAGCGCCGTGACCACCATAATCGCTAAAATGAAGCGTATTCCCGTTGTTTATCACGGTGAAGGCTCCGGGCGCCCAACTACTGCCACCCATGGTGAAACTACCGGCGCTGCCGCTTACGGTATACGTGTTTGTAGCAGCTTCGCTCATTACCAAATTCTTTACTTCGGTTTCCGATGTAAATTTGAATATCACCGTTTTGCCGTTTCCCGCCAAACCCCGGTAGAGTGCACCGGTAAGCACGGCATCGGTTTTAACGGCGGTGTCTGAAGGCGCGGGAATCTCCGCGATGGGGTCGTCGATCTTTAGCGCTGCCGCAGTAAAGCCATGCCCGCCCCAACTGGAAAATGTCAATGCCGTACCTGCGGTATTGGCGCTAAAAGCCCCGGGTGCCCAGCCGCCTCCTTCAGTCGTTATAGAACCCTTGCCGGTAGCCTTGTCATAACTGTAATTGTGTGTGGTAGTAGTCATATCCCTAGTAAAATATCTGATAACCTGGGTGCCGTCTTTAAACCAAAGCCACACCTTTTCTCCCGAACTGTTGAGATTTGCCACTTCCCAAACTACGTCAGTGCTGCTCAGGCTTTCGGGATAGACAACATTTCCACCTCCACCGGTGTCACACCCCGTAAACAGCAGGACCGTAAACAACGACAGGGCAATAGCCCCCTTCCAAAACATTCTTTTCATCTTGTATCCCTCCTTAATTTGGGTATATAAATAAGAAGCCCCCGCCCCAAACCTTGTCTCGAATAACATTCGATGGACCGGCTAGTCCGGGTTTGTTGAGCGGGGGCTTCTGTACGCGCAAAAAATAAAGTATCGAGGAAAGGGTAATCATACCAAACTCCTTCTTCGGAACCCCAAATAAAAAAGCCCGACACTTACCCCCGTAACCGGTACGGAGAGAAATATCGGGCTTCAGCCGTCTAAAACGGAATCCATGTTCCGCTGGTAATCAAAATCACGGTTCAGGCAATTCACTATCGGAATCCAAGGGGCTTCAGCCCCCGGTTTCATGCTCCCGAATAGAACCAGCTACCGTTATATGGCATCATAATATGGTGCATTAATTTTTGTCAAGAGCATTTACGTACCAAATTCGATAATTTTTTCTTGACAGACAAAACACCATGGTATATAAATAAAAATATATCGAATACGGCGGGACATGGATTCCGCACTTAGAAGGCATGAAGCCCGATTCTTCTCTTTCACCCATACGGGGGAGAAGTGTCGGGCTTTTTCATCGGGTGATACGGTCTTGAGGAGAAGACCGGTTTGACTATATGAATAATTTAAAAATATGGCCAAGCATGTGTCCCTGTGACCGCCATCCGGGGGCGGCAGCCTGGCCCGGGTCGTCCCTGCCGTAAATCTTTCTCTGCGGCGGGGGCGTCTTTTTTTCTGATCTGCGCTGATGTTCCTTTTCCGGGGGAATGCGTATTATCCGGCAAAAACCGGCTCCAGAGCTATTTCAAGGCCCTTTAACGTCTCCAGAGGGGCGGTTCCTGTTGTACCGTAAGAACGAAAAAAGAACCGGTCGCCTTCAAAACCATAGCAATGGATGGTTTTATGCTCAGGATCAATAACCCAGTATTCCTTCACCCCCGCCTGCCGGTACAGGTCAAATTTGAGCTCCATATCAACCGCCTTGTCGGAAGGTGACAGGATTTCCACTACAAAGTCAGGCGCACCCCGGCAGCTTTCCGGCCCCCGCTTCTTTTTATCACAAACCACGATAATATCGGGCTGGAATACCGTATCGTCGCTTTCATCCTCTTCATAAAAGAGCCGCACGTCAAAGTGGCCGGGAATAACTTTGCAGGGCTTGCCGGTCAGATAATTCGCAATCTGCACAGCCAGTTCCCCAAGAATTAACTGATGATACGTATTCGAGCCCGCCATAGCCACGGCTTTGCCCCGGAAAAGCTCATAGCGTTCGCCCGGAGCCTCCTCCCAGTCCTTGTAATCGGCGTAGGTCCAGCGTTCGTCTTCTTTCAACAATGCGTTTCCGTTCATCCGCCAAGCATACCTCTGGTATGCAGTATACCATAGGCGGTTACATTGACAAGCTCCACCTGTTGAATTATCCGGAAACCCGGAAAGCCCCGGCCTCTGGTGTGCGCTCGTCATGATAGTCGTCACATAACCAAAAATTTCTCTTGACAAGCCCCCCCGCCGGTGATATAAATAAAAACATACCGAAATGTTGAAGCATTCCGGTTCCGGGGCATGAAGCTCCGGTGCCTTTGGTTACGGCCCATGGTATTGTAGGTTGATACAGTATTAACAGCGGATACGAATTCCGCCTATAGACGGCATGAAGCCCGATATGCTCTTTTACCCAGTTTGGGAAAGAGGTGTCGGGCTTTTTGTGTTTTCAGGGTCTGCAAAGGATTTGAAACGGTTCCGGCTGAACCTCCGTCTTCGAAATAAGCCTCCTCGGCGGAGGTTCAGTTGGTTTTTTACGGTGTGTATGAGAAGACCCCCGCTCTACCGGGGACTGGCGAGTCATGCGGACGTTGTTCGATTACGTATTTATATCCCAAATTAAGAAGGGATACAAGATGAAAAAGAAAAGTACTGTTTTGATGGGTTTGGCGCTGCTGATAGCGTCAATGGTTATTGGACTTTCGGGTTGTCCCAACGTGAATGATGACGGAGGAGAAGATACGTATACCGTTACCTTTCACTCCCAGGGCGGAAGTGCCGTGGAAAGCCAGTCCATAGTAAGCGGCGGCACGGTTACCCAACCGGCGAACCCCACCAAAAGGACTGACGCATTCGGCGGCTGGTATAAAGAAGCTGCCGCTACAACGGCATGGAATTTCGCCACCGACACGGTAACCCAGGATACAACCCTCTATGCGAAGTGGACCCCGGACTCCTGGACCGGCGGCGATGTTGCGGGTACAACCTGGTATTGGGGAGATGTGGTACTGAAGTTCATTGATGCGGACAAGGCCGCCATCAACACCCTGGGGATAGGCGCCGCCGCTAATGGCGCGCCCGCCACCTCAGGGTATGATTATACCTTCGACAGTGGAACTCAATCCGGAACTATATCGGGCGATGTCAACAGGCGCAGTGGCTCGACCGGGCAAATCTACCACCAACTGGGGGCCTTTAGCATTACTGATGGCGTCCTTACCTTCAACAATTACCGGCAATCCGGGTACACCGTTAGCTTTACCCCGGCGCCGAATCCTCAAAGCGGCCTGGTTGGTATCATTTGGTATGGGCCTAACTTTGTGATCGAATGTATTGACGGCGCAAACGCCATACTATACGCTCCTGACGGATACTATACTACGATAACCAAGCTTACCTATACGTATAACACCGGGACGAAAACCGGTAACTTTGCCTATATATCCGGTCCTTTGAACGGGAGTCCAAATAGTTTTACCATTCGCGAGAACTATACCTTCTCGTCATATTTTGAGGATTTTGCTTGGAGAGGCGGCAATAAAAACAACCTCACCGTGGCATGCAACCTGCACTGTCCCATTTGGAAAAGCTATGGCCACGGCTGGGATTTTGTTAAGCTTGATGCGAACGGCATAGAAAGAGGTACGCCATAGGATTTTAATTTTCCAGCCCCTGAACCGCTTTATGCATTCAGGGGCGGATTTTCTTTTTGGAGGTTTACGTGATAAAGAAACAGAAGCGTTTCATAGCAATAGCGTTACTATTGCTATTTATAGGTATCCTTTTCCCCGGCTGCGAACAGCAGACCGATCCCCGGGATATTGAACTGACGGGCACCACATGGATATGGAGCGGCGCCGTGCTGGAATTCAAAAGCGGCTCACGGGCAGAGGTTTTGAACACGACCTATTCCTACACCTATAACCGCAGTTCCCGGCAGGGCGACATACAGACCCTGGGGGCTTTTACGGTGAGTGCGGATTTCCAGACCCTCATCTTCCCAAATTACAACAACGGCGGCGGCGAGGCGGTATTTACGCGGCAAACGGCGGCTGACAGTACGGAGTTAGGCGAACCGATGCCCAGCCTGATTGGCACCACCTGGTGCTGGAACTCAGGCGGTTACGGTATACGGACCTTGCGCTTCGTAAGCGCCGGCGTCGTTCAATTTCAGGACCAGGTCGGCGACGGTGAGCCCTGGTATGACTACGATTACAGCTACATACCGGAAACGAAAAAGGGAATTATCGGCACGGCGCTCGATAGCTCAAATTCAATTCAAAGCCGCTTTACCGTGAACAGCGATAATACCCGTCTCATCTTTGTTCAATGGAAATCCTATCCCCACGGGGCGGATTACATAAGGCTGGAATAGGATGAAGCATATTTTTATGAGAAAACGGGTATTCCTAAGCGCCATGGCGGTGTTTATGGCTCTTACCTTCCTGTTCGGTATGGGCTGCGACAACGGCAGCACCGGTTCGGACCCCGATACCGGACCGGAACTTCCTTCGTCCCCCCGGCGCGAAATTGTTTGGGCGGGACCTCTGGGCGCTGCCGATTGGGTAACCATCGCCTTTAAATCTGCCTACAATGAATCCGTCCTTGTTTATGAAAACGGAATACCCGTAGTTGTAAATGGAGAATTTGTTGAAGAACTGGTCTACCATGCTGAACAGGCGGTTATTCAATTTGCCTCGGAAACGGATCCGCATAACACTGCCCATACGGAATACACCTATAACAAAAACACAAAAGCAGGTTCCATACCGCAGCCAACCCGCGCTTCTCCGCCTGTTACGTATGCGGCTCCCGGAGCCTTTACCATCACTGCGGATGAAAAGAGTATCGTCTTTGCGGATTTCCAGGGGAGCGGTAACCCCCTTACCCTGTATAAATTGTACCCCGATGTGGGGAAAACCTTTGCGCTTGCACCCCTGCCGGCAGACCTGGAGAACACCGTCTGGGCGGGTACAGGTTTCCGTTCAGAAGACTGGGTGACCTTAAGTTTCAGAGGGGAAACCGGCGGGAAGGATGTGGAGGTGAGTCATGTTTCGGACAGTACCCAATGGTCCCGAACCTGTAATCCCTACGATCCTGCTACGAAAAACGGGGTTGTCAATTATATCGCCGGCGCCGGCTTTGAGATCCGTGACAGTGATACTACTTTACGGATTCTGAATTTTTATGGTCATGGAGTTCCGGTTGATCTTAAAAGAGTGCGTTAACTATTTTTACGGCGTATGCCTGTTACTTCTTCTGTTTACGGGCTGCCCCACCGGGAACGGTGATCCGGGGGATGATGAGCCGGAGGTATACCGGGAAATTGTTACGGTCATTCCGGCGGGTACAGCGGTGGTACTAAGCGGCAGCGGCAGTGATGGTGTTTTTGTTACCGGTCGTACCCTCACCCTGTCCCCCTTTGGGCTTTCCCGGTATGAGATTACCTGGGAACTTTGGGACGAGGTATACTCCTGGGCTGTTACTCACGGCTACCATATTATTAACCGGGGCATAGAAGGCCACGGGACAAGCGGAACCGGTGATAACTCCAAGGGCTGGTCCGCCGATCAGCGGAAAACCCGGCCTGCCACCAGCATGACCTGGCGGGATGCCATTGTATGGTGCAATGCCTACAGCGAGAAGCAGGGGCTTGATCCGGTATATTACGAAAGCAGCAGCGGCCCGGTGCTGAAAAAATCCCTTGGGGACATACCGCCAACCGGAGGCTTACCTGATACTCCCGCAGATCTGGTATTCGTAAAGCCCGATGCCAAGGGATTCCGGCTTCCCACCGAGGCGGAATGGGAATATGCCGCACGGGGGGGCGATCAGACCGTTCCGGACTGGAATTACCTATACCCGGGGAGCAGCGCCATTGATAACGTAGCGTGGTATCTGATCAATGCCTACGAACTTGGCGGCAATCATGCTGCATACGGCGTGCACCCGGTGGGAAGCAAAACCGGTAACCGCCTGGGCCTCTACGACATGGGTGGTAACGTTTCCGAATACTGTTGGGATTGGTACGATGAGCCGATCACTGCCGACACACCCATTGACGGACCGGGCATGGGAACCTTCGCCCACCGGGTAATGCGCGGCGGCGGTTGGAGCAGTTACGCGAAGGACTGTACGGCGGCTAATAGCCGGAACTATACCCGGTCCTGGGTGGGCAGCGTATACGTTGGGTTCCGTGTAGCCAGGTCCCGGTGAAGGGTTTTTCTATGCGCAAACAACGTGGTATTGTATTTCTGGTAATCCTGTTTTTTTTATCCGCCGCAGTATCCGCCCAGGATAGTGATACTGAGTATCCCGAGGATGATTTTGATACGATTATGACCAATGATCAGGGAATCACCTTTACGGCGGACGCCCCTGCGCCGCCAGAACCAACCGCCCCAGTGCAGACTCCCTATGGCGCCCATAACGAGGTGAGCGCGGAACAGATACATGATCAGGGTTCCCTTGATTTGCTGGACACCCTGCGGAATGTTCCGGGGGTGATCAGCAGTAAGCACAACATGATTGGAACCACCACCGGCGCAAACCTCTACATACGCGGGCGCGGGTACGATCATCCCTCGCTCGGCACAACGACGTCCTTTGACGGGGTTCCCCGGCACGGCCTGATTTACGGCCAGTCAATGGCGGACGGTTTCCCCGTGTTTGCGGCGGGCAGCGTGGAGGTGTATAAATCACCCCAGCCATCAAGTTTCGCCACCGGATACGGCTTAGTGAACGTTACCCCGAAATATATGGCGGAACAGGGCTGGGAAGCGCAGGCCGGTTTTACCTACGGCAGCTTTCAAACCATCGGTGAAAACGCCTCGTTTGGTTTCCGAAAAGGGCGTTTCGATATATTCGCCGCCCAAAGCTGGGTGTCAACCAATGGACATGTCGTTCATTCAGAGGCGTATCAACAGAGTTACTACCTTAACGCCGGTCTATGGATCAACGCCTATTGGAACCTCCGCCTCCTCTTTAACTTTGTGGATGCGGAACTTTTTCAATTCAAAAAAATGGCTAACCGCCGCATAGGGAGTGAATAATACCATGTCGGGAAACTCGTAGTATTCGGTTTCCCGGGGCGACGGGTTGTGGTCCTCGTTGGTAACCTTAGAAAAATCC
>BNUR01000092.1 GCA_025997495.1 Spirochaetia bacterium | reverse complement strand
CGAAGATTCGTGGAAGAGGACCCATTCGTTGACGGCGTCCGCGGCACTCTTACCCCGGAAGTCCAGGGACGCGCTAAGCGCTTCACCGGAGACAGGGCCCGTGTCCGCCTCATTCCGGGAAGACAGGATATCGTAGAGCCGCCGGTACAGTGTTTCTGCGCTTTTCATATAGGCCTTGCGCTGCTTTTCAGTAAAGGTGTTGGTGCCCAGGCCGATGAGGCCGAAAACCATGTTGAGGATGGACGCCCCGTGTTCCGTTGTGGTCAGGCCCTTGCGGAGGAAGGACAGGGTGATCTGGTAGAGATACCAGAGGGTGCGGCCGGAGATGAAGTTGTACACATACCGGGAGTCGTCGTCATACATGGTGTTGTAGACCTGGTTGTTGATGTCCATGGTGTAGACAAGGTCCTTGTCAATGTCACGGTTGTCCTCCTCAAAGGAACGGAACAGGGTGCGGAACATCATCTTCAAACCATCCCGCAGGTAGTTTTTCTGCCAGGGGGTGATTTCCTTTTCCGCAAAGACCACCAGATCCTTCGATAAATCAGCCTCGTCCTGGAGGAATTCGTCAAGAAAACTGTCGTTGCTTTCGTAGGATAGGTTGATGATGCAGAAACGGTTGAGGATGGGGGCCATGATATTGAACTGGAAGGGGATGTTTTGCTTGTAGTTCGCCGCGGCAATCACCAGGGTCGATTCGGGCAGGGTCCGGCCGTTCCCGATTTTCCGCTCAAAGACCAACTGCAGTAAAGCGCCCTGGACATTTTCCTGGGCGGTGCTCAACTCATCCAGAAATAGCACCGAAGGCACATGAAAATTGTTTTCCTGGTCCAGGATGTTCCGGTACCAGTGGGGGGCCAGCAGTTCCAGATAATGCTCCCCGGTTTCGCGGTCCTCCGCCCGTACCTGGAAGCCCAGGATCTCCTCCTGGGAAAACCGGGAACCGATCAATGTTTCTATATGGTAACCATTGCGCCTGGCCCAATTGTACACCACCGTTGACTTGGCAAGCCCCGGATTCGCCATCAAAAGGGCGGGAACCTTGCTGTCCCTGGTTATCTCTATCGCTATTTCGATCCGGTCCCGGATTTTGTTTATGCCAGCCATTATTAAACGTCCCTGCTCTCCTTTAAGTTTGAATATACATACCGTAAGATTACCTTATGTTTAAGGTGTGCGCCGTGAGAATTCTCACGAAAAATCATGAAATTTCAAGGAAACCGGGCACCGTGATCACCTGAATTAAACAACCAACATACTCTTTTCCATAGTATCGGCATTTCTATGCTTGCAGTCAAGCCACGGTTTACGGCATATTCTTCTGTTCCGCCGCTTCCAAATCTTCTTTATAGTTAATATTGAAAAACATCTTCCCGTCATCAAACTTTTGCAATGTCCCGTCATCGACCTCATGCACCTTCAGCCGGTCAAAGACAAGGCGTATCTTGTACTCCCCCTTGGCCAAGGCCTCCCCCATAAGCGCCGCGCAGCTTTTTTTATAAAATGAATTGAACAGTTCCAAACCGCCGTCACCATGCCGGGCAATGCAGACATCCATACCTTCCCGAGCAATAAGCTCCCGCATATAGGCGATGTACGCACCATTGACAAAAGGCATATCGCAGGCCACCACGTAGAGATATTCGCTTGTGCAGTGTAAAAGGCCCTGGTAGATACCCGCCATGGGTCCCTCCCCCACCCGGTCGGGCAGAACAGGGACACCAGGGAGCGTCACGGGCTCGTTGGATGAAATCAGCACCTCGGCAAACACGGTCTGTAACTGGGAAGCCAAGCGGTTCAGTACGCTTACGCCCCCCAGTTCCAGCTTCTTTTTGTCATAGCCAATCCGTGTCCCCCGGCCGCCGCCCAGAATCAGGGCGCTGCCGGTCAGGGGACGGGATTCTTTAATCATGCTTGTAATGGGTGTGCAGAAGCTCGTGGGACTTGTGTCCGCAGGGCTTCTCCAAATATTCCGCGTAGAGCTTCTTTATCGCGCTGCTTTCATGGGACTTCCGCAGGGGCAGGTCCTTATCATGCTGATAAATCGCCTCACGCCGCTTATCGTTGGCGTCCTGCCGGTCAACATCGGAAAGCAGTTTCGGCTGGCCGCCGCCGGTGATACAGCCTTCGGGGCAGGTCATGACCTCCACGAAATGGCAGTCCAGGGTCCCGGCCTTTAGCTGTTCGATAATCGGATCGATGTTCTTTAAGTTCGTCACAATCCCAACCTTGAGGGTGAGATCACCGATCTTAATGGCCGCCGTACGGAACCCATCGGAACCGCGCACGGCCGTGAAATCCAGGTCCTTGTTCCCCAGTTCCTTGCCGGTGATGAGGGTGTAGCCGGTCCGCAGAGCCGCTTCCATAACACCGCCGGTAACGCCGAAGATGGCCCCCGCGCCGGTGTACTCCCCAAGGGGCATGTCAAATTGCTCGTCGGGCAGGGTCGCCAGGTCTATCCCCTTGTACTTAATCAGGTAGCCCAGTTCCCGGGTGGTGATGACCACATCAATATCCTGGTGACCTGAGGCGTTCATCTCCGGCCGGGCGGCCTCATAGGTCTTACAGGTACAGGGCATGACCGACACGTTATATATCTTATCGGCCTTTACCTTGTCAATTTTCGCGCCGTAGGTCTTGAAGACCGGGCCGGCCATTTGTTGGGGGCTTTTGCAGGTGGAAAGATGCTTGGTAAGCTGGGGATGGTTGGTCTCCATGTACTTAACCCACGCGGGACAGCAGGAGGTAAACATGGGCAGTATGCCGCCCTTGGTAACCCGCTCCACCAGTTCCGTGCCTTCTTCCATAATAGTCAGGTCCGCAGAAAAGTTGGTGTCGTAGACCCGGTCAAAGCCGATTTTACGAAGCGCCGCAGCCATCTTGCCGGAGGCCAGGGAGCCCAGGGGCAGCCCGAAATCTTCCGCAATGCCGACCCGTACCGCCGGGGCGGCCTGTACAACCGTAAACTTGTTGGGGTCATTAAGGGCGGCAATAAGTTCCGCCAAATGGCTGACGTTGTGGGCCGCGAAGAGGGGCTCCTGTACCGTTTCCGGGAGCAGACGTTCCGCCCGTTTTGCGGCATACGCTTCCTTACCGTGATCGATCAGGGAAACATAGGACTTACACTTCTGTACGCACTGGCCGCACATAACGCAGCGTTCTTCAACGAGGGTCTGCGCTTCCCCGGCTTCACCTTCAATTGCAAAAGTGGGACAGACCTTGGTGCATTCCTGACACCCCGTGCAAAGATCTTTATCAATCTGAATTACCGCCATTCTACTGCCCTCCCCTTACTTCACTGGCTTTAGCCAGGCTATTTTGAATAGCTTCCGATGCTTCGCTTGCCTGGATACGCTTCGCCCGCAGTTCTTCTTCGGTGTCAACCAAGCGCAGCGCCTCGTTGGGACAGGTGGCCACACAGGCGGGGCCGTTCTCCCGGTCCGGACACAGGTCGCACTTGAACACCGGCGCGTGACCTGCAAGTTCCGGCAGGATGTTCGCCCCGGCAATCTGGATGGCGCCGAAGGGACAGGCCAAGGCGCAGTTCCGGCAGCCGATACACTTCTGCGGGTTCAGCGCCACCGCGCCGTCTTTCCGCTCCAGTGCGCCGCACAGACAGGACTGGAGGCAGGGCGCGTTTTCGCAGTGATGACACTGCACCGGCATCCTGATAGTTTCAGTCCTGGTTAGATACAAATTGGGAATAACCGGCGTTGTCACCGTCCCCACCGTCTTTGCGACACCCTTTTGGTGAGCCGCAAAACAGGCCAGTTCACAGGCCCGGCAGCCGGTACACTTCTCCGGCTCCGCCAATACGAAATACGATCCTTCTCCGCTCATACACACTCCTCTCTCAAAGTTTTAACAGGGACAATGCAGTTGCCGCCCGCGTCTGTTTCGTTTGGGTATCCGGCACTTCCAACACGGCCTTCCACTGAGAATACTCACAGGAGATGACACAGTCAGGCATACCGGTACCCTTGTACTGCCCGCATACAGTACATTTATCAAGCTCTATTAACAGATCACCACAAACATGGGCGACAGCATTGCTATCGCAGGAAAGGACACAGGGGACCTCCATACAACCATTGCACCGTATCATAACCGGCGACTTGTCCACAACAATAGTACCCTTACTGTCCATTCCTACCTCCCAAACCTAGACCGCCACAGCGACTTTGGCGGTGGCGGTGGCAGCTGCCTCCCGCTTATCCTTCACCCCGTCGCCGAAATCGTTTTCGGTCACCAATTTCAGCGCCGCCGTGGGGCAGACCT
Organism: Spirochaetia bacterium; assembly: GCA_025997495.1. Taxonomy (GTDB): domain Bacteria; phylum Spirochaetota; class Spirochaetia; order Treponematales; family Breznakiellaceae; genus Termitinema. The sequence goes on along the minus strand of BNUR01000092.1, from coordinate 6,768 downwards.
TCACACAGGAAGGGCTGTCCGCAACCCCAACGCAGAGATCACACTTATTGGCGACCTTCCGGGGGGAGCCGTCTCTTTGAACTTCGGCGGTCTCCACCACTTCTACCGCCCCAAAGGGGCAGGCTATAGAACAATTCTTACAACCGATGCACTTCTTCATGTCGATAAGCACCACATTGTCCTTTACCGAGATAGCCCCGGAGGTACAGGACGCTTTACAGGCGGGATTTTCGCAGTGCCGGCAATGCACCGGCGCGCTGACCCGTGCGGTCTTTACCATAAAGAGCCGGGGGTTGAAATCATACCCGTCGGGGTCGATTTCGAAAATCCGCTTGCCTTCGTGGGCAACCACACAGCTTATCAAACAGGTTCTGCAGCCAATGCAGCACAGGGGAGTTGCTTGTACAAATGAGTTCATGCTTTTACCCCCTCACGCTTTACATCGACCCGCATCTTCTTACGAAGATCCGCCAGGGTTTTGTTCACATCTTCCCAGGCCGCTTTCTGGTCTGAAAGTTTTTCCACCTTGCAGGCGCAGTACTTGTATTCCGGCGTCTTGCTGATTGGGTCCAGGTTGGCGTTCGTCAGCTCGTTACACGCGCCGACCCACCACTGGTAGGTCATGTATACCGCGCCTTTCTTGACCCGCTCCGTAACATTTGCACGGGTTATTACACTACCGCGCAGTGATGAAACCCGCACCAGTTCCTGGTGCTTGATACCCAGCTTTTCGGCATCCCGGGGCGAAATCTGCAGCCAGCCCGGCTCGTCCTCAAGGTTACGCAACATCCGGCAGTTGCCGGACATGGTACGCACCGAATAGTGGCCGACCTCGCGGACGGTACACAGGGTGAGGGGATACTCTTTGTTCTCCACCTCCTGCGGGGGCCGCCAATCGGTGGCGAAGAAGTTTGCCTTGCCGTCGGGATTGGAGAACTTGCCGCCCTTGTGCAGGTAGACCGTACCGGTATCGGCGTCCGACCGGTCGCGGCAGGGCCACTGGACACTGCCCTGCTTTTCGATCTTTTGGTAGGTTGCGCCGTAGAAGCCGGGGCAGAGTTCGATCACCTCGTTCCAGATTTCCTCGGTCTTGTTGTATTTCATGGGGTAACCCATGGCGGTGGACATCTCGCAGATGATTTGCCAGTCGGTCTTAAGATCGCCCACGGGCTCAAGGATCTTGCGGACCCGTTGAAAGCCCCGGTCGCAGCAGGAAAAGACGCCCTCATGCTCGCACCAACTGGTGGCCGGCAGAATGACATCGGCGTATTGGCCTGTCTTGTTCATAAAAATGTCCTGCATCACCACGAAGTCGCATTTCTCCAGGGACTCCCGCACTTCCGCCGAATCCGGGTCGGATTGGACCGGGTCCTCACCCATGATGTAATAGCCGTGAATCTGCTTGGTGGGATCCTTTTCGTGGAGCACCTGGTGGGGCACCACGGTCAGGGTGATGCCGTTCTGGTCCGGCAGTTTAACCCCCCAGGCCTTTTCAAACTTTGCCCGCAATTCCGGGTTGGTCACCGCCTGGTAGCCGGGGAATACGTTGGGCAGGGCTCCCATATCGCAGGCGCCCTGGACGTTGTTCTGGCCCCGCACTGGGCCGATGCCCGTGGAGGGGCGGCCTAAGTTGCCGGTCATGATGGTCAGATTGGCCAGGGCCTTGACCACATCCACCGCCTGCCCGAACTGGCAGACGCCCATGCCGTACAGAATCATCGAACGGCCGCTGGTGGCATACATCCGCGCCGCCTTCCTGATGTCCGCGGCGGGGATCCCGACCTGGGCGGAAACGCCCTCGGGGGTGTATTTCTTTACGATTTCCTTGAACTCGGCATAACCATTGGAATGTTTTTCAATAAAGTCCTCATCGGTCAGCCCTTCTTCCAGGATAGTGTTTGCAATGGCGTTAACCAGAAGGAGGTTGGTACCGCCTTTAAGCTGCAAATGCATATCCGCAATCCGGGCAGTCTCAATTATCCGGGGATCGGCGCAGATAATTTTAGCGCCCTTTTGCTTGGCCCGCACGATACGCCGGGCAACAATCGGGTGAGAATCAGCGCCGTTATAACCGAAGACAAACAGCAGGGCCGCGTCTTCTATCTCAGGAACTCCCATGGTCATTGCACCTGAACCAAAGCTATACTGTAGACCCGCTACAGAAGGAGCGTGTCATATCCGGGCGCAGTGGTCGACATTGTTGGTTCCGACCGCTGCCCGGGCAAATTTCTGCATGATATAGTTGGCCTCATTCCCCGGGCCACGGGCCGAGCCGGTGCACATGATGGCGTTCGGCCCGTATTTCTCCTTAATTTCCATGAGCCGCTTGGCGGTGTAGGAAATAGCCTCGTCCCATTCGACCTCTTCCAGGGCGCTGCCCTTGCCGCCCTTGCGAATCAGGGGCTTCCGGAGCCGTTTAGACAAAATCTGGGGGTCATTGAGGTAATCCCAGCCGTACCAGCCCTTCAAACAAGCCGTGCCGTCGTTGGTTCTGCCCTTGGTGGGGTGTACGTCAAGGATCTTGTTTGCCGTTTGGTCTACGGTAAACATGAGCTGACACCCGGCCCCGCAATAGGCGCAGGTGGTCTGAATCTCTTTTACTGCCATATCTTCTCCTCCTATGGTAAATATCGTCCTATACTCAACAGGAAATTATATCACCGGAAAATGGCAATCGTCAAGGAAAATCAATAAAAATTTATCAAATGGTTTTCTAAAATAATTCGATGGATAAGAATAGCACGGGGGGAATTGCTTGTCAACGAAATTTGATATGAATGCAGTCGGGTAGAACCGGGCAGTTATCCACCCGGCCCCCCCGCAGATCCGGACGTGCCCAATTATCGGACCTCCGGTCCGCGGCATCCGGCTCCTCTAGAAAAAGTTTCACTTAGCGTATGAGTGTACAATCCTGGGTGTTGGCAACGGAAAGTTTTTCAAGTATTCCGTAAATTGCTCCCAGGTATAGGATTTTCTGCCTGACCGACGGTTGAGCCATTTGAACCATGACCCTCGAACTGCCCAATAGAATTGGGCTATGCTTTGTCCGTTGCACGTAATCCCGTAGTATCCATAGTGTCCTTTCAATTTTACCGCCAGCATTGCATGTTGTTCTTTCAGCGGTGTATGCCGAAAGTTCCTGCACCATTGGACGATAGCCGCTATCGCTGCGAACCAAAGGTTCGACGCCAGTCGCTTGCTGTCTGTTTTCCGGTACACGACCCAATTACCCTTTCTCGACTTCCGCCAATAGTGCTTGAAGCCAAGAAATGTGAAGCTGCCATCTCCTCCTCGGTTACTTCCCCATGGTTTGGTGAAGTCAACCAGCGTGGTCTTTTCCGGGTGTATGGTAAGACCGTACTTTGCAAATCGGAGTGGCAAAACTTTCATTATCCGGTTCGCGTCCTCTTCCAGTTCGCAGCCGATGATTGCGTCATCAGCATATCGCACCATGTATGCCCGCCCCTTGAGAAGCGGCTTCGCGGTTTCTACAAACCATTTGTCCAGCACCTCGTGAAGGTAGATGTTGCTCAATATCGGTGAGATTACTCCCCCTTGCGGGGTTCCTTTTTCGGGGTAGTGCAGGTTCCCCTGTTCCATTACCCCGGCATTCAGCCATTTGCCGATTATCCGTTGTATCACTCCATCGCTAACCCTGCGTCCCAGTATCTCCTGGAGTTTGTCGTGTGGTATGGTGTCAAAATACTTGCTTATGTCCATGTCGATGATGAAACCACCACCTATGGCCATGCTTTCCTTCCAGATTTGTTCAAGGGCGTCGTGGGCTGATTTTCCCGGTCTGAACCCATATGAGAAGTCGTAGAACTCCCTCTCATATATCGGTTCCAGCACCATCTGTACCGCCCGCTGGAGTATTTTGTCTTCAAATGTTGGGATTCCTATGAAGAACACGCTTGCGCGTGGGAGGTTTTTCGGTTGTACTCCCCGCTTTGGGTATGTACACCCGCTTCACTGCCGGCGCCCGGTACTTTCCGCTTTTCAGCAGCTCAACCAGATTTTCCAGCTTGGCCATAAGTCCCTGTTCGTATTCCGCTGCTCCTACTCCGTCTATCCCTTTCGCTCCGTCCTTGCGCGTCCAATCATACGCACAATACATCCACGGCACATCTATGTGATGTGCCAAACTCACCAAACTCTCCCCCGGATATTTCCGGGCCGCTTCCGTTATCCGACACTGTCTCGTTGACACTGTATCCCAGAATTCCTGTGTATTCATCGTGTTTCCCCTTGTCAGTCCTTTTTCCAGGCATAGCCCTTCCCTCCGTGTTAGGTTAGGGTCCCGCAGGTTCGGTTCCCCCTCTCATCGGTACTATGACTATGCTCCGACTACTCTCCGTCCTTCTCACCTCGCTTCGGTTTACCTCGCTCAGGCGATACTGGCAATGTGCTCTTTTTCGTGTTACCTCCGCTCTTCCTTCGGTCTCCTTCCTCCCAGAGCTGGTGGAAAGCCTGGGCTTCTTATAACCCGCTTTTGCCCTTTGCGGCCTGTTTGCCAGAGACGGCTTGTCCTCTCACGTTCCCGTATGACCTTCCATACATATGCCCCGCTCTCTGACCCCGGCTGGGCTCCCTGCTCGCTTATCGCAGGTGAGCTTTCGTTCCCACTAATTACAGAGTGAAAACCCTTTGCATTGTTTATTTCGAGGCTCTATCACACGGCTTTTGTACTCGCTGTCTACGCTTCACGAGCCTTGTCTCCAAGACCCATGCAAGACTCGCTTCCGGCGGCTCGCTACGCCTTTCCGGGTGAGGTGCACGGTTCCCCGTGGTTTCACTAGGTCATCTCGAAAGGTTTCTTCCTAAATCCTCCTTTCACGGGCTTCCCGTGACGCACGCAATTCCAAATTTGCCTGATTTATGATAAAATCGGGGGTATGGGTGGGGAAACATTTAAACGGCTGATGAGGAATCTAGACAAAGCGGCGGAGAAGATACCCGACAACCGGCATGGGCCGAACACGAAGCACCGTCTGGTGGATGCGGTCAAGAGCGCATTCGGGGTCTTCTATTTTCAATTTCCGTCATTTTTGCGGTACATGAAGGAAATGCAGAACAAGCGGAAAAAGAGTAACGCGCAAAGTCTGCTGGGCATACACGACTTGCCGTCTGATGCACAGGTGCGGAATCTGCTTGATGAGGTAGAGCCCGAAACATTTGCGCCGGTATTCAGGGGGTCGCTTCAAATAGCGGAAGAGACCGGAGTGAGTAATCCGGCCCCATTCGGCCAGGCAATCCAATAACATCCGGGCAAGCAATCCGGAAACATCCGGCCAGGGATTCCGATAGCATCCGGCCAGAGAATCCGGACGTATCCGGCCAGTCAATCCGATGGCATCCGGCCACCGGTTCTGAAAACTGGCGGGCATAGGTTCCGGTCATATCCGGCCACCGATTCCGGAAACATCCGGGCAGCGGTTCCGACATCTCAAGACCAATTCTGTATCATGAGCAAAGGACTCAGGTACAGGAGGACAACATGAGGTATGAGGAACCTATGAAAATCATTGAGATGTTGCGGCTTGGGGTACAGGGGTATTCCCAAAGGGAAATCGCGCGGAGTATTAATTGCGGCAAGTCCACCGTTGGTGAAGCGCAGAAACGCTGTAGGGCAGTCGGGCTGACTTATGAGACAGCAGTAAAAATGACCGACGACCAAATAAAGCGGTTGCTGTATCCCCAAGCAGTAGGAGGGAGACCGGAGAAAGCGGGAATCGACTGGGAGGCTATCCAGAAAAAGCTGGACGGGGGGAAGCGGGTCAAGCTCCGGTATGTGTGGGAGTCGTATCGCCAGGATAATCCAGACGGCCTTGGGTACAGTCAGTTTTGCTGCCGTTACAAACAGTGGCGGAATACTACGGGGAAAGATGTAGTAATGGTCCAGGAACGGGAGCCGGGGAAGGAACTGTTCGTGGATTGGGCGGGGGACACTGCGGACCATAGGTCCGATGGAATGTGTGGTGGATAGCGAAACAGGAAAACTGCGCAAGGCGCATTTTTTCATTGCGACCCTCGGGGACTCCGGCTATCCGGTGGTGGAAGCGTTTCCCGATGAAAAACAGGAAAGCTGGCTTACCGCGCATGTGCATACCTTCGTTCAGTTGGGCGGGCTTCCCCGGGTCATTGTTCCCGACAACTGCAAGACTGCGGTAACCAAGGCGAATTATTACGACCCGGCTATCAACAAGGCGTATCACGATTTAGCGGCCTACTACCAGGTGGCGGTTATCCCGGCCCGGGTGAGGGCTCCACGGGATAAGGGGCAAGTTGAAGGCAGCGTTGGCTGGATTGAAACCTGGCTTTTGGAATGGCTGAGGGATCAGCGTTTCGAAAGTTATGGTGAACTCAACGGGGCGATAAAGCGGCGCATGGCCATCCTGGTCAAACGGCCCTTCCAGAAGCGGGCGGGAAGCCGCGAAAGCGTATTTCTGGCCCTGGACAAACCGACACTGAGGCCGCTGCCGCAGGGCAGCTATGAGTACGCACACTATATCGAGCGGCGCGTGCCCGATAACTACCACATTGAGTACAACGGTTTTTATTACTCCACACCGCACCAATACTTCAGGCAACAGGTTACCATGAAAGTGAGCGCAACCATGGTCGAAGTGTACTCGGAAACGCGCCAAAGGATAGCTATTCATGAACGGCGGTATACCGGGAAACGGTATGTTACTATTCGTGAGCATATGCCGCCGAATCATCAGTTCACCCAGGACCGCAAGGGGTTTGACGGGAAGCGGTACCGTC
>BNUR01000091.1 GCA_025997495.1 Spirochaetia bacterium | reverse complement strand
CGGTTTTCTGAGGATACCTTTGGAACTATGAGGTAATCTGTCTTTGGTTGTCTGATTTCACCGAATAATGAGGGGATGTCCGCCAGTTTATTTGTTGCACTCCTCCCGCTTGCCATTCTGAATACTCTTGTTTGCTCTATGCGTTCTTTAACGAGTTTTGATTTATTTATTTTTTCCGGTGGTATACCATCAAGCCACAGGCAAAACCGCTTTTTGTTGTTAATGAATTCTTCCCCGCCGTAATAGGGACGAATCATTCCCTTAGTCACCGGTTCCTTTTCAATGAAAAAGGCGGCTTCTTCTTCGCTCAAAATTAAATGCCCATCATCTATAGGCATACTTCCGTAACACATAACAGGAACAGCACAAAGTGGCGCAGACAGGGAAGTTATAAAAATTGTGGGGCCGTCAACCAGATAAGCATTAATTTGATTTGCGGTGGCCTCATTTGGTAAACCGGTAACGGTTGCATAGTGATAGATCTTTTTCACTTTCCAATCTGTTACGCTGAAACCGATAATAACACAATGAACGGCAGCTTTACCACGAGCCTCGTTGCTCCATTTAAAAGTCTGATGGGCAAAATTAATTTTGATATGCTGTTTATTCATGAGTAGAGGCCAAAGAACAGGCGCTTGTTCCCCCTGGCAAATGCTGTTTGTGGATACAAAGGCTGCTTCTATGGATGAACCCTGGATGTAAAGGGCCGCTCTTTTATACCAACAGGCAACGTAATCTAAAACACCATTCCCCTTTACGCCATTAAACACCTGAAGAACCTCTGACTTCTGCCGATCAATCTGTTCTTTTTTGCCGACGAAGGGCGGGTTTCCTAATATGTAGGATAGTTCTGTTTTAGATACAATGGTTTCCCAATCAATGGTTAAGGCATTGCCGATCACGATAGAGGGAGAAGCGGTTAAGGGTATTCTAACAAAGTATTTCCCAAAGGCTGCTGATGCTTTGGTATTCATCAGGTGATCCATGAGCCAAAGGGCGGTCTGTGCTATCCGGGCAGGGAATTCTTCAATTTCGATACCATAAAACTGATTTACGTTTACCCGGATCATGGGTTCAATATCAAAAAGCTGATCATCCCCCAAGACTTCTTTTAATACTTCAATTTCCAGCAGGCGTAATTCACGATAACTGACTACCAGAAAATTACCGCATCCACAGGCCGGGTCAAGAAACTTTAAGCAGCATAACTTGTCATGGAATAGTAACAGATTATGTTTCCGGCCTCCGGGAGCCTGGGCTTTTATCTTTTCAAACTCGGCTCGTAGATCGTCCAAAAATAGGGGTTTAATGAGTTTTAAAATATTGGTTTCACTGGTGTAGTGTTCCCCCAGGGCGCGGCGCTTTTCTTTGTCCTTTACACTCTGAAACATGGCGCCGAATATTTCCGGCTTTATCCGGCCCCAATCCAGGGTGCAGCAACTAAGTAATGTTTTCCGCATATCTGAATTAAAAGCGGCGGTTTCCAGGCGTTCTTCAAAGAGCCCTCCATCTATATATGGGAACGCTTTAAGTTGTTCATCAAGATTTTTAAGCCGGGCGGGGATGTCCTTATTGAGGGTATCAAATATCATGCCTAAGTGCAGGGCAAGATCTGAACCGTCAACATTGGTACGCTGCATTATATATTCAAAAAACAATTTCTTTTTGCCAAAAATACCGGTATCATCGGCAAAGAGACAAAACAGGAGTCTGACTAAATACATTTCTAATTCATGGCCGGTATAGCCATTTTTTAACAGGGCGTCGTGTAACTCGCCCATGTGTTCGGCAGCTTTAATGTCTACCGGGTCAACTGCCTGATATGCTATGTCTTTATACCCGGCAAGATGAGCGAATAGTTCTACTTTTTCAGGAAGTTCAGCAAGGGTAAACCGTTCTACTTTGGCCTGATCGGTGAGATCGTAATACTGAAAATTTACGAAATCACATGAAAGTATACCCTGGGGTATTTCATCCTGGGGCAGCGTAATCGCGTAGGCTTTCGCCTGTTCAAATGCTTTATCAAGGTCTTTCCCCGGGGTCTTCATCTCTATGATGATTTTTCCTTTCCACAAGAGATCGATATAACCCCGCTCACCTCCTACGGCATTACCAAAAAGATCTTTTTCTGTTGAAAACCGTACTTCGTGTTCAAAGAGGGCTACTTTTTTTCTATCAACCCCGAATATTTTTAGAAACTCTATCTCAAAGGTTTGGGCGTTGGCCTTTTCCCGTTCATTGGGTGCGCTATCCTTCCAGCCATTTACAAATTGATGTGCCCTGCTTCTGATTTCGTTCCAGGATAAAACGGCCATCGGTACTCCCTATACGAATATGACACAAAATGGGGGTATGCGTAAAGGGGGAAAAATCAGGGCGAAGGGGGCAGCCCCACCGGGGCGGCGGGGGCTGTCCTTGGGGTATACCTAAAATCGTCCAGATCATGCCCGGCAGCCTTCCGGGGGGCGTAGGCGGTGTTTGCACTTATGAGGGTTACCGTTTTTTTCAGTTCATCAAACTGTACCCGCTTCACTAAATGCCAAATATTCATCAATCGCATGATGAAACAGAGGGAAGATTCAAGGGCAGCTTCTTCCCCTTCATGCTTCTCTCTGCGTTCTCCGTGCACTGCGGTTTCTCTTGCGGTTATTTTTTGATCAGATCGGAATGGATTCCGGTGCGCTGAAAGGCAACCACACCCTGCGCCGGAATAATTTCATAGACAAGAACCCAATCACCCTGAATATGACACTCCCGGAAATCTTTGTATGTGCCTTTCAGGGGATGATCTTTGCGTTCCGGCGGCAGGGGCTGCTCGTTAATAAGCAACTCCATCACGCCGATGATTTTGCTCATGTCCCTGCCCCGCTTTTCCGCCAGAGCAAATTCTCTTTTGAACCTTGTACCGAGTTTGACTTCAAGCACGGCCTAGCTCCGCAGTTCCGCCAGCACTTCCTCAAGGGAATGAAAGGTCGGAGAAGGAATCTCCCCCCTCATCATAGCGCGAGTCTCCTCAATGGCGGCGATGGTTTCCTCATTGGGTTCCGCAGCCTCCGCCGGATCGGGGAATTGAATAATCACTTGCATCCTCCCCGCGGGAATTTCGCGGGGCACATCAATCCTCCCTTGCGTTAGCAAGTTCTTGCCGGTGGCTGGCGGGTACGTTTACGGTTTGTTCTATAGTCATATTCTCAATTATAGTATGAAAAAGGTGATAAAACAAGGGACCAAAAATGGGGAGTGGGAATGGGCCGTTGACTTTACCCCGGAGTGTGATATGATTTTTAAAAGGAGTATTAGATGGACGCCAAAGCTCTTGTTTCCGGGAAAATCGTATTAGTTGACGACGACGTCACCAGTCTCGCCCTAGGGAAAAGCATCCTCTCACCAAAATATGATGTCATCACCATCCCTTCCGGGGAAAAGCTTTTTATATTCCTTGAAAAAATACAGCCCGACTTAATTTTGCTGGACGTAGAGATGCCCGGCATGAACGGCTACGAGACGCTAAAAAAGCTCAAAGCAAACCCGAACTATGCGGGTATCCCGGTCATTTTTTTAACTTCCCGTTCCGACCCCGAAAGCGAATTGGAGGGCCTCAAGCTGGGGGCCATTGATTACATCTCCAAGCCCTTTTCGCCTCCCCTGCTTCTCAAGCGGATAGAACTCCATCTTCTGGTACTCACCCAGACCAAACGCCTATGGGAGTTTAACAATAACCTTCAGCACATGGTTAAAGCAAAAACCAAGGCCGTTGTGAACATGCAAAACTCGATAGTAAAAACCGTAGCCAACCTGGTAGAATACCGTGACGAGATCACCGGGGGGCACATTGTACGCACCCGTTCATACCTGGAAATTCTGCTGGACGCCATGGTTCGCAAAAAAGTATATCTAAAAGAAATAGAAGCCTGGGATCGGGACGCCTTTTTCCAATCATCCCAACTCCATGATGTGGGCAAGATATTCATCCGGGACAACATCCTGCTCAAGCCCGGCAAACTGACCCCCGACGAATTCGTCGTAATAAAAAAACACGCCGCCTTTGGTGTTCAAATTATTGAAGAAATAGAAAAGGACGCCCTGAACGGACTTATTCAGTCCGCAAACACTTTTCTAACCCATGCCAAAATAATGGCCGGTACCCACCACGAACGGTGGGACGGTAAAGGCTACCCCTACGGTTTAGCAGGGGAGACCATCCCCCTGGAGGGCCGTCTAATGGCTATCGCCGATGTATATGACGCACTCATATCGGTCAGGCCCTACAAAGCCCCCCTTCCTCACAAACAGGCGCTACAAATAATTATAGAAGGAACCGGAACCCAATTCGACCCCGCTTTGGTTAACCTCTTTCGTACCGTTTCCGACAAATTCAACTACGTGGCAGAGCAATACAAATCCTAAGAAACCTAAGAAACCTAAGAAACCTAAGAAACCTAAGAAACCTAAGAAACCTAAGAAATTTAACCACAAAGGACACGAAGGACACAAAGGTGAAGAAAAGAGAAGAAAGAGAAGAAAGGGGGAAGAAGAGAATAGTAACCGCAAAGCCGAAGAAGGCGAATAAGTAAAGAAAGAAGAGCGAAAAAATGTGTCTTTTCCAAAATGGCGCCTGAACCTTTTTTCTCTCCTCCTCCTCCTCTTCCTCCTTTCTTCCCCTTCGTGTTCCTTTGTGTCCTTTGTGGTTAATCCTCTTCCTCTTCTTTCTTCCTCTTCCATCTATATAATTTTATCTATATATATTTATTTATTAGAAATAAAACTTGACGGTTCTCACTTTTGATAATATCATTGAATATTCATATAGTCTTAGGTAAATTTATAAGAAGGAGAAGCCTCTGATGGCGGTAAGTACATTTAAGAGAGGGTTGCGTTTTCCATCGACGCGGAAGGAAGCAACCGAGGGGAAGCCCGTAGAGTGGACGCCCCTATTAAAACAGGTGGTGATCCCCATTAACCAGCACCTCGGCGCGCCGAACAAGTGTCTGGTCAATGTGGGGGACAAGGTCAAGCGCGGGCAGAAGATTGCCGACGCGGCGGCCCCGGGACCCATGACCGTACCGGTTCATGCGTCTATCACCGGCGTGGTGAAGAAGATCGAGCCCCGGACCCAGCAAAACAATAGCGAGGGGATCTGCGTGGTCATCGAAGCGGTAGGAGAAGGGGAAGGTCCCGGGAAGGATATTTTCCAAGCCCTCCCTATCCTGGACCCCTTCACCTGTACCAAGGAGGAGGCGCTGGCGCGGATACGGGAAGCGGGTATCATGGGTATGGGGGGCGCGGGGTTTCCCACCCACATAAAGCTCAACCCGCCGCCAAACAAAACCATCGACACCATTATCGTCGACGGCGCCGAATGTGAGCCCTACCTTACCACCGATGAGGCGGTTATCGAAGAAAAGCCCGATATGCTGATACTTGGGCTGGCCATCATCATGCACATCACCGGGGTCAAAAAGGCCATCATCGGGATGGAGGACAACAAGGCCCAGCTCATCCCCATGATCGAAGCGGCGATACAAAAGAACGATAAGGCCGCCTCGGCGGGGGAAATCACCGTCGGTCTGTGTAAGACCCGCTACCCCCAGGGTGGTGAAAAGCTGCTTATCACCGCCCTCACCGGCAGGGAAGTCCCCTCCGGCGGGATGCCCATGGACGTGGGCTGTATCGTGCAAAACGTGGGTACCGTGGTGGCCATTGCCGAAGCCTTCAAAATCGGCAAACCCCTGATTGACCGGGATCTGACGGTGTCGGGCGGGGCCTGCAAGACCCCCAAGAACATTCGCGCCCCCATCGGTACCCTGCTGCCGGATCTGACACCGGGATTTATTGATGTTGAGTTCGATAAGGTGCGGAAGCTCCTCTTCGGCGGCCCCATGATGGGGAACGCGGTGCCGAACCTGAACGTTCCGATACAGAAAAACACCTCGGGCATCGTCTTCATGACCGCGGCGGAAACCATAGCCGAACTGGAAAGCCCCTGTATGCGCTGCGGACGGTGTATCCGGAACTGTCCCATACGGCTGTCCCCGGTACTCACCAACAACGCCCTGGAGGCGGGGGATCTGGACGAAGCGGTCAGGATAGGCCTGATGGATTGTATTGAATGCGGCAGTTGCACCTACATGTGTCCCGCCCGGATTAAGCTGGTACAGCGGTTCCGGGTTGGAAAGGGGCGCCTGCGGATCAAGCAGGCGGCGGCCCAAGCGGCTGCGGCGGCAGCTAAGGCAGCAGAGGCGGCAAAACAGCCCGCCCCGGCAAATTAAGGAGAACCGTAATGGCACAAATTGAATCCCTATCTCAGGAACTTTTTCTCTCCTCAAGCCCCCACATTGCGTCCAAGGTTCCCGCCAAGGCCCTGATGTGCAATGTGCTGATTGCCCTGGCGCCGGTGACGGTGTTCGGGGTGGTAATCTTCGGGCTCCCCGCCCTGCTGAACATTGTGGTAAGCATTGTAACGGCGGTGGTTGCGGAATCCCTGTTCCGGTGCGTCACCAAACAGGATGTGCGGGCAACAGACCTTTCCGCCGTGGTAACCGGGCTGCTCTTAGCCCTGGTACTTCCCCCCACTACCCCCCTCTGGATGACCGCTTTAGGCGCCGTCTTCGCGGTGGTGGTGGCAAAGGAATTCTTCGGCGGCCTCGGGGCCAATGTGTTTAACCCTGCCCTCATAGGCCGGGCCTTCCTCCTCATGAGCTTCCCGGCGGCGCTCAACACCTGGGCGCGGCCTACAGGCTTTGCACACTCCTTTGCCGATGCGGTAACCGGTCCTACCCCGCTGGATATCTTCAAACAGACCAAAGGTCTCGCGGCGGATAAGATTGCCGCAGTAGGCGCGAACTTTGCCGACACCGTGGCCTTTGCCGGAAAAGCTCTGGCGCCTTCCGCCGATTACGGGGCCACCCTAAAGGCCCTCTTTATCGGTGTCCACGGGGGCTGTATCGGAGAATCTTCTATAGCACTGATTCTCATCGGCTGTATCTTCCTGCTGATCACCAAGACCATCGACTGGCGTGCGCCGGTCTCCATGGCAGTTGGAGCGTGTATCCTTTCCTTAATTTTACGCATGGACCCCCTGTTCAGCCTGCTCTCCGGCGGTCTCATCTTCGGCGCGGTCTTCATGGCCACCGACTATGTATCCGCCCCCCTCACCCCCACGGGAAAACTTATCTTCGGGTGCGGCGCGGGGATCATCGCGGTGCTGATTAGAAAGTTCGGGGCATATCCCGAAGGGGTGAGCTACGGCATTCTGATAATGAACGCCGCCACACCCTTCCTCAACAAGCTCCTGCCGAAAAAATACGGCACGGTAGCAAAACCCAAGGGGGCAGCGAAATGAAAACCAATATTGGCAGTATCGTAAAACTCGGCCTTGCCCTGATGCTTTTTGCAACGGTGGCCTGCGTCGGCCTTGCCTTTGTGTATTCCGCTACGAAGGAGGACATTGCTAAAAATCAGACGAAAGCCCAGAATGAGGCTCTGAAAGAGCTATTCCCTGACGCGGACGAATCCCCTGAACTTAAAGAGCCTATTGAAAGCACCGGCTCGGCGGTCAAATTCGGCAAACAGTTCGAAATACGGAAGGGAGGCAGTGTTGTAGGCATTGCTATCACTGCCACCGGGTCCAGTTACGGTGGAAAGGCAACAGTGCTGGTTGGTGTAGGCTCTGGAGGGAGGATCAAGGGCGTTAAAATAATGGAGATCTCCGACACCCCCGGACTGGGTGCTAACGCTTCATCCCCCACTTTCTTTGTGGGAGATAAAGCTAAGAAGATAACCTATTATGGGCAATTTGCCGAGAAGTCCGTAGACGATCCCTTTGTGGCAAAGGGTGACGTGGAAGCCATTACGGCGTCCACCATTACCAGCCGCTCCATAGCCGTAATAGTTAAGGCCGCCGGAACTGCAGGCAGGGACTGGCTGGCAAAAGGAGGCGTTAAATGAAGTACGTTAAAATATTTACCAACGGCCTGGTAAAGGAAAACCCTTTGTTGGTGCTGATGATCGGCCTCTGCTCATCCCTGGCGGTTACCACATCGGTAGCCAACGGCATCGGCATGGGCCTTTCCATGACCTTCGTCCTCCTCATGTCGGAGGTGGTCATCAGCGTCTTCCGGAAGCTCATCCCCGAGTCTGTCCGTATACCGATATTCATCATCGTTATTGCCGCCTTTACCACCATCGTAGACTATGTACTCAAGGCCTATTTTCCCGACCTGTCCAAGGCCATGGGGGTCTTCATCCCCCTTATCGTGGTGAACTGTATCATCATGGGCCGGGTGGAAGGCTTTGCGTCCAAACAGCCCGTGGGGGACTGTATCTTCGACTCCCTGGGCATGGGCGTGGGTTATACCTGGGTACTGGTAGCTATCTCCCTTATCAGGGAACTGCTGGGTAGCGGCAGTATCCTGGGGAAATCCATCATTCCCCCTGACTACAACATTTTGTTTTTCGTCCTGCCCCCGGGCGGGTTTATCGTCTTCGCGCTCGTCATGAGTTTCAACGCGTTTCTAAAGTCTAAGAATAAAGCTAAGGAGGTCCGGGCATGATTCTCTTCAAGATATTTATCTCCGCCTTTCTCATTAACAACGTCGTTCTTCTGCGCTTCATCGCCCTCTGCCCCTTCATAGGGATGAGTACCGATGAGGACAAATCCTTCGGTATGGGCCTGGCGGTAACCTTCGTAACGGTCATCGCCACCTGCGTTACCTGGCCCATTTACCGGTTCATCCTTGTACCAGAGGATGGACGATGGGATCTTAGTTTCCTTCAACTCCTGGTTTTCATCCTGGTTATCGCCTCCCTGGTTCAGTTGGTGGAATTCTACCTGAAGAAATCCGCCCCGGCACTTTACGGCTCCATGGGTATCTACCTTGCGCTGATCACCACCAACTGCGCCATCCTGGCGGTTACCCTGGATGTGATCAACAACGAAAATCCCTTTACCGAAGTTCCCTACAAGTTTGAGGAATCCGTGGTATACGCCATAGGGGTTGCCGCAGGTTTCCTCCTGGCGCTGCTCCTCCTTGCGGGGGTCCGCCGCAGGATACGGACCAGTCCGATTCCCGCGTTCCTCAAGGGGGCTCCCATACTGTTCGTATCGGCGGGCCTTTTATCCATAGCCTTCATGGGCTTCTCCGGATTGGTTAAATAGGGGGCCGGTATGAATCTTGATATTGTTTTAATAACTGCACTATTTGCCGCCATTCTGGCCTTCGTGTTAGGTGTTCTCCTGGGCGTTTTCAAGGATATCTTCCATGTTGAAGAAGACCCCCTGAAAGGTCTGGCGAGGGAAATTCTTCCCGGCGCAAACTGCGGCGGCTGCGGATTTCCCGGCTGTGACGGCTATGCCGCCGCGGTGGCCGCCAAAACTGCCGAAACCAACAAATGTACCGTTGGCGGGCAGGCGGTGGCGGAAAAACTTGCCGCCCTTGTTGGTTCAAACGCCGGGGCAATGATCCCGGTGGTGGCGGTCCCTGTCTGCCAGGGCTCACCGGATAATGCCGGTGCAAAGGGCGCCTACACGGGCCTGCAAACCTGCCGGGGGGCCAAGCTTTCCGCCGGCGGCAGCAAGCTCTGCATCTACGGCTGCCTGGGCTTCGGTGACTGCACCCTGGTCTGCCAGTTCGGGGCGCTCAGCATGGGCAAAAACGGCCTTCCAAAAGTGGACATCAGCAAGTGTACGGGCTGTAAGGTCTGCGTTGCCGAATGTCCCCAGGGCGTCCTTAAAGCGGTCCCCAGGGATGGCAAGGGCGCATTTTTGCTCTGCTCCAACCGGAATCTGGTCAAGGGCGGGGTAAAAAAGACCTGCAAAGTCGGGTGCCTCAAATGCGGAAGCTGCGAAAAAAACTGCCCGGAACAGGCCATTACCATGGTAAACGGCCTCCCGGTAGTGGATTACGCCAAGTGCACGTCCTGCGGAACCTGCGCGGAAAAATGCCCCTCCAAGGGTTTCAAGTTCCTGGAGCGAGATATCCTTGCGAGTTAAGCATTTTCTTTCAGTATTGCTGTTCATTGCCATTGCCGAAATAAGTTCCTCCGACACCTTGGAGGAACTTATCGGCCCTGGCCGGGCGGCGGAGTTGGCTGTCTCCAATCCTATCACAGAACTTCAATACAAAGATCCCCAGCCCCGGCTTATACCCCGGAATGAAGAGCTTCGGCGCTTAATAAACGATGCTATGCACACCCTGGAGCCCACACTTTTTGTGGAGAGTCTCTATCGGCATCAAAAACCTGCTAAGAGTAATGCTGCGGCATCGGAACCCTGGAATCCGGCGGAACGGAACGCCCTTTACAATGCGACCCTGGGCTTAAGCACCCTTGCGGGGATTAAATACTATTCCGTGAGCCGTCGCGGTATGCGAACCTTTTATGAAATTTCCACCTGTATTGACGGCCCGGATACCAAACACCCCCTGCCGGATCCTGCGTATATTGCGCCCCCGGCGGAACTAACCATCTATGCCCGGCAGAAGGATCTTACCTTTGGGGATAATGTTTACAAGTATACCTACTATGCCCGTCCCGGCAGTCTTATCTTTGTGCAGGAAAATCTCACCGTTATGACCCTGGGGGGAATTATTACGGCAGTAGGGAAAAACAACCTGCGATCCGTGGTTTGTGTGTTAGATGCAGGGGACTCACTTTTGGTGTACGTGGCGAGCATGGCAAAGGCCGCCTCCCTGCCGGGGCTGAACGAACGGGCAGGGAAGTCCTTTTCAAACCGCGCCGCGGCAATACTGTCCTGGTTTACCACACGGGCGGATACGGCGCTTAATGCGATTCCGTAACGGGAAGGAGTTTGTTACTTTCCGTTTTAGCCATCAGCGTTTCTGCAGCGCCTTTTCTGCCAGATTCAGATCCTGTGTCAGGTTCCGGTTTCCGGGAAATTCCTCCAGGGCGTCCCGCACGAACCGGTCTGCCCCGTCGTAGTCTCCCCGGTTATACAGGTCGGCAAAGGTGTTGTGCAGTTCCGCCAGGCGGTTGTTGCGGTATACCCGGAGGGCGTTTTCCAGTTTGGTATCCCGGCCGTACCGGGCGATAGCGTCCTCAGTATAACTAATGGCCGCACGGGCGCCTGCGCCGGAAGAAAGCCGTTCCCCTTCTTTGAGGATGATAAAATCCCGCAGTTCCCGTATTCTGTTTTCGGTGAGCACACCCCGGCTTTGGGTATTATCAATGATCAGTAATACTGCTTCTGCCTCCTCCGAAG
>BNUR01000090.1 GCA_025997495.1 Spirochaetia bacterium | reverse complement strand
CACATCGAAACGGTGGAAGCCCTTCTGGTCTATGCCCCGGCAGGCCGCCAATTCCGGGAGAATGAGATGCAGGAGGCCGGATTTTTCCATGAGCAGCAACGCCAGGGAAGGCCGGGGGGAGCCGATGGTTTTGTCCAGCTCGTCACGGATGCGTTCGGGACTCACCTTGGCGGTGGTGGATAGTGCGCCGGGGATGGAGGCCAGGGTGGCGTCGTCCACAGTAAAACCCAGTTGGGAGGCGAAACGCAGGGCCCGCAGGGGACGGAGGCCGTCTTCCGAAAACCGTTCCCCGGGGTTGCCCACACAGCGGATATGCCGGGCTTTGATGTCGTCGAGGCCCTTGAAGGGATCTACCCGTTCACCCCCGGGGAGGGCCAGAGCTATGGCGTTCATGGTAAGATCCCGGCGGGAAAGGTCTTCTTCAATGGTCGAGGCGTATTTGATATGGTCGGGGTGGCGGCCGTCGCTGTAGGAGGACTCGGATCTGAAGGTAGTTACCTCCAGGGAATGGCCCTTGTACCGGACGGTGACGGTGCCGTGTTTGATGCCCGTGGGGATAACCCGGCGGAACAGGGAGGTGACTTCCTCGGGCCGGGCATCGGTTGCCAGATCCCAGTCCTGGGCTTCCTTCCCCAGGTAGAGATCCCGTACCGCGCCGCCGACGAGGAAGACCTGCTTCCCTACCTGGTTGAATATGGCGGAGACCTCTTTCAGTATAGGATGAATACCCACATTGCCCATAGAAGTCTACTATACTATAATAAATTGATTCTGATAATGGGAGAAACGGTGCGTTAATACCACCGCACGAAAGAGAAGTTATGCGGGGAATCGGGTTTACCGGCGGGGAAGGGCCGGGGGCAATGCTTGCCGCGGCCATGGCAGAAGAAGCGGACATCATCGCCGCCGCCGATTCGGGGCTTATGGCTGCCGAGGCTGCGGGGCTTAGTCCCGATTGGATAGTGGGGGACATGGATTCCCTGGGAGCCGGAGGTTCCCATGAGGATCTCCGCCGTCTTGACGCCTACCCCCCTGACCGGGTTATCCGCTGCCCACGGGACAAGGATGAGACCGATACGGAACTGCTTCTTTCCCTATTGTGGGGGCAGGGCTGTGACGAGGTGTGGCTGGCCGGAGGCGGCGGAGGCAGGACGGATCATCTTTTGGCGGTAGCGGCCCTTTTCGAGCGGGAACGGAGCCCCGACCGGTGGATCACCGCCGGGGAGGACATACGGCAGGTTCGGGAGGGGTGTACCCTGGAGTTTCCTGCGGCACAGAACTGTCTGGTATCGGTGTTTCCCCTGGGAAGCGGGCCTTGGGAGGCGGAAAGCCGGGGGCTGAAGTGGCCGTTGGCGGAGCTCCCCTGGAAACGGGGCTTTTTCGGGGTAAGCAATGTGGCGTTGGAGGGCCGGTTTGAAATCCGTGCCATACGGGGGCGGTTTTTGGTGATTATGCCTTTTGTGAAGGAATATATAGAGAGGAAAATGATAAACCGCAAAGGCGAAGAAGGCGAAGAAGGCGAATAAGAAGAGAAAGAGGAAGAGTAAAAAACCACAAAGGACACGAAGGGAAGAAAAGAATGAAAGAAGAAGGAAGAGGAAAAAACTACGAAGCACGAAGGTTCGATTTTCGCTCCTTTCTCCTTCCTTTGTGCTCCTTTGTGTCCTTTGTGGTTAATTTCTCTTCTTAATTTCTCTTCGTAAGTTTATGTTTGGTTCGATGTGTCCTTTGCGGTTAAAAAATTCTATATTTAGATAAAGAGGAATGCTATGAGTGATTTGATACCCGGCAGCGGGAACAATACCCCCACCAATGTACTGGCTAAACAGGGCGTAACCGCCATAGGCGGCATAGTGGGGGGCGCCGTGCTGATGATCATGCGGGCCCTGCCTTCGTTCATGGGGCTGATTGCGGGGGTGATTGTCGCTTTGGTTGGTATAGGCGGCGTTATGTCCAAGGATCCCGATGACCGGAAGCCTGCATTGCTGGCGGCGGTGGCAGGGGGGCTTGCCGTCCTTTCCCGTGTCCCGATTAAACCACTGGCCGCTCTGTCGGGAACCCTGCTGGGGATTAGCGCCCTTGGGCTGCTGGTTATGGGGGTCTGGAACGGCATCAAATTCATCAAGGGCCTTAAGGGCAGATCCTAGCATATTCGAGAGCCTGGAGGCTCATTTTTGACCTATTTTTTTGAAACCTACGGATGCCAGATGAATAGCGCAGAATCTGCGGCCCTGGCGCTGGTACTGCGGGAGCGGGGCTGGTCTGCGGCGGAAAACGGGGAAAGCGCCGATCTGGTACTCCTCAACACCTGCTCTGTACGGCAGACTGCGGAACAACGGGTCATGGGGCGGCTGGCTCAGTACCAGGCTTTGAAAAAAAAGCGCCGCGGTTTGGGGCAAGCCTTTACGTTGATCGTGGCGGGTTGCATGGCGGAGCGTCTGGGAGATAGCCTTAGAGAAAAGTTTAACGCGGTGGACTATGTGATGGGAACCGCCGCCCGGTCGGTTTTTCCGGTGATTCTGGAAATCCTGGAGAAGGGGCAAACCTCCGGCTTGATGAGCACAGCGCTGCTAACCGGCGAAAAACCGCGGTTTTCCTTTTCCGCATCCCACCTTGAAGAAGGCCCGGCGGGACAAACGCCCTTTAGCAGTTTTGTTCCCATCATGCATGGGTGCAACAATTACTGTTCCTATTGCATCGTGCCCTATGTCCGGGGCCGGGAAATATCCCGTAATCCCGCTGCTATCATGGAGGAGATTCGGCTGCTGGGGGAGCGGGGGATACGCGCAATTACCCTGTTGGGGCAGAATGTCAATTCCTACCGGTTTGATGATGGGGCAGGGGGAGTGACGGATTTTCCCGCGCTCCTGGAACTGGCGGTCCGTGAGACGGAAAAAAGCCCAATACGCTGGATACGTTTCCTGTCGAGCCACCCCAAGGATCTATCACCCCAGGCAATCCGGGTTATGGCGGATCATCCGGTGTTCTGCCGTCACCTCCACCTGTGCGTCCAGCATGGTTCCAACGTGGTGTTAGCCGCAATGAACCGCCGCTACACCCGTGAGCAGTACCTGGAACTGGTAGACGCCCTACGGCAGGCCATGCCGGGTATCACCCTTTCCACGGATATCCTGGTGGGCTTCCCCGGCGAAACTGAGGAGGATCTGGAACGTACCCTGGATCTGATGGAGCGGGTAAAATTCCACTACGCCTATATGTACCACTACAGTCCCCGGGAAGGCACTGCGGCCTACGATTTGCCGGGACGCATTGGGGAGGAGGTCAAGCGGGAACGGCTGGCACGGGTTATCGCCCTGCAAAAAAAACATACCCAGGAACTGCTGAAGCAGCGCATTGGGTCACGGGAAACTATATTAATTGAAGGAATTTCGCGAAAAAATGCCGATGAATTAATAGGCCGTACTGAACGGGATGAAATGGTGGCGGTTCCCGGTACGTCCACTGCCGCCGGCAGCTTTGTTCAGGTAAGCCTTTCATCCCTGCGCGGTAATACCTTCCGGGGAGTAATGTGCAGTAATCACCGCACTAAAGAGGAGTTATTTTATGCCCTGGCGACTGATTAGACTGGCCCTTGTTTTTGTAGTTTTTCTTATCTTTATCGGGTCTAACCTGGATAATCGTTGTGCCATTTCCTTTGCGTTTTGGACAAAGAAGGACATTTTTGTATTCCTGCCGATTCTTATCGCCTTTGTGTTGGGGCTGCTCTGTTCCATCCCCTTCGCCATTTCCATGAGCCGGAAAGGATCCGTAAAAAATGATACCCCTACCCAGCCTAAGAAAAAATGGGGCAAGGACGCTCCTGCCCCGGAGGATTTGTCCCCCGGAGGTTCCTATGACATTGATTAACTCCCGGCTGTTGGTTCTCCCCACACTGCTGCTGTTTTTGGCGGGGACTCTGTCCGCCCAAAGCGGGGAACCTAAAGCTCCGGATTCTTCCCCACTGTCAACGGAAATCGGGAACATTGAAAGTAAACTGGGATTAAGCATCCTCTCTGCCGCCGAGCGCCGGGAAGCCTATATCAGGCTGGCCAGTCTGCATATGCTTTCGGGGAACATCGATGTTTCGGCCCGTGCATGGCGGGAGGCGGGGCTGGCGGATCCGGAAAATCGGAATGATCGGTGTTTCCTGGAAAGCGCCCTCTGTTTCCTGACCCTGGGGGAATTTGACGCCGCCAGTGATGCCCTGCGGGTTATCAGGGATACCGATGCCATCCGTGAAGCATACTACATCGCAGCCCTTATAGAGGTATTCCGCAAGGGCACTCCCGGAGCGCTCTACGCCCTGCTGGGGAAACCCGAATTTCAGGATTACCGTCCGGCCATCTACTACACCTTCTGGCGGCTGTTCGGTGATGGAGCCTATAAAACACAGATACTGTCGGAATTCCCCAAGAGCCCCGAGGCCGGTATCCTCAAAAACGAGGAGGCCGCAGCCGCAAACAGTAATACTGTATCTGCCCTTAACCGGCCCCTGTGGTTCTTCTACCCCGGCCGGAGCAATGTGACCATAGGCCCCGCCGTCCCCACCCCGATGGTTTCCCCGGTACGGTCATCGGCCGGGCCTATGGCTTTACAGACCGGTGTTTTCAACCGGGAAGAAAATGCCCAGGCTATGGCGGCCAGGCTTGCGTCCAAGGGCTTTACGGCGGATATCAGCCGGAAGCTGGTAAACGGTGTTACCTATTGGACGGTAAGCCTCCCTGTGGGGGAGAATGCCAACCAGACCATGCTCGCTCTGAAGGATGCGGGGATTGAGTCGTTTCTGGTGTTTTAGGGGGATCCTGTACCGTTGTGTACGGTGTCGTAAGCTGCTGTTGACAGGCCTATAGATACATACTATCGGCAGAAAGGAAGTATTGGGGACGGTGAAACCAAGGGTGTCCGTTGGGAAAAAAGTGTTTGTCGTTCCCCAAGCCAAATGAGCGATAGAATTAAACGGCTGCGTATATTCGCCGGGCCAAACGGATCCGGAAAATCAACCTTGTATGATTATTTAGTAAAAGCTCATTTTTTCTGCAAAATGACTTTTTCAGCAGTCTGATTATATGCAGTTGCGCCGTACGCTATTTGTTCCGGTTCTACTATAATTCAATTTTCAATACTGCTGTTTTCTGCAAATGATATTTTATAATAATATAAATATTCTTTATAAGAATCTTGTGCTGATAAACAAGTATCTATTAAATATCCCGGCGTTTTTTTATATTCTTTTAACCCTCGGTAATAATATAGTTTATGTTCTTCGTCAATAATGAATGGTATAACATTATTCTTCAGACACTCTTTAAACATTATTAGTCTGCCTACCCTTCCATTCCCATCTTGAAAAGGATGTATACTTTCAAAATTGTGATGAAATGTTATAATATCTTCGATTGTACAGGCCGTATGAATGCTCTTTTGCCGATAATTCTCAAGAAGAACATGCATCTCCTCTGATACGTGTTCCGGTAAAGTAGTCTCTATATCACCAACCATATTTTCACGTTTTTTATACTCCCCTACGTTAAACCAATCTTTTTGAGAATCGTATGTTCCAGTTTTTAATATTCTATGGTACTCTTTTATAATAAATTCATTTAAAGATTCTTTTGCCGTTTTCAATAAGTATCTAAAACAGGAAAAATGGTTGATTGTTTCAACAATATCGTCAACATTTAATACTTTACCTTTTTCAGAATCTACCGTATTTGTTTCATATATATACCTCGTCTGATCCAGAGATAATTTGCTGCCTTCAATACGATTTGAATTATAACATAATTGTATTTGGGTAATGTGATAAATACCTCCTTTCAAACTCATATCCATCTCTTCTTTCAGCCTATCCAGCAGCGGAGTATTTACTATGGCTATTTTTGTCGGCTTTTTTCCATCCATCTTTTTATCATTGCATATTTTTCCAAGTATGTCAAGGATGTGAAAATCATAAATTTTCCAATTTTTCCAAAAATATAGGGCAAATTGCACATAACGAAAAGCTATACGACGTTTTTGCGGTTGTGATAAAGGAATACGAAGCAGCCCAGCAACCGCAAAAATGTGCCAGAGAAAAAACCCACAAAGGCGCTACTGCGGTGCAACGTATAGCGTGTGTTGAGACTGTAGGAAAACCCTTTCATGCAAAATTTTACCCTCATTTCATGCCATAAAACACTCATTTAGAGGCATGTTTTTTATGCAAAATGGCTTTTCCTACAGTCTCGTTAAACGCTGTTTTTTTACCCCCTCTTCTCCTCCCGCCATGGAGGGCGGGATACGTTACACCAAAGCTTTTATTCTTCTTCAATTCTGTCGGCATTTTCAAAAGCAGATCGAGTCGCGCGCACCCATTCTTTCAAGAGATTATCATAAATCAGATCGGAAATATGATACATTAGAATGCAATTAGGCCAAAAACATCGCCTTGATCACCCTTGTCGCCTTTATCCCCTTTGTCACCTTGTGCTCCAGTAGCACCGGTATCTCCTTTATCGCCCTTGGTGCCTTGTGCTCCAGTAGCACCAGTATCTCCCTTTTCTCCTTTTTCACCAGTATCGCCCTTGGCGCCTTGTGCTCCTGTCAGGCCTTGTGGGCCTGTAGCCTTGACAGTTGTTACTTCGCCATTGATAACCCAAAATCCATCTTCATTAATTGTAATTGTTACAGCGGTATCACCTTTATCACCCTTTTCCCCAGGCTCACCAGCTGGCCCTGTAAACAGCTCACAAGCCATAAAAACAGTTGATAATACCATTAACAAAACAATATGCGTTCTGCGGGGACACTTGAACACGAATTCCGGCTTACTTGAACAGCCGTGCGGAAATACTTGAACAGAAAAACGGGAACATTTGAACACGCTTGCGGAATACTTGAACGCCTTTGCGGAACATTTGAACAGGCTTGCGGGAACATTTGAACGCCCATGCGGAACACTTGAATATCAACCTATCCGAAATATCGTATGCTTCCTTGGCATAACCAAGGAGGCAAAAACCATGAGGAGAGTAGAGATGGAAAAAGCACGAGAGATCTTGCGTTTGAATGACGCCGGGATGACACAACGGGAAATCGCCTGTGCCACGGGATGCTCGCTGGGGAATGTCAACGCCATTCTGGTGCGGGCACGGGAGGCAGGCATTGTAGATTTGAAGGCGGTGAGGAACAAGGAGCTGAGCACGATCCTGTATCCGCCGGTAAAAGAGGCGGGAACGAAACGGGAAGAGCCGGATCTGAACTGGGTCAGGCGGGAGTTGCAGCGTCCGGGGGTAACATTGACCCTGCTCTGGGAGGAGTACAAGACAGCCCATCCTAACGGGTATATGCTTTCGCAGTTTTGCGAGCGGTACCGAAAGTTTTGTAAACAGAACGACGTCTATATGCACAAAACCTACAAAGCCGGGGAACGAATGTTGGTCGATTGGGCAGGTCTTACCTTGCAATACACCAATACTAACGGAGAAATAGTAAAGGTGTACTTTTTTGTGGCGGTTCTTCCGGCCAGTTCCTACCTGTATGTGGAACCATTCCTGAACATGGGGCAGGAATCATGGATTACCGCTCACGGTAATGCGTTTGAGTATTACGGTGGAGTCCCTGCTATCATCGTACCGGACAACACTAAAACTGCGGTTATAAAAGCGAAATATTATGACCCGGAACTCAACAAGACGTATCATGACATGGCTCAGTATTATGGGGCGGCAATTATCCCGACCAGGTCGAGAGCCCCCCGTGACAAAGCCCCTGTTGAAAATTCGGTACTCATCGTTGAACGGAGAATAATAGCAAAGCTGCGAGACCGGCAGTTTCATTCATTCCCGGAAGTGTGGAAGGCGGTGCGGGAGGAACTTGAGATTCTTAACACCCAGCCGTTTGCAAAACTGTCAGGGAATCGGCGGGAAACTTTCCGGGAACTGGAGCAGAGGCAGTTACGGAAGCTGCCGCCCTCCCGGTATGAATACGCCGAACACAAGCTGGCCAAGGTCGGTTTCGATTACCATGTTCAATTTGACTCCCATTACTACAGCGTCCCCTACACCAATGTGGGGAAGCAGGTAACAATCAGGGCTACTTCCCGAACTATCGAGATATTGGCAGATGGAGAGCGTGCGAACCGTAGGTTCGAAGCCTGCCATTTACGCAATTACGATAAACATAGCCGGTATACCACCGATGATGCGCATATGCCCGAAAAGCACAAGGCGGTCGCCGACTGGACACCGGAACGGCTCCGTAAATGGGCGGCAAAAACGGGTGCAAGAACGGAAGCCTATATTGTTTGGCTCATGGAGCAACGGGAACATCCGGAACAGGCATTTAAGACCTGCGCAGGGATACTACGCATGGGGGGACAGGGAACCAAGGAACATATGGAGCAGGTTTGCGAACAGGCCTTGGCCAACAATATTTATACCCACAAGTATTTTGAACGGTTGTTTAAGCGCAGCGATTCGTCGGTTGATGGTCAAGAGAAATGTAACCCCATTACCCATGAAAACATTCGTGGACAGGAATACTATTCTTTGGCAGAGGAGGCGCTTCGTGCTTAATAAAACTACGATAAACCAACTGCATGACCTTCACCTCTCAGCCATGGCCGCCAAGTTTATTGAACAGCAGGAACAGTCGGATATAAGTGTACTCCCTTTTGAAGAACGGCTTGCTCTGTTGGTCGAAGCCGAATGGCTTTCAAAACGGTCAAAGCGGATCGACCGGCTGGTGGTTAAGGCGGGCTTCCGTTTCCCGGCAGCCGTTGAAGACATTGACTACCTCGGAAAACATGGTATCACCAAGCTGGACGTACAGCGTTTGTGTGAAGGTTCATACCTCCGAAAAAAACAAAATATTATTATCGCCGGCCCAACCGGCGTTGGCAAAACCTATCTTGCCAGTGCCCTCGGCCGTTCGGCCTGTTTCCAGGGCATTCCGGTTACCTATATCAGGATCCCCGACTTCTTCGTACAGCTTTCCGATGCGCAGATGGAGGGGCGCTTCACCTTGTTCCGAAACCGGTTTGCCACAGTTTCATCGAACCAAAGGTTCGCCTCATCCTGGATGATTGGGGACTCAGGAAGTTCACCCTTGAGGAGAGTCATGAGATCATGGAGCTCTTTGAACGGCGTTACGGCACGGCCTCAACAATTATTACCGGGCAGCTTCCCTGTTCCTCCTGGCATGACCTCTTCCCAGACCCCACCCTGGCTGACGCCATCCTGGACCGGGTGGTTCACAACGCTCAGAAATTCAATATCTCCGGGGAATCCATGAGAAAGATCCTCGCCGAACGGGGCGCCGATTAGCCCCCCTATTCACCCAGCGCCTGCGGCGCATACTATTTTCCAGGCCGGTAAACATGCTTGCGCAATTTTATCGGCCTGTGTTATAATCTTCTTACGGAGTGGTCAGGGATCGTCGATCCGATGTTCAAGTGTTCCGGTTTCTTGTTCAAGTGTTTTCGGAATTAGCGTTCAAGTCCGCCGGAATACGCAGCCGACCGGGTGGTCACCCTGGGTGTTTTGGAAAGCGTCTCCCCCACCGCCATTGCGAACCATTTAAAAAAAACGAAATTAAGCCATGGCAGCACAAAGAATGGTGCGTTCCAAAGCAATCGGATGACTTTGTAGAGCGCATGGAGGATGTGCTGGATGTGTACCAGCGCCCGTATGACGAGAAACGCCCGGTAGTATGCCTTGATGAGACCTGCCGACAACTTATCGGGGAGACACGTCTCCCGCAACCCGCCCGCCCCGGTCAACCCGCACGTATTGATTATGAATATGTCCGCAACGGGGTAGCCGATGTATTTATGTGCTTTGAGCCTTTGGCTGCCCTCCGTTTCGTTAAAGTAACCAAGACTCGTACCAAAACCGATTTCGCCCAGTGCCTGAAAGACTTGTCGGATACCGTATACCCACACGCCGATACTATCGTCCTGGTTATGGACAATCTGAACACTCATTCCCTAGCTTCCCTGTATACTGCCTTTTCTCCTGAGGAGGCCCGACGCCTAGCGATGCGGTTTGAGATACATCACACACCCAAACACGCTTCATGGCTTGATATGGCGGAAATAGAAATCGGCGTTATGAGCCGCCAATGCCTGGCCCGCAGAATTCCCACTTTTGAAGAAATGACTTCCCAGGTACAGGCATGGGCCGCCGATCGCAACGCACACAAGGGTACCGTTAACTGGCACTTCTCCACCCAGGATGCCCGTATCAAACTCCGGCGACTATACCCGAAAATTTAGGCTTTATAGGGTACTAGTCCGCAAGCCCCGCTTTTTTCAATAACCCGGTAAGCGTTTGCGCATTTTTCGGGGCTTGCCCCCGTGCATGGTTATTAAAGTAAACCAATATTTTATCCGCCTGGACGATGATCCGCTGTATCCGGTCTACCCAGGCTTCAAGCTCCCTATCGGTATAAAGGTAGTCATACCGGGCAACCTCATCAGACCCCCACCATGCCCCGGCGTTTCGTCCATGCAACCGGATATACGAAAAGGGCGCCGTAACCACATCCATAGTCGGGGGCAGTTTTGCCAAATCCGGCATATCCAGGGACACCAGCGCCGCCCCCTGTTTCCGCATCCCTTCAATAACCCTGGAGTGATACCAGTCCGCCACCCGGAATTCCACCGCCAGTGGGATACCTCGGAAGCAAGCCAGCAAATCCCCCAGGTAGCGCCGGTTTTCGGGTATATAATGGAAGGAATAGGGGAACTGGAATAAAACCGCCTCCAACCGCCCGGCCTGAAAAATCGGCTCTATGGCCTCCCGGTAGGTTTCGGCCTTTTCCTTCCAGCCGTTAGGGTCTATTGTATGGGTCAGGGTTTCGTGGGCTTTGATGGAGAAGGTCAGGTCAGGCCCCCCATCGACAAGCATTTTCGCCAGATTAGCCGCCTTGGGCATGGAATAGTAGGTATAGTCCAGTTCTACCGTGCCGAAACGTTCCGCATACAGGGAGAGATAGTCCTTTTTCGCCGTACCTTCGGGGTATACCGGCCCCAGCCAATCGGTATAATAGAAGCCGCAGGTTCCCACTAAAATCTTCGACATACTCCGTTTATACTACACAAGTATGTATGAGTGCCTGGCACCAGTGCGACACGAAGTCGCTTGATATAGCTGACTAAGAGCCTGTTTAATATCTTTGCAAGTCCCCCGTCAGCTGTTATAATGCGGACATGAGAGATACCTACCCTAGCGACATAAGCCGGGACCAGTTTTCGCTGATTGAGGGTGACTTGCTCGCCGCCACAAAAAAAACACATCCGCGCGAGATAGATATATATGATATTTTTTGCGCCGTGCTGTACCGCTTGAGGGAAG
>BNUR01000089.1 GCA_025997495.1 Spirochaetia bacterium | reverse complement strand
TTAATAACTTCTATAAACGGATGGGTATAGAAACAACGGTGGTGGATTCACGCAATCCGGAAAATATCCGCCGGAAAATCCGATGACGCCAAAGATCTCTCCCTCATCCACGGTGAAGGAAACATCCTTTACCGCCTGGACAATGGGCTGCCCCTTTTCGCCGAAGGTCTTCGTAACATTGGTAAGTTGAATCATGGCTCCGGCCGCGTTGATCACCAAGCGGTTATATACGCGCCCTTAAACACGGTCTGTATCACTTGTTTTACCGCATCGGTTTGATATTCCTTTGCGATGCGCTTATACACCGGGTTATCCACATCGGCGGTACGAGCCGCTATTACGTTGATGTAAGGATTGCCGCCGCCCTCGGTCTGCCGTTCCAGGGCAAGGCTGTCCCGCTCCGGGTTAAGCCCCGCGTCAACCGCGTGCCCGCCGTTGATCACCGACGCCGCCACATCCGGCAGGAGCCGCGGGGTTTGGGCCGCCTCAACCTCGACGAATTCCAGGCCCAGGGGATTCGCGGTAATGTCTGTCAAAGCGGGGGTCGGTCCCGCTGCCTCCGGGATGGTGATCAGCCCCGCCTTTTCCAGCACCCGCAGCGCCCGGCCTTCGTTTACCAGGTCGTTGGGGATGGCAATCTTATCGCCCTTTTTCAGTTCCGAAACCGCCTTTATTTTCCGGGAATACAGACCCAGGGGCGCAAGGATGGTTTCACCGATAGCGGTGAGATGGTAGCCCTTGGTCTTAATTTCGTTGTTCAGGTAGGCATAATGCTGGAAGGCGTTCAGGTCAATTTCGCCGTCCTCCAGCGCCCGGTTGGGTAATACATATTCGGCAAACTTAACCAGCTCAATTTGGATGCCCTCTTTAGCAAGCGCCTCCGTTATGGGAACCCACTGATCCAAGGCATCGCCGGTAACGCCAATCTTTACGACCCTTACGTTGGACGCCGCTTCCTGTTTGCCTCCCCCTGCAAACACCGAAGTGTGCGGACCAATAAGTCCGCTTATTAAGAGAGCGCCCAAAATTACCATAGTTCTTTTCATTTAATTTCTCCTTATAATTCATATATAAATTATAGGATATAAACTGTCAAGCCCTTTTAACTCAGCGCCTGATCGAAATCGGCAATAAGGTCCTCCGCATCCTCAAGCCCCACGGCAACCCGGACCAGGGTATCGGTGATTCCCAGCCGTTCCCGGTCGGCGGCGGAGGTGGCGATATTGCTCATGGTTACCGGGCGGGAGGTAATGGTTTCCACCCCCCCAAGGCTCGGGGCGGCGGCGGCAAGTTCAACCCTTTTATAGAAGCAAAGGGCCTGCTCCACGGTTTTTGTTTTAAAGGAGAGCATCGCCCCGGCCCCCGAGGCCTGGGCTTCGTGGATCGCCCTGTCCGGATGGTTCTCAAGGCCCGGATAATACACGGCGGTCACATTCTTGTGCTGCAAAAGCCATTCCGCGAGCTTTCCGGCGGTGGTCTGTTGGGTTTCCAGCCGCACCTTGAGGGTCTTGATGCCGCGGATTACCAGCCACTCATCCCAGGGGCCCGGTATGGCGCCGAAACTGTTTTGTATCACATGAAGCCGCTCCCCCAGTTCGGGAGTCCGGGTTACCGCGAGGCCCAGAACCACGTCGCTGTGGCCCCCCAAAAACTTCGTCGCCGAATGGACCACGATATCCGCCCCCAGACTAATGGGCTGCTGCAGATAGGGGGTCATAAAGGTATTGTCCACAATGGAAAGGAGCCCCGCTTCCCGGGCAATGGCCAGACAGGTTTTAAGGTCCGTAATCTTGAGCAGGGGGTTTGAGGGGGATTCCAGATAGAGGGCTTTGGTATTTGGTTTGATAGCCCGGCGGATATTTTCCGGATTGCGTGAATCCACCACCGTTGTTTCTATACCCATCCGTTTATAGAAGTTATTAAGAATAAAAAGGCTCCCGCCGTAGATTTCCTCGGCGGCTATGATATGATCCCCCGTCGAAAGCAGTCCAAACACGGAGGAAATTGCCGCCATGCCGCTGCCAAAAGCAAAACCCTTTGCCCCGTTTTCAAGGGCCGCAATAATTTCCTCAAGCGCCTGCCGTGTCGGATGGCCTCCCCGGGAATAATCAAAGGGCTGACTACTCGGCCCCAGGGACATATCCTTCCGCAGAAAGGTGGATGTCTGGTATACGGTTACCCCCAGCGCCCCGGTAAGCGGGTCCGTTTCGTGCCCGTTGTGTATAAGCTGCGTTCCTTTGTTCATGATACCCCCTTAATTAATACCGGCATTATAGGATATATTGGAAAATAAGACAATGCAAAAGACCAATGCCCTCCGCCTTTTAGACGCCGCAGGAATTCCTTATACCACAGCCGTTTATGAGGTTGATGAAAACGACCTGTCCGGCGTCCATGCAGCAAAACTTCTCGGCATTTCGGCGGAACAGGTTTTTAAAACCCTGGTATTGCAGGGCAGTTCCGGTGATCATATCGTATGCTGTATCCCCGTGGCGGGAGAAGTGGACTTAAAGAAAGCCGCCCGGATTTGCGGGGAAAAGAATATCGATTTGATTCCCGTAAAAAACCTGCTTCCCCTGACCGGCTATGTCCGGGGCGGATGTTCCCCCATCGGCATGAAAAAGCAATTCCCCACCTATATTGATGAAACAGCAATACTGTTTGATACCATTGGAGTCAGTGCGGGGGTTAGGGGCTGTCAGGTTATTCTGGCGCCCGGGGATTTGCTGGAGTTTATTGCGGCAAGGACGGCGGATTTGACCGTCGCCTGATAAATTACCCACCATAACTAAGGGACGCTTGCAATTCCCCCATTTTTCACCATACTTATTTCATGAGACTAACAGTCATGGGCTCCGGCACCTCCCACGGCATTCCCGTCATCGGCTGTTCATGCCCGGTCTGTACATCCCCTGACCCAAAAGACAAGCGGATGAGGGCGTCCCTTTACATTGAAGGTGACGATGGAGAACGGGTGGTGATAGACACCGGGCCGGAGTTCAGGCTCCAGGCATTGCGGGCGGGGATTAGCTCCCTGGACGCAGTGTTTCTAACCCACGCCCATGCGGATCATACCCACGGCCTGGACGATATACGCTCCCTGAGCTATAAGCAGGAAATGCCGGTTTACGGCAACGAAAAAACCCTGGCGGAGATAAAGGAACGATTCTCTTACGCCTTCCAAAACACCCAGCAGGGCGGCGGAAAACCCCGGATACGCCTAAGCCCGGTAAGCGGCCCGGTACAAATCGGCGGCCTTACCCTGACCCCTGTTCCGGTTAAGCACGGCATACTGGATATCCTGGGCTGGAAGATTACCGGCGCCGTGAACAAAAACTCCTTCGCCGTCTACCTAACGGATACCAGTTTCATTCCCTCCCCATCTTTGGCCCTGATTCAGTCGCCGGAATTCCTCATCGTTGGGGGACTGCGGGCCAGGCCCCATGAAACCCACTTCAGTTTTGAGCAGGCCCTGAGTGCGGGGGCGGATATCCATGCCCGCCATGTGTACCTTACCCACATTTGCCACAGCCATTCCCACCGGGAAATTACCGCCATTTGTCAAAGATTCCAAAAAATGCGAAACCTTAGGAACCTTGGGTTCCAGAATACGGTGATGGAACCGGGCTATGATCAGATGGAACTCGTCTTGTAACCTTACTTGACCAAATCACCCGGTTTTCCTACAATCCATTCATGCTGGCTATTGATGACGAAAAAGAACAAATCACCAAAACCTTATCCGGCCAATATGCCCAAAACAGCATTACCCTGGACGAGTACGAGCGCTTAATAGAATATGTCCAAAAGATCAGCACCCCACGGGAATTGAAAAACATAAAAAAAATGGTATCCGAAATTACCCATAGTGATGAGGATACCGGCGCGTTACTCTTGCCGGAAGATGGCGGCGAAAAACACCTCTCCCTGTTTGCCTGGCGCAGCTCAACCATAAAACCGGTACACGGAAACGCCGGAACCTATACAAGCGTTTTGGGCGCCACCAGAATCACCCTCAACGAACATGATTTGCCCTGGGGGAAAACCGTCCTAACCGTGCATTCAATACTGGGCCTAACCGAAATCCATGTTCCAAAAAATGTAAAAGTCATCAATAAAACCACCCCATTCCTTGCAGGGGTATTCGCGCCGGACGAAACGGGGGCAAACGGTATACGGGATGATTCGGAGGTCCCTGAATTGTATATCCTC
The DNA here is from genome assembly GCA_025997495.1 of Spirochaetia bacterium. Taxonomy (GTDB): domain Bacteria; phylum Spirochaetota; class Spirochaetia; order Treponematales; family Breznakiellaceae; genus Termitinema. Next base: position 7,174 of record BNUR01000089.1, on the reverse strand, counting down.
GGCAGGGCAATTTTGGGAAATATCACCATCATACGAACCTAAAAAAATTTCGTGAAAAAAGTAAAAAAAATCCTTGACAACGTGAAAAAACTGCCGTACACTGGCAAAAGTTACACAGGGTAACGAAAGTTGTTAATTTATGCCTTCTCTAAGCAGGCACAAAGGAACATCTAATTGCTGAAATTTTCGTGCGAATCCGGAACTAAGGTTCCCTGCACGAACCAAAACAAGGAGGTTCTTATGCCTAAGGTAAAGAAGGTCGTTCTTGCCGGCTTACTTCTGGCTATCCTTATCGTCTTCCAGCGATTCATTTCCGTGGAAACTCAAATCTTGCGTCTCAGTTTTGCCTATGTGCCGGTTATTTTAATCGGTACGCTCCTGGGGCCGGTCTGGGGCGCCCTTATCGGTGTTGCGGCGGATCTGCTCGGGATGATGCTCATGCCCAAGGCAAGTTTTTTTGCGGGTTTTACCCTCAATGCCCTGCTAACCGGTTTAGTGTACGGGCTTTTCCTGTACAAGGCGCCCACAAACAAATCTTATCTGGTGCGGCTGGTGATCAGCATCTTTATCGTACATATTTTTATCCACCTGGGCCTTACCACCCTATGGCTGAGTATCATGTATAAACGGGCGTTTATGGTGATACTTGCGGGCAGGTTTGTTGCAAACATCATCGAAATCCCCATAGAGATAGCATCCATGTATGCCATAAAAATCTTCCTGGACAAACCGGTAAAGAAATATCTGTTGGAAGATCCCGATGAGGAATCTGATACCGAAACGGAAGTTGACGCAGTTTCAAAATGATCAGCATTGAGAATTTAGAGTATGTGTACCCCTCGGGCAGGCATGCTCTAAAGAACATCAATTTAACAATTCAACGCGGCGAGTTCGTTGCCATTGTAGGCAGAAACGGTTCGGGGAAATCCACCTTTGCGGGGGTGCTTTCCGGGCTGATAAAGCCTACAAAGGGCGCCGTGTTGATAAACGGCATCAACACCCGGAACAAAAAAAGTTTTATAGAATTGCGTAAAACCCTGGGCATGGTTTTTCAAAACCCGGAAAACCAAATTGTTTTTGAAAAGGTAAAGGATGACATTGCCTTCGGCCTGCGCAACCTGAATTTTACCGATGCCGAAATTGAAACCCGGATCACCGAAATTTCAAAAACCATGGCCATAGAACATTTTACCGATTCCTTTGAACTGAGCATGGGGCAAAAACAGCGGGTAGCCATTGCCAGCGTCCTTGCCATGAACCCCCAGTGCATAGTATTTGACGAACCCACGGCAATGCTTGACCCCAAGGGTAAAAAGGACATTCAAAACATTGTGGTGGATCTCCACAAAGCCGGCCTTACGGTGGTGTATGTTACCAACGTCATTGACGAGGTACTTGTCGCCGACAGAATCGTGGTGATAGAAAACGGCAGCATTAAGACGGAATTTCAAAAACATGAACTGTTCGACAATATTGAAAACATGAAGTCCTTCGGCCTGGAAATACCTCTAACCATGGATCTTCTGTATAAATTGAAACAAAAGGGAATAGACATTTTTGTTAAGAAATGGGCCGTGGACGATGTTGCGGATAATATTTTTGCCTACCTCCAAATGATAAAGGAAGAAAATGTTTAACACGGTAAAATTCCTATCGATTTTTGCCTACACCATCAGCATTTTCTTTTTTGACTGGCCTTATATTGCCGCCTATCTGTTGATCAACATCACCGCGATGATCCTTTGCCGGGTAAGCCCCCCCGCCGCAGCCAGATACATCCTTTCATTTTTACCCTTTGTCCTTTTAGCGGCGGTTTTTAATCTGGCATTAGGGTATGTAAAAGACGCGATCTATTTAACCGTCCGCTTAATTTTTATTTGTAACATTACCCAGTGTTATAAAAAAGTGGTAAGCACCAAGGACCTTTGCAAAGTAATCGAAGGTTTAAGCAGGCCATTACGGGCATTCAACATTGATGGAAAAGATGTGTCCCTCATGGTGTCAATAAGCCTTGCATTTATCCCCGTGTTACGCCGCGACTTTGATCAAATCAAAATGGCGTTAAAGGCAAAGGGCATGAAAATAAACGCGCAAAACTTTAAATATATCGTAAAGCCATTTTTTGTCGGCATCCTCAGCAGAACCAGCGAAATATCCCAGGCCTTAAGGGCTAAAGGATACCAGTAAGGGCCGCCTTTATTTTTCCCCTCAGCGCATCAAAATCTACGTGCCCGCTATCCGTATTATGCGCCGCTATGGTTGCGGTAAGCTCCGCGTTAAAAACTTTAAACACTAATTGTAACTGTTCCTCCATAAAATGAACCCCCTTGCCGTCCTTCGATCCATAGGCGCTTAAAAAGATTGCCTTTTTAGGTTTCGTGATAGCAATAGTGTTCCGGGCATACTTTGCCTCAAAATACTGCTGGCTCCGGTCAAGCAGGGCCTTTAAAGGCGCGGGAAACCCCAGCACATACACGGGGCTTGCGATAACCAAAACATCCGCCGTCTTCAGGGCCGCGTCAACAGGCAGAAAATCCTTGTTCACGCAGGAAAGGTGTTTTTGGCAGTATCCGCAATGGGTGCAGGGCTTTAGGGCCAGGGCATAGGCGTCAAAGGCGGTAACGGTTATGGTTTTATCTATGCGCCCCGCTTCTTCCAGCAGTATTGCTGCCAGTTTTGCGGTAACACCGTTTTTGCGGGGGGAGCCTTCGATCAGAAGTAATTCTTTTTTAGACATGTTAACCTGAATAGGACTATTCCTGTATATACTTACATAAAATATGCGACATAACGTTGGTATAGCCTTTCCCAAGTTCTTTGTACCGATCCAGTACATTTGCGGGAATTCTTAGGGTAATAGATGGCATCCGTTCTTTTCTTTCTTTAACAACCTTTGCCATTAACTCTAATTGACTTTTATCCAACGGAGGAATATCAGAATAATCAATATCTTCATCCTTCATTTTTTTAAGGGTTTCAATGTTTTTTAAAACCTTTTTAGGCATTTTTGCAGGCTTTTCAAACTGTACGGTTTTCGTCATTATAAATTTCCTCCTCACGCCTGTTTGCTTTTCGTGCTGAAATAATTACAACCGTATCATCGTCCATCTCAGTTTCCACAACAAACAGTAGTAAATCCCCCGTCATACCTATAATGTTCCATCTGTCTTCCTTGACACTATGTTTTTCATCATAGATTTTTATGAGATTAGGATCATCAAACACATAAGCAGCGGTCTCAAAGTAGACCCCATGCTTTTTAAAGTTTGTCTTATATTTTTGAAGATCCCATAAAAACCTCACCCTTAATCATACCATATTGTCTTACAAAACGCAAACTAAATTTATTCTTTTTTCATTCATTTCCGTACCAGGCACTCCGCTCCCTCTCCTGCCAAATCTTCCCGCCCTGCCGTCTTTAGGGCCTCAATCACCAGGGCTTTGTTTTCCGGGCGGTTAAATTGCAGCAAACTGCGCTGGAGCCGTTTCTCCCGCTCACCCCTGGGCACATAGATGCTCTCCATAGTCCGGGGGTCAAGGCCGGTGCGGTACATCACCGCAGCCATGGTGCCCGGGGTTGGGTAGAAATCCTGCGCCTGATCCGGAACAAAGCGGCTCTTTTTCATATACAGCGCCAGCTCTATGGCGTCCTTCAAAGTTGAGCCGGGATGGCCGGAAATAAAATAGGGGATAAGGTACTGCTTGAGCCCCAGCCGCGCATTCATTTCCGTATAATCCCTGCGAAACTTTTCGTACATCTCCGCATCACCCTTACCCATGGCTGCAAGTACGGTTGCGGAAATATGTTCCGGGGCAACCTTGAGCTGGCCGCTTACGTGATGCCGGCAAAGGGTTTCCAGAAATTCCCTGCCATGCTGTTTATCCAGTGCCAGGTAATCAAAACGTATGCCGGATCGGATAAACACTTTTTTTATAGCCCCAATGTGCCGTAATGCTTTGAGGGTTTCCATATACGGCCGGTGATCCGCCTTGAGATTCGGGCAGGCCTTGGGGTAGAGGCACTCCTTTTCCGGGCAGAATCCCCCCGCCTTTTGCCGTGAGCAGGGCGCGCCGTAGAAGTTCGCCGTGGGGCCGCCCACATCGTGGATGTACCCTTTAAAATCCCTATGCCGTGTCAAGGTTTCCGCTTCACGAACCAGGCTTTCCCGGCTCCGGCTGGTAAGCGCTCGGCCCTGGTGGAAGGTAATGGCGCAGAAAGCACAGCCCCCGAAACAACCCCGGCCGGCAACCAGGGAAAAGCATACTTCCTGTAAGGCCGGAATACCCCCGGCGACAGTCTTCGTGATGGCGCCCGCCCCTTTGACGGCGCCCGCCCCTTTGACGGCGTCCGCCCCTTTGACGGCGCCCGTCCCTTTGATGGCGCCTGTCTCCTTGATGGCGCCCGTCTCCCTGACGGCGCCCGTCTCCCTGACGGCGCCCGTCTCCCTGACGGCAGCGTCATACATCGGGTGAGCCAGGCGCATATAGGGAAGCTCGTACACCCGATCCAGTTCCGCCGTATCCAGTAGGAAGGCCGGGGGATTTTGCAGTACCCAGCGGTCCCCGTCAGATTTTTCGGCTAAGGGTTTGGCGGTAACAGGATCGCTGTGCAATTTCTGTACCATGAAATGTTCAGCATAGGCCCGCAGGGAACCGGGGTCGTTACCCTTCACCGTTTCGTAATCCGGCAACAGCAGGGCGCCGACGGCAAGTTCCGGCGGCGGTCCCTGGAAGCGGACGCAGGTGCCCCGGACGTCCCGGATGGCATTAACCGGTTCCCCACGGACCAGACGCCGGGCAATTTCCAGGATGGGTCGCTCCCCCATACCATAGACCAGGATATCGGCCTTGGAATCCAACAGAATTGAGCGGCGTACCGTGTCGGACCAGTAATCGTAGTGGGCAAACCGGCGGAGCCCCGCTTCAATGCCGCCGATGATAACCGGAATGTCCTTGTAGGCGGCACGTATGCCCTCAACATATTTCAGGATGGCCCGGTCGGGCCGGAAACCTGCCTTACCGCCGGGGGAATAGGCGTCCTCTGAACGGGGTTTCCGGGCGGCGGTATAGTGGGCAACCATGGAGTCCATATTGCCGGCCCCAACCAGAAAAGCAAGACGGGGGCGGCCTAAAACAGTGTAGGATGAGGGGTTTTTCCAGTCGGGCTGGGGAATGATTCCAACACGAAAATCATTGGCTTCAAGAAAACGGGAAATCAGGGCGGCGGCAAATGAGGGGTGATCCACATAGGCGTCGCCGGAAACAAAGATGAAATCACAGGATTCCCAACCCCGTTCCCCCATTTCGTGGAGGTTTACGGGAAGGAACCTACTGTGTTCCCGGAACCTACTGGGTTCCCGGAACCTACTGGGTTCCCGGAACCTACTGGGTTTTTTGGCCGCCAAGGGAGTTAAACTCCCACGACCGCCTTTACTTCGGGGATTTCCTTCTTTAAATAGTTTTCAATCCCCATTTTTAGGGTCATTTGAGCCATCGGGCAGGTACCGCAGGCCCCCGTCAGTTTGAGGGAAACAGTCCCATCATCGGAAAGGGACACGAATTCCACATCTCCACCGTCATTCTGAAGGGAAGGGCGGACATTATCCAGGGCGAGTTTTACTTGTTCTTCAAGCATAGCATACTCCTATTCTTAATATTAGTATTATAGTAATAATACCTGTTATCGAATATACCGCTTTTTAATCCCATTGAAAAGGGTTTCGATAAAGACTAGTATAGTGTACAGTACCGGTAAATAAAAAACCAGGGGGCCCTTATGAGCGAAAACGAAACCTTTGATTTTACGATTGAAGAGTTGGGGAACCGCAATGTCCATTCGCCTATTGCCTTATCAAAGACTCTGGGTGATATGATTGCGAATTATGTAACCGATGACGAATTCGTCCTGCTCAAACCCCAGGCAAAACTGGGAGTACAGGCCCCGCTCAACCGCAGCCAGGTGGTTGAATGCGCCGGCCCCCGGGAAATGATCTACTTTTCCCCCCACCATGTCCATGCGGGCATCGTAAGCTGCGGCGGCCTCTGTCCGGGAATCAACGATGTGATCCGGGCCATCGTCCGCTGCCTCTCCCGCTACGGAGTAACCCGGATTTCGGGAATCCGCTACGGCTACAAGGGCTTCCTTCCGGAATACAAGTTTGACCTTATGACCCTTTCCCTGAAAGATGTGGATGATATTCATAAACTGGGGGGCACCTTCCTGGGAAGCGCCCGCGGCGGCGGCCAGGAGGTTGCCAAAATTGTGGACTCCATTGAACAGCTCAACCTGAATATCCTCTTTACCATCGGCGGTGATGGTACCCAGCGGGGTTCCCTGGATATTGCCAACGAAATTGAAAAGCGGGGACTGAAGGTTGCCACCGTGGGTATCCCAAAGACGGTGGACAATGATTTTTCCTTCATTGAGCGATCCTTCGGTTTTGACACCGCCGTTGCCAAAGCGGTAGAGGTGGTAACCGCCGCCCATATGGAAGCCAATTCCCAGATCAACGGCATCGGCCTGGTAAAGCTGATGGGCCGGGAATCAGGGTTCATCGCCGCCCATACCGCCCTGGCCAGCCACGAGGTAAATTTCGTGCTCATCCCCGAGGTGCCATTTGACCTGGAGGGCCCCAACGGTTTCCTCCATCATCTGGAGGAACGGATCAACAAGCGGCACCATGCGGTAGTAATAGTCGCCGAAGGAGCCCTGCAGGATCAGTTGATAAAGGAAGTAAAGACCGATGCCGGCGGCAATATTAAAATGGCCGATGTGGGCACCTATATGCGGGATCGTATCCAGAATTTTTTTGATAACAAGAAAATCGAGACCAACCTCAAGTACATCGATCCCAGCTATATGATCCGTTCCGCCCCGGCTGTCCCCAGCGACTCCATTTACTGCGAGCGGCTTGGTAACGCGGCGGCCCATGCGGCTATGGCGGGGAAAACAAAACTCATCATTGGCCTGGTGAACAATGAATTTGTGCACCTCCCCACCAAGGTGGTCATTTCCCACCGCAGCCACGTTGACCCCGAAGGCAGCCTCTGGCGGGATACCCTGGACGCAACCCATCAGCCAGTACTGATGATAAACACTTTCCAGAGCGATACTATCTTTACCAACGAGTTCAGTATCCCTACATAACCCTATTCCCCCAGCCCCAGATCATCG
>BNUR01000088.1 GCA_025997495.1 Spirochaetia bacterium | reverse complement strand
CACCATGTATATTGCCCTGATGAACTATCCCCAGTTTGACACGTTTAGCATGAAAAGTGTGGAATACGCCTGTCTCGGCGGCGCCGTATGCCCCCCTGAGCTATTGAAGCGTATTATGGACAAGATGCATGCCAAGGGGGTGTTTCAATCCTACGGTCTTACCGAAACTTCTGCCTTTATCAGTAACATTCTTGTTGAAGATCCGGCAGACGAAAGAATTTTTTCCGTTGGCGAACCATTTGACGGGGTTGATGTGAGTATTCGGGATACAAATAACAAGGAATGCCCTCCGAATGTGCCCGGAGAAATTTGCGCTAGAGGATATAATATTATGAAGGGTTATTACAAAATGGAGGAAGCTACCGGGGAAGCCATAGACAAGGACGGCTGGTTTCATACCGGCGATTTAGGGCGCTTTCTTCCCAGTGGAGATTTGGTCATTGACGGTCGAATAAAAGAAATGATAGTCCGTGGTGGTGAAAACATCTCCCTCAAGGAAGTAGAAGATTTATTGCTCACCATGCCCGCTATACAGGATACTCAGGTAGTGGGTATTCCATCAAAGAAATACGGTGAAGAAGTCGGGGCCTTTATCATCCTGAAACAGGGGGCGGGCCAGGTAAGCGAAAAAGAGATAATCGAATTCTGTAGAGAAAAAATCAGTTTTTATAAAATCCCCGCGTATGTTTTCTTTTCGGATTCCTTTCCCCTCTCTGCCAACGGCAAGGTGCAGAAGTTTAAGCTCGGTGAAATGGGCTTAAAAATAGTGCAGGAAAAGGGGATGGCTACATAATGTTGTTCAGCTCCATACCTTTTATTATTCTTTTTCTGCCGGTTACATTGCTTCTCTATTATTGCTGTCCTTTTTTAAAAATAAAAAATATTATTTTGCTTTTCGCCAGCCTGTTGTTTTATGCCTGGGGAGAGCCGAAATTTGTTCCGGTGATGCTCTTTTCCATAATTATCAATTACGGTACGGGCTTATTGATAGGTAATCCTTCATTTTTAATACCCAGAAAGATTTTTCTTGCCATTGGAATTAGCCTTAATTTACTGCTATTGGTTTATTTTAAATATCTTGGGTTTGGGGGGCAAATTCTTAACGGACTTATCAGAACTTTTCATATATCAAAGTATCAATTCAATATTTTCAAAATTGTGTTGCCCCTGGGTATATCCTTTTATACTTTCCAGTCCCTTTCATATCTGATAGACGTATACCGGAATCCCAGCCTGGTTCAAAGGAATATCCTGAATCTTGGTTTATTTATTTCCTTTTTTCCCCAGTTAATCGCCGGGCCGATTGTCCGCTATCATGATATAAACGAACAAATAAAGTCGCGGAAACACAGCCTTGACCTCTTTGCCCGTGGTATTGAGCGGTTCATTGTGGGGTTGGCAAAGAAGGTGTTGATCGCCAATACCCTGGCCGAAATTGTGGATGGTATTTTGTTGATTCCCTATAGCAGCGTACCTTCTGTTTATCTGATATTAGTAGCGGTATCCGGAGCATTGCAAGTCTACTATGATTTCTCAGGCTATTCTGATATGGCCATAGGCCTTGGAAGAATGTTCGGATTCAGGATAAAGGAGAATTTTGACTATCCCTTTATCTCAACATCGTTCAGGGAATTTTGGAAACGGTGGCATATAAGTCTTTCATCCTGGTTTCAGGATTATTTGTACATACCCTTGGGGGGCAGTCGAAAGGGCCCGGTACGGCAGGCTGTCAATGTACTTATCGTATTTACTTTTGTCGGCCTATGGCATGGGGCGGAATATAATTTTGTTCTTTACGGCGTAATCAACGGTGTATTACTCATTATAGGAGTACCGCTATTCGCGGCGGTAAATCGCCTGTTTGCCAAGGAAAACAAAGGTACATCAATCCTGAAATCTATTGTTATTCATATTTTTGGTATTGTCATGATAATATTTACCTTTATGTTCTTCAGATTGGATTTAAAAAACTGCTTTGCATTTTATGGGAACTTAATAAATTTTAGACGGAATGTTCCGGTCCCGCTGGATGCGCTATTTTTAACCGACACGCGGTTCTATATCTTCTTTGCGGCGGCAATCGCGTTTTCCTTCCCCTGGTGGCGCAAGCTGCGGATACCGGAAAACATGGTAACGGTATCCATAAGATGCGCTCTGCTGCTGGGCCTGTTCGTGCTGTCATTCGGCACACTGACTTCTGACGCGTATAACCCCTTTATTTACTTCAGGTTTTAGGAATATATAGGAAGAAAAGATGAAGAGAACAACAAGAAAGCAAGGATCAAAGAAGAAAGCTTCTTCAACGAAAGAAAAAATAACCGGTAAAACCATGGTTTCTGTTATTTTTGTTTTGGTTTTTTGTTTCACCATTGCTGTTCCCATAATCCTGCTTGACAAAAAGACCACCATATCAATGCTGGAACGCCGTATGCTTGTGGTCAAACCTCAGATTCCGGATATAACCACTATCGCGTCCTGGCCCCGGCAGATAGATGCCTATGTAACGGATCGTTTCGCCTTCCGGAGCCGCTTAATGACTTTAACAACCTGGGTCAACTTTTTTGTATTACATAAAAGTCATGATAAAAAAATATTGGTGGGAAAAGACAAATGGCTTTTCTATATTGATAAATCCCTTGGCGACGAATTTGCAAACTTTAAAAAGTCAAATCTTTTTACTGAATCCCAGATGAAGAATTTTATTCTACATCTTGAATTGGCTAAAGAAACATGCGACCGGTACAATATTAAATTTATCTTTTTGATGGTACCGACAACCAGTTCGGTTTATCCTGAGCAATACCCCTTTCCCCGTCCGGAGGGAATGTCCCGTGCGGATCAGATACTCGCGGCGCTGCCGGAGCATCTGCGTGACAATATCATTTTTCCGCTGGATTATCTTGTATCAAAAAAGAAGGAACACCGACAACCACTGTATTACAATAACGGCCTACATTGGACAAAACTGGGCTGTTACTATGCCTACGAGCTGTTACATCAAAAATTGACCCCCAACTTTCCCAACCTTCCCGAATTGGATCTCAAGTTCATCCCCTACAGGGATGCCGGCGAGGATAATTACACGATACTCTGGTGGGGCATAAAAAAATTCGGTGATTTTCTGCAATTACTGCGGGTTGAGCCGGTTGGCGGCTGGGGAAATCACTGCCAATACCTGGTCTGCAAGAGCATAGAGGAAAATGAATTCAACACCGTGGTCGGCAATGCGTCAAAGAAAGGCAAATATGGGATCATAACGGAGAACAAGGACAAGAGTTTGCCGACGGCGCTTGTCATGCGCGATTCCTATTTCGTGGATCTGGAACCGTTTACCTCGTCAATGTTCTCGTTTGCGGAATACGTATGGACCCAGCCGGAAAAACGAAACATACAATACCTGGAACAGATGCCCCAAAAACCCGATGTGTTTATATGGGAAATTGCCGAGCGCGGCCTGGAGGCAATCCCCATGATGCCGCCGGGGATGTTCCCCTATGATTAAAAAACCATTACGGAGGTAAAAAATGAAATTAAACTATGAGCTTTGACTATCAATAACCACAAAGGACCTACTGGTCCTCGGACACGTAGAATCTTTGGTTCGCGGAACACGAAGGAAGGGAAGAGGAAGAGGAAAAACCGCAAAGGCGCCGATGGGGGAGAAGAAGAATTTATAACCACAAAGACATACAAGGAAGGAGAAAGATTCCGATTTAATTCTTCCCTTCGTCGCCTGCGAACCAAAGGTTCGATGCGCCTTTGCGGTTAATATTCTTCTCCTTTCTTCACCGCGAACCGAAGGTTCATAGAATTACACGGTAAACCGGTAACCGGCGCCCCATACTGTTTGTATATGCAGAGGATTTATCGAGTCTTTTTCTATTTTTTCCCGCAGACGCTTAATATGAACGGTAACCGTTTTAATGTCGCCGTACAGGGCCTCGCCCCAAATACGGTCATAGAGCTGTTCTTTACTGAATACATTTTCCGCGTTTGAAACAAGGAAGTACAGTAATTCATATTCCTTATTGGCAAGCGTTACTTCTTTATCCATGGCGTACACACGCCGTGTGGCGGGATTAATTTTTAGATACCCCAAATCAATTTCCGCATCCCTCTGCGCATCCTTGTCCTTTACGTTATTACCTTTCAACCGTTCATACCGGGCAATATGCGCTTTTACCCGCGCCACCAATTCTGTGGGCGAAAAGGGTTTTGAAATATAATCATCGGCGCCAATACCCAAACCGCGCACCTTGTCGATGTCCTCAACACGGGCGGTAACCATCAAAATCGGCACATCAATTTTGCCGCGAATGTGACGGCATATTTCCCAGCCGTCTTTCCCCGGCAGCATAAGGTCAAGCAGGATAAGGTTATAGCCGCCTGTTAACGCACATTCCATGCCTTTGATACCATCGCTTTCATGGGTGACTTCAAAGCCGTTTATTTCAAGAAAATCGCGCTCAATATCAGCCATTGCCTTGTCATCTTCTATAATAAGTATTTTCATGGCGCCCTCCTAGAAAAAATAATTAACCACAAAGAATAATTATACTGCTTATGGGATGAAATTCAACATCTCCCTAATACAGAATAAACGCATAAGAGAAGAATTTATCACAAAGGACACATCGAACCTTTGGTTCGCGGAATGGCACAAAGGAACACGAAGGGAAGAGAAGAGAAGAGAAAAAGATCACAAGCCCCCCCCTCTTCCTCCTCCTTCTCTTCCTTCTCTTTTCTTCACCTTTGTGTCCTTCGTGTCCTTTGTGATTAATATTCTTCTTCTTATTCTTATTCTTCTTATTAATATTGTCAACGGTGTCTACCTCCTAGGTCTTGTTCCCCACGAGGGGAAGCGTAATAACAATTGCAAGCCCGCCAGTTTTCGGCAGTTCCGCGTGTATCGTGCCGCCCATTCGCCGGATAGTTTTTTCGGCAATGGCAAGTCCCAAACCAGATCCCTTTTTTTCATTATTTCTCGCCGGATCAGTGCGGTAGAACACGTCAAACAATTTGTCCACCGCTTTAGGCGGAACACCGGGGCCGTCATCGGTTAAGGTAATTTCAGCCGTGCTGCCAAAAACGGAACAGGAGACCCGCATCACGCCCTTTTCAGTGTTTTTGTATTTTACACTGTTTTCTAAAATGTTAATAATACCGTTTCGCAACTGGAGATAATCGGCATTGACAAATATAGTTTCACCATCTGACGGAAGGTCATCCTGTATGATTTTAAGTCCGCGCCGCCCGTATTCATCGGCAAGCTCACCCAGCATTTCTGTCAGGGTACGGCCTAAATCAATTTTCTGTATGTTCATCGGGTATTCACCGATGTCGAGTTTTGAAAACAAAAACAGTTGGTTGATGATGTGCTCCAAATCATTTGTTTTGCTTTTTATCGTTGCAAAATAGGTATGCTGTTTTTCGGGGGTGGAGGCAACACCGGTTTCTATCCCCTCGAGATACGCTTTAATTGACGTCAGCGGAGTTCTGAGGTCGTGGGAAATACCGGCGATAAGTTCCCGGCGGTTGTTTTCGTATTTTTCGTGTTCCGCCGTAATTTGCCCAACCAATCTGCGGGTAAAAAACATATTGCTCGCAAAGAAAATCCCCAGGATGATTACCATTTGTCCAAGGAAAAAGAGGTACATAAATGGCATATGCTCAACCACCTGCTGGGGGGGAGCTCCGTCGGGGAACGGTAGTCCCAGCGCTTCAAATACTCCCCATAAAATAATACGCATAAAGAATCCGGCAATAAAACACAGTACCATCGGCGCCACAATCATAGCAATATTGGTGGCGAACATTCGGTTTTTTATGGTCAACATGGGCTCCTCCTTTTGAGCATAGCATATTTTGCACATTTGTTCCATACTAACGCAGCTTTACGCCCGTTAAGTACTCTATATCAAAAAAGGCAGACAGGTAGTTGAACTGTTCGCCAAGCAGACCCTGCCGCGCCTGATTAAGGGACAATTCCGCATCCTGCAGTTTCAACAAATCGGTGCGGCCGTTCCGGTATGCCGTTTCCGTTAATTCGTAGTTCCGCAACGCGAGGGCAATGTCTGCCTCAAGTGCGCTTATTTGTTCACGGGAAAGTTCCAATGTGTCGATAAGCTGCTGCATCTCGTTTATCGTGTTTTCCCTTGCATCGGTTTGCTCAATGCGGAGTTTCGCTATAGAGGCGTCTAAGTTTTTTGCCTGCTGACGGTTCGCCGAAAAGGGTAACAGATCGGTAAGGTTCCAAACAATACCCGCCGAAAAACTTCCGTTATCTTTCCATGGGTCCGTCGTACCGTCAGTAAGGCTGGTAAGCGATGCTCCGGGTCGCAGTCCAAAGCTCAGTTGTAAGGATGGGGTAAATGCCTGGAGATTAAGGGTACTGCGATTGACAACGAGGGCGTCAATATTTTTTTGCAGTGTCAGTTCGGTTCGAGTCGGCGCCGCTTTAAGCGGCGTTATATCTTGAAGCGCCGGTTCTATAATGCCGGCATGAGAAATAGATCCCGCAAGCTGAATTTCTGTACCTGCTTCCATACCAAGCAAAAGTACAAAGGTATTAAGGTTTTGTTTCAAGCCCTGTTTTGTCCGTAACACTTCCGGTTTCTGCTTTTGTGCCGCAACCTGTGTCTGTAAAAGTTCTATCTCTGAAATTTTTCCGGCACGGTAATTTTGATCCGCCTCCGTAACACGATTTTGAGCGGCAAGCAAATTCTCCTCGCTTATTTTGATGCTTTCCTGCATCAGAAGGAGGCTATAGAAAAGTTTTTGTACATCATGTTCGAGTTTCTTTTGCGTCTCGTCAAAGGTGATTCTGCCTGCCTCATAGTCGATTTTTGCGGCCTTGATTGTTTCAATCATTGCCATATTAAAATTGAGCGAAATGCCTGCGCTGCCGCCCATTTGCCAATGATCGCTTTCGGCAACAGTGATACCCGGCACGCTCATAATTTCATTGGCGCGGCTCATTGATCCGCCCAGTTCCACACTCGGCAGCAAGGTATTCCATGCGGTATCACGCGCACGTTTCTGTGTTTCAAGGTCAATGGCTCCGCTTTGTATCTGACGGCTGTTTTGCAGGGCATAACGCACCGCTTCATCTACCGTCAATGCAAGCGTGGATGATTCCTGAGCGTTAGTTATGCCGATGCAAAAAAGGCCGAACAGCAACGCTATTGTTGTATGCTTCTTCATTTTCACTACTCCTTTTCCGCTTTTCTTTTCCGGTTAATGATTGAATAGAGCACCGGTATGAAAAACAGTGTGATAAATGTTGCCGAGGTGAGCCCGCCGATGATGGCAAGCCCTATGGGCTGGGTCAAAACTGCGGAAGCGCCGGGGAAAAATGCCATGGGCACGACCCCCAAAATGGTGGTAAGGGCGGTCATCAACACAGGACGAAGGCGCGTCTCTCCGGCTAAGAGGCAGGCGTCCATGACGGAACGGTTATCCCTGCGAACAAGAAGATTGGTGTAATCAACAAGGATGATGCCGTTGTTTACCACAATTCCCGCCAGCATCACGAAGCCCATCATGGTAAATGCGGAAACCGCAAAACCGGTGATAACATGGATTGCGACAACTCCGATGAGCATGAGCGGTATGGTACAAAAGTTGATAATCGGGTCTTTGAAACTTTCGTATTGACCGGCCATCACGCCGAACACCAACAGGACCGCCATAATCAGCACCATAATGAAGGCGTTCACCATGTCTTGTGTTTCGGCGCTTTCACCGGCGTAGGTAACTTCGTAGCCGGTGTCCGCAAGCAGCGCTTTGACTTCCTTTTCAGCGTCCGCCATATTATAGCCGGCCACTACATTGCCGGTGATGTGAATGACCCTGTCCTGGTCTTCACGGGAAATCTCCACGGGGCCGGTTCCTTTGTCGATTTCCGCGAAGTTGGACACCGGGAGAAGCAGGCCGGAGGCAGCGCGGACAAAAATCTGATCCAGGTCGGGGATTTTTTTGCGGTCTTCTTCCCGCAACATAAGCACCACATCGTATTGTTCGCCGTCATAGCGTAATGATGTGGCGGTTTTACCGTTCATGGAAGCGGAAATTTCCGAAGCGATACCGGCGACATTCAAACCGAAGTTGTAGGCGCGCTGCCTGTCGATGTGTACCGACACTTCCGGCAGACCCGCATTCATGTCGATAGCGAGGTCGGTAACGGATGCGACATTGTCCCCAATGAGTTTTACAATATTGTTTGCATCGGCGTAGCCCTGGTGCACATCCTCTATATGCAGTACCACATCAATGTCGGAACCGCCGAACATATCATCAAATTGGTCGGAAAAGGCAAACACCGCATTGGGGAAATCAGCCCAGCGGCTTCGCAATTTTTGCTTGACCGCATCCCCGGAGTCGGCGTTCTTGTCGTCAAGGTCAAGCCTGATTACCAGCTCGCCTTTGTAACTGCCCTGCGCGTCAAACGAAATAGTACCGGTGTCGCCCGCGGTCGCCACGATGCTCTTTATGCCGTATAGTTCCTGTTCGGCGTATTCTTCCATTTCAAGCACCAGGGCAAGGGTGTCTTCATAGGGCGTGCCCAGGGGCATTTCCACAGACATGGTAACGATGTCCGGATCCATCGACGGCATAAGCACCACGTTCAGTTTTGTGAGGGCAAGGGCCGAACCGGCAAACGCGGCAATCACCAGAATAATGGTCACCGCCCTGTGG
This sequence comes from Spirochaetia bacterium, assembly GCA_025997495.1. Lineage (GTDB taxonomy): Bacteria > Spirochaetota > Spirochaetia > Treponematales > Breznakiellaceae > Termitinema. The sequence continues at coordinate 2,708 of BNUR01000088.1, read as the reverse complement.
CGCAGAGCCGCCTGTAATGCCCGGCGGTAAAGCCCGGCAATCCTGTCAAGGGCCCCGCCTATAGCCTTGTCGATAGCGATGAGCGCGCGGTTTTTCAGCGGCCTTTCTGTTTTTGTGTGCAGGGGTAGATACTTACTTGCCAGCACCGGCACCAGGAACATTGCTACAACAAGGGATGACACAAGTGAAATAACAATCGTGAAAATCAAATCCTGGACCATGATGCCGACTATTTTCAGATCATTCTTGAAAAGGAACATCGGCACAAACACGCAAACCGTGGTGAGGGTTGACGCGATGATTGACGATAACACCTCATCGGTGCCAAGCGCGGCGGCGGCTGTCGGCTTCTCACCCTTCTCACGGAACTTAAAAATATTTTCCAGCACGACGATACTCGAATCGACCACCATGCCAAGCCCCAGGATGAGTCCGGCAAGGGTCATCATGTTGAGATTGATTCCCACAAGACTCATCACGAGCATGGTTATCAAAACCGAAAGGGGAATTGAAAGGCCGACAATGATCGTGCCGTTCACATTGCGCAGGAAGACCATCAATACAAGCATGGCAAGGACTATGCCGAACACGGCGGACTGGAAAAGTTCTTGTATCATGGCCCGGGTTTGTGTGGTGTCGTCCATGGTTACATCAAGGGACACGTCCGGAGGCAAAACCGCCTTGAGTTTGTCCATCCGTGCATACACTTCATCGGCAATGGCAACGGAGTTTTTGCCGCTCTGTTTCATCACCGCCACGAACACGCCCTTCTGCCCGTTGACATAGACCTCGCTTGATGCGTCTTTGTAACCAAAAGAAACTTCCCCAATGTCCTGCAGGCGAATATCCGCGCCGTTTATTTGTGCGACCACCGTATTTGCAACATCGGCAATCGACTTAAATTCGCCGGATGTTCTGATAGCGTAATTGATCGCGCTGCCGGAGTTACCGTCTTTAATATAGCCCGCGCCGAGTTCCATATTCTGCACCGAAAGGGCGCCGGCAATTTCGGTGATGGTCACCTTGTAGGCGTCAAGGCGGTTCTGCGAAATTTCCACCCGCACGATTCTGTCCGCGCCGCCTTCTACATTAGCCTCCGCCACGCCGTCAATTTGTTCGAGCCGGGACTTCAAAGCATCCTTTGCAAGGGCACGCAGTTCATTTTGATCACGGCCCGGACTGGAAAGGGCGATACGCAGGATCGGGTCGGAATTCGGATCAAAGGTGGCCACAAGGGGAGCGTCCGTGTTATCCGGCAGCGCCCCGCGCGTGCGGTCAATATTTTCCCGCACCTTATTCGCCTGCATGTCCAGGTCCACGCCATACTCAAATTCAAGAATGATCATGCTGCTGTGTTCCCGTGAGGAAGATTTTATCTCTTTGAGGCCGCTGATATTCACCAGACTTGATTCCAGCGGCTTGGTCACCGTTTTCTCCACCGTCTCAGGATCCGCGCCCGGATAGCTTGTTGCCACCACGAGCATAGGTATTTCTATGTTGGGCAGCATTTCAACCGCCAATTTCCCCGTCAGAAATACCGCAAGCATCGCAATAAGCCCAAACACAATAATCGTAAGTACCGGACGGCTGACGACATTTTTCGCGATTGACATTTTTTCCTCTCCGCCTATTTCCGCACCAGCACCGCGACGCCATCGGCGAGGAATTGCTGTCCCTGAATAACAACCGATTCCCCGGCGCTTAGTCCCTCTTTGATTTCCGTGAGGCCGTCAATCGTCACACCGGCGCTTACCTGCCGCAGGGTAACAATATTGTTATTTGCGGTATACACGTATGGTATGCCGAATTGTTCTACCACGGCTTCTGCGGGGACGGTCACCACATCAGGATAGGTGCGGGTGTTAAGTTTTATACGGGCAAACATACCGGCGTTAATGCGGTCGTCCTTCTGCTCAAAACGCAGCACAATCTTTTTCGTGCGCGATGCGGCATCTAAAATAGGCGACACCTGGGTAATCTTCGCGGTGAAAACTTCGCCGTGAAATGCCGGCAGCGTTACTGCCGCCGTAAGACCAACCCGCAGTTGACTCACTTCCCGTTCCGGTATGAGCGCCTCAATTTGCACATCATCCGCCCGGGCAATACTGGTGATTACGCTCCCCGCCTGTACGGTAGAACCAACCGCAAGCGGTACTGCGCACAGGATGCCGGAAATCGGGGCGTACACGGAATTTGCCATATACTGGGCGCCGGCGCTGGACGGGTCAACCTGGGCGATAAGATCCCCCTTTAACACCCGTGTTCCCAGCGCGGCTTTTACCGTCACCAGTTTTCCCGCCGTTTCGGACAAAACCGCTACCTGCCCTTCGCTGACGATATCGCCGTTTATTTCGAGGATAGCCTGGAGGGTACGTGCCTCAGCCGTAACCGTCTTTACATGGTACACCGGCGTTTCGTCCACCGTATTCTCTGCGGCGTCCTTTAACGCCTTTCCGTCCTGGGCCACCAATGCGGGAACGAATACCAGCGCCGCCGCGATGGATATGGTCACCATCAACATGATACATTTCTTCGCTTTCTTTGCCATAATAAATCTCCTATGTGTATGTAAACAAATCAGGATTCAAAATATTTTACAAATTCCTGATTTATTATTGATATGACAAAACTAGGGGAGAAAGGTAAACCGGTGATAAAGCAGGGGTAAACTTTTTATTAAATAAAGGTGAACAAATTATTAACAAAAG
>BNUR01000087.1 GCA_025997495.1 Spirochaetia bacterium | reverse complement strand
GGCAGTGACGATAATGGCGGGATCAACGCCGACATCCACGCCGGTGGCAATAACCGCTCATATAGAAGGGGGAGTGCCGGACAAGACCTTTCATGTAAATGTCCTCCCCATTCCCGGAATTCCCGCAGCCGGCTTAGTCCTTAGAGACGCTCCGGTTCCTCTTGGTTCTGATACTCTAAGCGGCATAACAATAGATTTGCATGTTGGAGAAACTAAAATCATCTATGCGGATGTAATGCCGTCTAACACAACTCATGGGGAGGTCCAATGGACTTCGGCGAATACCTCCCTTGTTTCAATGGGGACACCTCTCCTCCAGGCAGGATCCTGGCTTCGTCAGGAAGTGACGATAAGGGCGGGGTCAACGCCGACAACCGGGGTGACCATAAGCGCCCACGTTGACGGGGTAACACCGGATAAGACCTTTACGGTAAATGTCCTCCCCGGGGCAGCAGATGGTATAGCCCTCAAAGCTGTTTCGGGCGCACCCTCTACTGATACTATAACCGGCACTATGATACATCTGCAGGTCGGAGAAACCAAAAAAATCTATGCGGATGTAACACCGTCTAACACAATTAATGGGGCGGTCACCATGACATCGGCTGATGGCGACAAAGTTACGGTAACGCTGACCGGCCCGACGCCGGCAGCGCCCTGGACAGATCAGGAATGGACGATAACGGGGAAAGCGTTGACGACAAGCACCGGGCCGGTGATCATTACCGCCAATGCAGGCGGGGGTACGCCTGACAAGACCTTTTTTGTACAGGTCCAGCCCATTCCGGTAACGGATATAACCGGCGTCCCCACAACAGTAACCGTGGGAGTTCCGCTTACGTTAAGCGGCACGGTAGAACCCGCTGATGCTACCTACCGGACTATTGCCTGGAGCATCACTAATGCCGGAACGACGGGGGCTACCATCAGCGGAGATACGGCAAACACCACGGCGCCGGGAGACTATACCGTAACCGGAACCATCAGCAATGGCCTGGAAATAGGAACACCGTACACAAAGAGCTTTCCGGTAAGTGTCCTGCCCATTCCGGTAAGCTCCGTAACGGTCGCTCCGTTGATGTTGGGCATCGGGGAATCATCCGCCTTGAGTGCGGATGTGCAGCCGGCAAACGCCACCTATCGCACGGTGACCTGGACCTCCGAGACTCCCGGCGTTGCCACGGTGAACCCGGGGACCGGTGAGGTGACCGGTGTAGCGCAGGGTACGGCGGTGATTCGCGCCACTGCGGATGGTCAATCAGGTACCTGTACGGTCGCGGTGGTACCCCTGCTGCCCTATGCGCAAGTGGTGGAGGGCCCTGCCTCGGGCAACGGCCTGTCGGTCGTCGGCTTTAGGGACTGGCACTATGTCCTGGAGTGGAAGCGGGAGCCGACCGGAATACCCTTGGACGCGAATTACGACACTACTGTCGTCATCCCGGCGCTGGAGGCTGCCCTGGTAACATGGAATGAATATTCCAAGCGCATTGACCCCCTGCCTTACTATGAAAGCAGCAGCAGGCGCGTGTACGATGTTATTTTTAGTTCATCTCACGATCTAGATAACGGCGGCGGTAAACAGATCGTTCTCAACCGGTACTGGCCGGAGTTTGCGGACGATACGGTGACGCCGGTAACAAATCGCACTACTTGGCTGGCTTCCGAAAATACCCGGAAGGCGGCGTTTAAGAAGGCCGTGGCGGAGATGAAAGCCATGATGGCGGTTATAGAGAAATCCCCCCTCTATACTGCGGGAGACTTAAGCAATCCTCTTTTTACTCTCTATTCTCAAATGGATGAGTTTACAAAGTATGACCCCGACCCCTCGGATGAGGAATTTGAACAACGGTTTATTTTTACCGAGGCAAATGTCTCTCCTACGTATTGCAAGGCCGAGGTCGACTCGAATTTGGACTACCCGGATAAGAGCTCGCCCTTGTATGAATATTACCTGGGATGTGTCCCGGATATAGATGGGTACGTCGACCCCTATGGGCCGTTCGCGTTTCCGGGGACGGGTCCTTAATTAGAGGAAGGCCGTATGCCAAATGGTGCCTGGCACCGGTTATGTGCGGGCATACTAGGTCCCGACCAGATGATAGAGATAGCAGCCAAAGCCCCGATTGTGGTTTGAATGATGGGGGGCAGAGCAACGCGAAGCGAAAGCCCGCTTTTGTGTGGGGGTTTGAATATTTTCGAAGGAGTTAGTATATGACCAAAAGACGGAAATGCGGACGGCGGAAGGGTGATTATGTCACCCGGTACTTATTAATTACCTCTTTTTTTGCCCATATAATCCTGGGGGCCTTGATAGTCACCGGGTGCCCGGTGGCTTTAAGCACTACGCTTCCCCTGGATGTGCCCGAAGATGTCGAGCTTACGGCACCCGGCGGAACGGTGACGATTCCTGTAACGAAGGTGGAGCTTGACCCCGTAATCCTTAAGGTGGGCCAGCCACAGAATATGGTCGATAGAACAAGAATACTTCCGGCGGACGCAAGCGACCGGCGGATTTCCTATAGTATCACCAATACCGCTATAGCGGAGCTTATATCCGGGAACGTCGTATATGGCAAGGCGGTGGGAACGACCAACATTACGGTCATTTCCCGGGACGGCGAAAAGACAGCTACCACAACGATAACCGTGCAAACAGGGGAGCCCGACTATATAGCGGTAGAGTCCGTAGCGGTCTCCCCGAAAACCTTGGAGCTGTATGTTGGGCAATCATCCGCCTTGAGTGCGGTTGTGCAGCCGGCAAACGCCACCTATCGCGTCCCGATCTGGACCTCCGAGGATGGCGGCACCATTGCCTCGGTGGACCCGGGGACCGGTGAGGTGACCGGCAGAGCGCCGGGTACGGCGGTAATTTATGCCACCACGGGGGGGGGTATATCAGATACCTGTAGGGTAAATGTCCTCTCCATTCCCGCAACCGGCTTAGCCCTTAGAAAAGACGCTTTGACTCCTATTGAGGTTGATACTCTAAGCGGCGAAACAATAACTTTGCATGTTGGGGAAACCAAAACCATCTATGCGGATGTAACGCCGGCAGAGGCCACCAATGGGGCGGTCCAATGGACTTCGGCTAATACCTCCCTGGTTTCAACAGAAACACCCCTCCTCGAGGCAGAAGGATCCTGGCTTCGTCAGGAAGTGACGATAAGGGCGAGGTCAACACCGACAACCGGGCCGGTGACCATAAGCGCCCACGTCGATGGGGTAACACCGGACAAGACCTTTTTTGTAAATGTCCTTCCCGCGGTAAACTCCGTAACGGTCTCCCCGAAAACCTTGGAGCTGTTTGTTGGGCAATCATCTACCTTGACGGCGGTTGTGCTGCCGGTTGGCGTCCCGGTCTGGATCTCCGAGGATGGCGGCACCATTGCCTCGGTGGACCCGGTGACCGGCAGGGTGACCGGCAGAGCGCCGGGTACGGCGGTAATTCATGCCACCAGGGGGGGTATATCAGATACCTGTACGGTAAATGTCCGCTCCATTCCCGGAACCGGTTTAGTCCTTAAAGACGCTCCGTACCTTAGCTCTGATAATCTAAGCGGCACAACAATAACTTTGCATGTTGGGGAAACCAAAACCATCTATGCGGATGTAACGCCGGCAGAGGCCACCAATGGAGCGGTCCAATGGACTTCGGCTAATACCAACCTGGTTTCAACGGGGACACCCCTCCTCCCATCAGGATCCTGGCTTCGTCAGGAAGTGACGATAAGGGCGGGGTCAACGCCGGCAACCGGGGTGACCATAAGCGCCCACGTTGATGGGGTAACACCGGACAAGACCTTTACGGTAAATGTCGTCCCCGGGGTAGCAGACGGTATAGTCCTCAAAGACGACCAGAGTCTTACCTCTGATAATCTAACCGGCACTATAATAGACATGTATGTCGGGGAAACCAAAACCATCTATGCGGATGTAACGCCGTCTACCACCATCAATGGGGCGGTCCAATGGACTTCGTCTGATTCCAACCTGGTTTTACCGGGGACACCCCTCCTCCCACCAGGATCCTGGCTTAATCAGGCAGTGACGATAATGGCGGGATCAACGCCGACATCCACGCCGGTGGCAATAACCGCTCATATAGAAGGGGGAGTGCCGGACAAGACCTTTCATGTAAATGTCCTCCCCATTCCCGGAATTCCCGCAACCGGCTTATTCCTTAGAGACGCTCCGGCTCCTATTGAAACTGATAATCTAAGCGGCAGAACAATAACTTTGCATGTCGGGGAAACCAAAACCATCTATGCGGATGTAACGCCGGCAGAGGCCATCAATGGGGCGGTCCAATGGACTTCGGCTAATTCCAACCTGGTTACAACGGGGACACCCCTCCTCCCATCAGGATCCTGGCTTCGTCAGGAAGTGACGATAAGGGCGGGGTCAACACCGACAACGGCGCTAACCGAGGTGTGGATAAGCGCCCACGTCGATGGGGTAACACCGGACAAGGCCTTTAGGGTACGTGTCATCCCCGGGGTAGCAGACGGTATAGTCCTCAAAGGCGCCTCGGGCGCCTCCTCTACTGATACTATAACCGGCACTTATATAAATCTGGTTGTCGGGGACACCAAAAAAATCTATGCGGATGTAACACCGTCTAACACAATTAATGGGGCGGTCACCATGACATCGGCTGATGGCGGCAAAGTTACGGTAACGCGGACCGGCCTGACGCCGGCAGCGCCCTGGACAGATCAGGAATGGACGATAACGGGGCAAGCGTTGACGACAACAAGCACCGGGTCGGTGATCATAACCGCCCATGTAGATGGGGAAGCGCCGGACAAGACCTTTTTTGTAAATGTCCTTCCCGTTGCGGTAAACTCCGTAACGGTCTCTCCAAAATCCGTGATGGTGAACCTTAACCAAACAACCACCTTGACGGCGGCCGTATCGCCGTCAAGCGTCACGGCGACCTGGGAATCCGAGGATCCCAGCATTGCCACGGTGAGCTCGAGCGGTGTGGTGACCGGCAAAGAGTCGGGTACGGTGAAGATATACGCCAAGGCGGGGGATAAATCAGATTTCTGTGAGGTAACGGTCAATATCCGTGTTTTAACCGTTCCTTACTTTACCACCGTGCCCTGGGACGGCTCGCCCGGCTACGAAAGGTACACGGGGCCGGCCGTTATTACCTACAATGACGTCCTTCTCAGCACCCTTCCCGTAACCGTTACCGCCGCCGGTACGCTGGAGTACGACGAGCGTTTGACCGTGCCCCAAGAACCCGTTAGGAGCATCACACTAAAGAAGCAGTCGTTTATGACGGACATAACCCACCTGATAGGCCGCGGTACTCCAAGTTCGACTAATGTTATCAAACTCAATCTGTTTGAGAACGGGCAGATAAAGTTACGGGACCCTGGTAACGCCGACGGGATTGCAATTAGCGGCTATATCCCCATAGGCAGTTACGCGGAGTTCCAACAGATAAGCGCCCAAATCGGTATGATGAGCAGGGATTATTACAAACAGGAGGCCGACCTGGATCTGTTGAACGAGAACTGGGAGCCCGTGGGGAACTCGACTAGGGCGTTTAGCGGTTACTTTGACGGCAATGGAAAGACACTGAAGAACCTAAAGATATTAAAGGACCGTGGTTTGGATTCGAATGATGTGGGTCTCTTCGGCGGTGTAGACAACGGGGCAGTAGTCAAGAATGTCAAAATCACTTCCGGCACGATAGTGACTACCAAGAACAATGTCGGCGGCGTGGCGGGGGTAAACAGAGGCGTCATCGATAACTGTGAGAACGGAGCCACGGTGAAAGGCAACGACAATGTCGGCGGCCTGGCGGGGGTAAATGAAAGCTTTGGCACCATCCAATACAGTACCAACAAAGGCACAGCCACGGTGGAAGGCATAGGCACTGTCGGCGGCGTGGTGGGGTATAACAAATCTCAGGATCCTAAAATCGAAAACTGCTCTAACGAAGCTCTGGTGAAAGGCCAATACGATGTCGGCGGCGTGGCGGGGCACAACACTGCCCCTATCACCAATTCCTTTAACAAAGGCACGGTGAACGGATTTAATAATCCTGTTATTTCCAGTACCAGTATTGGCGGCGTGGTGGGGAAGAACGAATGGCGCATCGAAAACTGTTACAACGAAGGTGCGGTGGACGGAACTTCTGGTGTTGGCGGCGTGGCGGGGTCAACCACTGCTTCCATCTACAAGTGCTACAACAAAGGCACGTTGAGCGGAGATATGTGGATCGGCGGCGTGGTGGGGGATAACCTCTCGACAACAACTTCCTCCGCTTCGGGAGGGCTCCGCGAATGTTACAATACAGGCACGGTGTACGGCAAACAATTTATCGGCGGCTTGGCGGGTAAAAACAGCGGCGACATCAGATCCTGTATCAACAGAGGCAAGGTGGGCGGATTTAATGAACGCCAGCCTAATGGCAGCTTACGACTGGTCGGCGGAGAGTCGGTCGGCGGACTGGCGGGGGCAACCAATAACGGCAGCATCGTCGCCTGTTACAACGAAGGCGAGGTGCGCGGAATGAGTGGCATCGGCGGACTGGTGGGGGAGATCACTACCAACACCTCCAACACCAGCGGCAACGTCAACCCCGACCCCAAGATCGAAGCCTGCTACAACATAGGTGATGTGACACATCTCGACGATGTTTACGGTACGTCGGTTCTGCCCCCGACCAATGCCGGCACTATTGGAGGGGATTTCAGCAAGGCCACTGGCACCACTGTGAAAGCCTGCTACTTTATAAAGGTCGTCTGGGGGTCGGGCGAGACCTGGCCGTCAAACGGTACCATGCCGGTTTACGGGCATCAGATTGGGGTGGGTGTATGGGGTGGCACGGGCACGATCCCGACCGTAGCTACTTTAATCACTACCAATCCCCCCACCTTTTACCCTTCCGTGTTTGATTCAAGTGAATGGAATACCGGCGCTAACTCGACCACCAATCAGTGCTGGAAGAGCGGTACCACCGGCGGCGGCCAACTGCCCAAGCTGAATTGGGAACAATAGGGGCATAGCGAAGCGAAAGCCCGCCTCCGTATGGGGGGCGGGCTTTTTTTGGTATGTACGGACAGCGCAACCTGGCGGCGTTACCGTGATGGCGGCGCAGTGAAGGTGATATGATTAGAGTTGGTTTAGGGAGAGATTTGCACCGGCTTGTAGAGGGTCGGCGGTTTTTATTAGGCGGCGTGGCAATTCCCGCTCTTAAAGGCGAACTGGGTCATTCCGATGGGGATGTTTTGGCCCACGCGGTGATAGATGCCCTGCTGGGGGCCGCCGGCCTGGGGGATATAGGGGAACTGTTTCCCCCATCTGATCCAAAGTGGCAGGACGCGGACTCCATGAAACTTTTGCGGGCTGCCTGGGACACGGTGCGGGGCGCGGGATGGCGGTTAGTAAATCTGGACTGTGTGGTGAGCGCGGAAAGGCCGAAGCTCCTTCCCCACCGTGATGCGATACGAAGTTCCCTGGCCGCAGCACTGGGGGCGCCCACAGAAACAGTGTTTGTGAAGGGAAAAACCGGCGAAGGATTGGGTAGTATCGGTGAAGGGCTGGCGGTAGAAGCCTTGGCGGTTTGTTTGCTGGAACGATAGGCGGAGGCTTATATGGCGAAAAATAAAACTACTGATGCGGGCAGGAAGAAAACGGCCCAGCCGGACTGGGACGGGATAGTTAAGGCCCTGGAAAAGTGGCGGAAGACGGCCCAAGCCGGCGAAGCGTTGAGGGATAACGGAGACCCTTCGGTGACCACCGTGGCGGAACGGTATCGCCGTGACCCTTGGGCGGTGCTGGCCTCCACCATCCTCAGCCTGCGTACCAAGGACGAGGTAACCCTTGTCCGGTCTGAAGCGCTTTTGAAAAAGGCCCCCACCGCAAAAGCCCTCCTGACATTACCGGTGGAGGAAATCGAAAAACTAATTTACCCGGTGGGGTTCTACCATACCAAGGCGCAGAACCTGAAAAAAATTGCCGCAATCATCATGGAAAACCACCGGGGGCAGGTTCCCGCCGACATGGATCTCCTCCTTGCCATGCCGGGGGTAGGGAGAAAAACCGCCAACCTGGTGCTGACCGAGGCCTTCGACATGGATGGGATCTGCGTGGACATACATGTACACAGAATTACTAACCGGCTGGGGGTTTTACAATCCAAAACCCCTGAAGAAACAGAAATGCTGCTGCGGAACATATTGCCAAAAAAATACTGGAAGCGGATAAATATTCTGCTGGTACTCTACGGCCAGCGGGTTTGCCGGCCCCTGTCCCCCTTCTGTTCACGCTGCGTGATGACCGGGCACTGCGGGCGGGTTGGAGTGGAGCGGGCGAGATAAGAAGGTGCGGAAAGGCGGGCCTAGATCTTAGACCCCATCTCCAGAATCAGTTCCACTTCGCCCACGGATATTTTTACGGTGCGGGCAATTTCTTCCACTGCCCAGCCCTGCTGCTTTAGTTTTATTACCGTTTCCCTTTGACTGATGGGAGGAGCGCCCCGTTCTTTCAGCCGCTTGCCCGGCTCGTCCTTGAGCAGGGCCGTGAATACCTTAAATTGTTCCTGAACGTTATCGTTGATCTCCTTAAACCGGGTTTCCGCCCTGGCAAGGGATTCCCGGACGGTTTGCAGTTTGTCCATACGGGCCTCAACGGAACTTAAGAGGCCGTCCAAGGTTCCTACCTTCTCCACCGCCTCCGCGGCCTTCGCGTTGTCCGCCGTTAGTTTTTCTACCGATGTGCGGAGTCCTTCCTGCCCGTCCAGGAGACGCTGCATTTCCCCATTAATCTTCTTCATCGCCTGTTCCGCTTCCCGGAGGGCTTTGAAATTATCATCTATGCCGTCGTTGGTTTCCTCCAGGGTCTGGTTCTTCTTCTCTATCCGCTGATATCGCTCCTCCGCGTCGGTAAGGGCATCCTCCAACCGGCGGATCTGAACCTGGACAGCCTGGAGGGTATCATCCGAGGCGGTAACTTCGGTAAGTTTTTCCTTGACCGATTGGGAAGTCTGGAGCAGCCGGTTAAAGTCGGCCTCCATAATTTCAATGCGGCGCTGCTCAGATTGGAATTTCACCATCTTGGCGTCCACATCTTCCTCCAGCCGCTTGATCCTGACAAACTTGGCCTCCAGATCCGCCGCTTCGGTGCGGCGCTGATCCAGGCCGTCAAGATCGCCCCGCAGATCTTCTATCTTCCGTTCCAGGGCCGCCTTCAATTCATCCGCCTGATCAAAGAGCCTGGTCTGGGCAACAAACTCTTTGATGCGCCGGTCCGCATCCCTGACGGCCGCGTCCAGCAGTTTGGCCTGCTCGTCGGTGTGGGCAAAAGCGTCGGTTCGTTGGGCCTCCGTTTCTTTCCGGAGATTTTCGATGGCGGAACGAATCGCGGCAAGCCGGTCCTCGTTCTCCGCGCCAAGTTCCCGGATCTTCCGGCGGTATTCCTCCACCGAGGCGTCCATGTCCCGCATCTGGCCCGTAAAGGTGTTCTGCCAATCTTCAATGGTTTGCCGGGATTCATCCAGCAGTCCCCCGAATTCCCCGCTGCGGAATTCCACCTGAGCGGCAATTTTCCTGAGATCCTCGTCAATCTCCCGCTCCTGCTGTTTAAGGTTTTCCGCCACGGAAAGGCTGAAACGGCCTATCTCGGTCTTAACCGCAGATTCCGCCGTATCCCGTGCCTCCGCCAGGTTCGAGGTAAGCTGCTCTTTGAAGGCGCCAAGGGATTCATCCGCCTGGGCCATCTCGTTCCGTATCCCCTCTTCCAGGGCTCCGGTTTCGGCCTTAAGATGTTCCAATTCCGTTACCAGCCGGGCATCCTCATCGGCAAAGTGGCGTTTTAGGTCTTCTCCAAAGGAGATTTCCAGTTTCCGGCGTTCCTCACGGGATGTTTCCGCCAGTTCCGCCAGTTCCGCCGCCAGGACGGCTTTCCATTTTTCAAGCCGGGTATCGAATTCCTCCCGGCGGCGGAAAAGATCCCCGGTAAAATCGTCCTCAAAGACCTTGAGCTTATCCGATACCGCATCGTAGGACTGTTCCTTAAGCCGGGCCAGCTCTTTCCCCATCCCGGAAATATCACCCCGGAGGGTATCCAGGCCGGCGGCAAATTCCGCGGAGGCCGCGCTCCGGGTAGCGGCAAACTCCTGCTCAAACCGGGCAAAGTCCGCCTGCACCCGGGTCTCTGTTTCCCCCATGTACCGGCGCAGTTCTTCATCCAGCCTTGCCGTGTCATCCGACAGGGTTCCCAGGCGCTCAAATTCCTGGGCCTGGGCCGCCCGGTATTCTTCAAGCTTGGCATCCGCCGATTCCAGCGCCTTCTGGCCTTCCGCTTCAATGGTCTCCGACAGCCGCCGCGTCATCCGGGTAACCGCGTCGGCGGCCTGGCCGGCCAGATCCTTAAACCGGCTCTCCAACTCTTTCATTTCCGTATCCGTCCGGGTAAGGATAGGCTCCCAGAATTCCCGGTTGTTCCGGAGTTTGAGTTCCAGTTCCTCCACATCCTTCTGCCATTGCGTTTTATGTTCCCGCTGCGCCTGCTCTATTTCCGCCAGGCCCGTCTTCCACGCTTCCCGGGACAGACTTTCCAGGCGTTCAAATTCCTTTTCCTGGGCCGCCTTATATTTCGTAAGTTTGGCATCCGCCGCCGCCAGGGCTTCCCGGCTTTCATTTTCAATGGCCTGGTACAATTGCCGCGTCATTTGGGCTACCGCATCGGTGGTACGGCTATCCAAATCGTTAAGCCGCCCCTCCATCTCTTGTACGGTGGTATTTTCCTGATCCAGGGCCTTGTTCCAGCCTTCCCGATATTCCGCAAGCTTGGCGTCCGCCGCTAAGAGGGCCTTCCGGCCTTCATCTTCAATAGTCTGATACAACTGCGCTTTCATTTGGGCAACCGCATCGGTGGTACGGTTATCCAAATCTTTAAGCCGTCCCTCCATCTCTTGTACGGCGGTATCCAGCCCACGGATTTCGGTATTCCCCTGGGCCAGCGACGTTTCCCACTCATGGATATCCTTCTGCCAGGCCTCTTTATGGGCCTGTTGTTCCCGCTCTATCTCCGCATGATCCTGTTTCCACGCTTCCTTGATATTTTTTGCCACCTCCTGGATATCCGTGAGCCGCGCTTTCCCCGATTCCTGGTAGACCCGGAGTTTTTCCTCCAGCACAATCTGGAAGCGCTGAACCCGTTCCATGGCCTGTTCCCGAAGCTTAACCAGGGCGGCCTCTTCCATTTTATCCGCCCGGAGCGCCGCAGTCTCCACCGCGTCCTGCAAGGTTTTTTCTATCAGGGAAATATCCCGGGTAAGAGTTGCCTCCCGTTCCTGTTCAATTTTATTTATCGCGTCCCGGCGGTCTTCCATATGGCGTTCGATGGTCTCCGCCGTAACTTGAAGATCCGATACGGTGGATTCCACCGCCGCAATCACGGAAGCAGATACCTTTTCCAGGGACTCGGCATTTTCCCGCTCAAAGCGCAGTTCCAATTCCGTAAAGCTCTTTTCTATAGAAGAAAGTTTTCCCTTGGC
>BNUR01000086.1 GCA_025997495.1 Spirochaetia bacterium | reverse complement strand
ACAGGGACAGGTCTGCCCAAATAATTTTCCAGGCTGGATATTTGCAAATGAAATAATTGATTTGCTGATTTCCATAAGATTTTAGCGAGTTGAAATAATGTTCAACGTACCATAGTCAGCTAAAATCCGGCAAAAAATCAAATCCTGCGGTTTTGGGCGTTATTTCATACGGATTCAGGTATTAAAGTACCGGTTGGGCGCCTGCTTTTCGGTACTTTGGTAACTAGCGGTTTTTCGCGCCTCCCCGGATAATTTATTTATGGAGAAGTTTAAATGAAAATACTTTTTTCACCATTGTCGGCAGCCATAACAGGTCTGTTATTTTTAACCGTACTGGCCCTTTCAGGATGCCCAACCGGCGGCGGCACTGATGATCCGCCGCTTCCTCCATCGGTTAAGCCCGATCCTGCCCTCCCCATCGGGGGACTGCGGCTTCACTATTTGTTTAACTACTCGGACGGAAAAATCATCGACGAGACGGGAAACGGATATGACGGAATCTTTGACGGCGATGCCAGTTACAAACGGGTGGGAGACTACGGCTTCCTGTCCCTTGACGGCGGGGTGGTCGATATGGGGGAAAAGACGGGAGAACTGGTCAGCACCCTTGCCAACTTTACCATGGGGGTCTATGTGTATGTGTACACCGCAAGTCCCATCGGTGAAGGGGGAAATTTTATTCTGTCCTTTGCCAAGGGATCGAATCAGGGAAATCTGTTTTTCAGCGCCGGACGGCAGAGCTACGAAATCACGAAAACCTCATGGAGCAGCGCCCAGGCCACCGCCACGGTGGGGTCCCTGTCCAAGGGAAGCTGGAAACATATTTTATATCAGCAAAAGGGAAACACCGGCAGCGTTTATGCGAACGGGAAGCTGCTTAAAACCGGTACAATCTCCATACTCCCAAAAGATTTAGGAAAGACACCGTATAACTATCTCGCGAAATCACCCTACGGGGACGCCGTCCTACAGGGGGCGCTGCTCTGCGATTTACGAATATACGACCGCGCATTATCAGGGGATGAAATTTCCCTGTTTGCGGACACGAACAAGCTGGACAATCTGAATACCGCCATTAACACGGCGCTGATCAATGAGTACATAGCCGCCTTAGATCCGGGGAACCTTGGCAATGTGGTAGCCGATTTGGTATTGCCCACCGCCGGAACCAATGCTATCACCGTTAGCTGGCTGTCCTCCGCCCCCGATTATCTCTCCAACACCGGGAAGCTCCAGAAGCGTCCGTCCCTGGGCGCACCGGCTAAAACCGTGGAACTAACGGCTACCTTCATAAAGGGTAAGGACTTGATTGACAAGACCTACACCGTCACTATCCCTGCGGATTTAACCGACACGAACAGCGTGCAGGAGGACAAGGCAAACCTGGATCTCAAGGGCCGGCTTGATAACCTTCGCAGTGATTTGACGCTTCCGGTAACCGGGACCGAACATTCAGTTATTACCTGGAGTTCAAGCAATACCGCCCGGCTTGGTAATGACGGAAAAGTTACACTGAACACCCACGGCAATGGAAAAGTGAATGTTACCTTAACGGCAACCATTACGAAGGGTTCCACACACGATACGAAGGCCTTTACGATTTCTATTGGTGAAGATGAAGGCTATGCGGGATATCTATTTGCCTATTTCACGGGGAACGCCCAGGCGGATGAACAGCTCCACTTTGCCGTAAGCGATGGGGCAACACCCTTTACGTTTAAGGCCCTAAACGGCAATAAATCGGTCATCCCCTCGGCAAGCATCAGCGAAATGGGGGGCATTCGGGACCCGCACCTGATACGGGGGGAAGATGGAAAGTTCTACATGGTCCTTACCGACATGGCGAGTTCCAAAGGCTGGACATCCAACCGGGGCATTATCCTTGCGAAATCGGACAATCTCCTGGACTGGACCCACAGCAAAATAAATTTCAGGAATGTCTTTGGGCCGCTTGACTCCCGGTTCAACACGGTCAACCGCGCCTGGGCTCCGCAAACCATTTGGGACCCGGCTGCCGGAAAATATATGGTCTACCTGACCATCGCCAATCAACAGTGGGATGACAATATAAACGACGGGCAGCTCCTGCTCACCTTCTACTACGCCTACGCTAATAGTGATTTTACGGCTCTGGAAGGGGTCCCCCAACAGTTCTATAACATCCAGGCGATTGACGCGGACATTTGCCCTTTCAACGGTAAATACTACCTGTTTCACAAAACGGAAAACGCGGGTAACAATATTGCCATGACGGTATCCGATACCATTACCGGCCCCTACAAAATGGTGAACAACAATGTGGATAAAACGGGATCGGCAGTAGAAGGCTGCGGTACCTACCGGCTATACAACACCGATACCTACGTCCTTATGTACGATGTGTACAACGGCGGCTGGTATGAATTTACCACCACCGAAGATTTTGAAACCTTCACGGTTGTCGAAAGTTCCCTGGATTTCCACCCGCGGCACGGGTCCATTATTCCCATCACTGCGGAGGAGTTGGCGGCATTGCGGAACAAAACATGGTAATAGAAGAAGAGGAAGAATTTATGGACACAAAGGACACGAAGGACACAAAGGTGAAGAAAAGAGAAGGAAGAGGAGGAGAAAGGAGGGTTCCAGATCTTTTTCTCTTCCCTTCGTGTTCCTTTGTGCCATTCCTTTGTGTCCTTTGTGTAAATTCTTCTCCTATTCTTGGTTAATTATTCTTTCGCCGGTATGCATTTTAGTACATGGAACCACACAAAGGAAGATTCGATAACCCTTCTTTCCCCTCTTCCTTTGTGTTCTGATTTGTGGTTTAATTCTTCCTGCGTTTTTGCTTAAGAACGATATTACTATTTACCGCCGCCCCACTTACCCTTGAGTGCGTCCATTTCCGTTTGGGTGATGGGGATAACCGACCCATGCCGGGGCCGGAAATCAAGGCTGCTTTGAACCGCCTCGAAGGTTTCAAAATCCTTTGTCGTGGTGAATTCATAGTTTCCCGTGGTGTACACATCGTACATCAACACGTAGGTGTCCGTATTGTACAGACGGTAGGTGCTGCAGCCTTCAACCGGGGAATCGGTTTTGTCAATGTTCCTGTTCACCAGGGTATAGGGGCCGGTGATGGTATCGGAGATTGCCAGGGCAATATTGTTGCCGGAGTTTTCCGTTTTGTAAAACAGATAATATTTCCCGTTATAGGGCAGAATGTCCGCATCAATAGCCCAGGCCCTGTTCCCCGCTTCGTCGAAGGCATCGTAGAATTTTACCGGTGGGGCTTCCAGTGCGGTAAAATCGCTATTGGCATAGGCGTAGTAAAAGGTAAGGGGCAATGATTCGCCTTCGTTCGCCATAGAAAGGTAGACCATGTATTTTTTCGCCGCAGGATCCCGGATGCTTTGGGGCGCCCAGGCGTGGTCGATGGTTTTGAATGCCTCATTTTCCCCGAATGCGGCTCTGAAATTAATCCGGGAACTGGTCCAGTCTAAAAGGTTTTCCGATTTCAACAGGATGATTCCCCGGTTGGAGTCCCAGCCCCGGGAAGAAGCCATGTCAGTCATGACCATGAAAAACGTTCCGTCCTCCCCCCGGATAAGGTGGGGATCCCGAATACCGCCCATCTCGCTGATGTCCGCAGAATCGATAATAGCTTCATTGTTGTTCAGTGCCTTAAACGTAAACGGGTCATCCCCCGTGCTTATGGCAAAGTGGAGCTGTTCCTCCGCTTGTTCATTTCCCGTAAAATAGGCAAAGAGATAGCCCGCATAGTTTTCTTCTGCGGGCTGTACCGTTTTAGGACCGCTCCCGCACCCGCCGAATATCAGAATGGCTAAAAATACCACGCCGCCGAATATGATCGAAACTGTTTTTTCTAAGATCATTTGTTCCTCCGTTAAAAATTTATGTCCAGAGCCGCCCAGGATACACGCCCCGGTCAACCAATTCCTTAATATGGTTCACCGCCATTTCCTTGTCCTCCTTATACGTAATCCCGAACCATTCGGAGGATGCCCTGAGAACACGGAAACGCAGAATAGCTTCCTTAATAAACCAGTCCGCCGCCCTGGGGAGATAACATTCGCTTTTCGGTTCGCCGCCGGACTCCTTCAGAAAGGCGTCAAAGTAGCGCTTAAAAGCGGGGAAAATATCCGGGGGAAAGCCCCAAAAGTTCATGGATACCGGCGTACCCCGGGGCAGTTTCCGCACCCTGCCATCCGGGTCGGTATTAATGATGCCCCCTTCCGTTTCCTCAATGGCCATAAGCTCATCCACCGAAGCAAGATACTCACCGGCGATTTTACCCGAACGTACCAGTTCGCAGACCCCACGGGTAACGGTTCCACGGGGGCTCAGGGTTTTTTCAATATCATACGGTACGATGGCGCCTTCCTTTATTACCGCTGAATTCAAATAGCTGCCCATGACCTCAAAGGCTTCCCTGCCGTAAAAATCATCGGCGTTGATAATCGCGAAGGGAGCGTCTATGCATTTCTCCGCACAGAGCAGGGCATGGGTGGTACCCCAGGGTTTTGTTCTGCCATTCGCTTTTGCTGCCCGTGCTATTTCATCGGGGATAAGGCTGGACAATTCCTGATAGGCCAGCGCATAGTCAATATGGGCGCCCATCCGATCGAGCACAATTTCCCTGAAATCCTTTTCAATATCATGCCGGATGATAAACACAACTTTCTTAAACCCGGCCCGCAAGGCGTCAAAGACAGAATAATCCAGCAACACCTCGCCGGATTGCCCGAGACGGTCAATTTGTTTTAACCCGCCATAGCGGCTGCCCATGCCCGCCGCCAGTACTACTAATAGTGGTCCTTTCATGATTACAGAATCATGCGGTTTTTTAAGATTGTACAGTTACAAAAGTACTGTTTTACCCGGTGTAATCGGTACTTGAGTACCATTACAATTTTTTCTTCTTCCGCTATAATTACCGGAAGGGAAAATTTTTTATGACCGGAAAAATACTGCTTGAAACTATGCAAACCGCCGAGGCCGCCGCTATTTTTGAAAATCTCTACGGACCAGCCTCCGTAGAAACCGCACGGCGCCGTTATGCCGGGTTAATTGAGGGGATACTGGACCCCCAGGGCTTCCCTGTAAAGGATTTCCCGGAAACCCATGGCCCGCTCCGGGTGTTTACCGCCGCCGGCCGCACCGAACTGGGGGGCAACCATACCGACCATAACCGGGGCAAGGTTCTCGCCGCTTCCATACAGTTAGATTCGGTTGCCATAGCTGCGCCCCGGCGGGATAAAAAAGTTTTCTTCCGATCCGCAGGCTACCCTGATGTGTCGGTAAATTTGACGGATCTGAAAAGCAAAAGCGAAGAACGGGGAACTACCGAATCCCTTGTCCGGGGTATCGCGGCAGAATTGACCCGGCGAGGGGTGACGGTAGGGGGCTTTACCGCCAACGCGGCGTCCACGGTACTACCCGGCTCGGGGCTCTCGTCCTCGGCTGCGGTGGAGGTCCTCTTTGCCCGCATCTTCGACAGCCTCTACGGCGGGGGCGAACGATCCGCCCTGGAGTTGGCCCAAATCGGGCAGATTGCAGAAAACACCTACTTCGGAAAACCCTGCGGCCTGATGGATCAGATCGCCTGCGCCTTCGGAGGAGCGGTGGCCATTGATTTTGAGGACCAGCCCAAAGTTAAACAGATACATCTTGATTTAACCGCTGCGGGGTATGCTCTTTGTGTGGTGGATACCCACGGGAGCCATGCGGACCTGACGGAAGATTACGCTGCCATCCCCGCAGAAATGAAGGCCGTGGCGGCTTTTTTCGGCAAGACGGTTCTCCGGGAAGTAGACCCCGGGGAAGTCCTGGCCCATGCCGTTGAAATACGAAGGACCGCCGGGGATCGGGCGCTACTGCGGGCCATACACTTCTTTACCGAAAACAAGCGGGTGGACGCCATGCTGCTCGCCCTGGAGGCGGCTAACGCCAACGCCGCCGACGGAAAAGCCAGGGAGAAAGCTATCGTTGACTACCTGGGCATGGTAAACCAATCCGGTGACTCCTCCTGGGAACTTTTGCAGAATATCTACGCGCCTAAACATCCCGGAGAACAGGGAGTTTCAACAGCCCTGGCCCTCACCCGCAGTTTTATTGAAACCGAGACATCAGGTTCCGGCGCCTGCCGTGTCCATGGCGGGGGATTCGCCGGAGCCATCCAGGCATATATCCCCCTGAACTGTATGGACGCCTACAAAGTAAGAATGGAAGGAGTTTTCGGAAGCGAAGCCGTCACCCCGATCCGTATTCGCCCGGTGGGTACCGGAGAACTAAAGTTCCAGGAAAGGTAAAATACTGATACTGTTAGAAAGGGGAGTATAAATTGAAAACATTAATTGTCGGCGGCGCCGGATACATCGGCAGCCATGTTGTGCGGGAATTTCTGGACCGGGGCCATGGAGTAACGGTCTTTGATAACCTCTCCAGCGGAAAACGGGAAAACCTCTTTCCCGAAGCGGAATTCATCCACGGGGACATCCTGGACTACACCGGCCTGTCCCGTGCTGCATCGGGCCGAAGAGGAGGCTTTGACGCCGTGGTCCATCTGGCCGCGTTTAAGGCCGTGGGGGAATCCATGGTGAATCCCGAAAAGTATTCGGTAAATAATATCAACGGTACCATCAATATCCTGAACGCCGCGGTGGAAGGGAACATCAAAAACATTATTTTTTCCTCCAGCGCCGCGGTTTTTGGCCAGCCGGAATATCTCCCCATTGACGAGGCGCACCCAACCAATCCGGAAAGCTATTACGGCTTCACCAAACTGGAAATTGAACGCTTCCTGGGCTGGTACGACAAGCTCAAGGGTATCCGTTTCGCCGCCCTCCGGTACTTCAACGCCGCAGGCTACGATGTTAAGGGCAGGATCAAAGGGCTTGAGAGTAATCCTGCGAACCTCATCCCGGTCATCATGGAAGCCGCCTGCGGGATGCGGGAAACGGTACAAATTTTCGGGAATGATTACGACACCCCGGACGGTACCGGTGTCCGTGACTATGTACACGTAAGCGACCTTGCCATAGCCCACGCCGCCGCCCTGGAGTACACCAGCAAAAATGATAAGAGCATCACCGTAAACCTGGGCAGCGAGTCCGGCATTTCGGTGCTGGAGATTGTCGAGGCTGCCCGGCGTATCACCGGCAAGCCCATCCCCGCAAGGATTGTTGGCCGCCGCGCCGGGGACCCCGCCAAACTTACCGCTGCCTCTAAAAAGGCCCATGAACTGCTGCATTGGACCGCGAACAATTCGGACCTGGACACCCTGATCAAAACCAGTTGGGATGTCTACCAAAAGCCCCGCAGGTAGCGAAGGTATTGTTTTCATCTTGTAACCGGAAGTGATAAACAGGCAGATGATAAAAAAGCAGGCAAAGAGTTTGCCCATCACATCCTTTGCCGCGTAGGAAACCCACACCGTAAGGCAGACTAGGAGCCTCTTGCACTTGATGCTGCAAAAAATCCCTATTAAACGGCAGACCATTCAGACCTTCGGTCTGACTCCAAAGGGTGAAGGAACTGGCTGTAACATCCAAAGACAAGGCTTCCTTTATCGCCGGGGTGAAGGCCGCTTTCCCGGACTATGCCGGAGAAAATTATCTTGAAATGAGCGCCGGGGCGGTCACTCCTATCCGTATCCGCCCGGTGGGGGCCGGAGAACTAAAGTTCTGATCTTCCAAACGCATCCGGATTAATCCCTGCGAAATTCCCCAGCAATTCTATCCTGGCCTTAATATACGAAAACAGATCCTGGTTCAGCACCGTTCTGCAATACCGCTTCCCGGGCAGAATGTATACCGGATAGCGGCCCCGGCTGACAAATTTTTTCCCCTCCCCCTGCACAAACCAGTACACCAATGCTATTTTTTCCTTGTCCAGTTCAATAGCGTTAATACCCTTTCTGCCGATGGCGCTCCCCGAATTGAAGAGACAGGGCACGGGAATATCATCCCCGTAAAGACTCTGCCGCATGGCATTCCGCTTTTCCGATCGTTTCAGCTTTCCTAAATCACGGCGCAAAGCCCTTACCTCCGCGGCGATCCGATCACGTTCTTCACCCTCGGAGGCGGGATAATCACGGCAGAGGCGCTCGATCTCAAATTTAATAAATTCAAAGCGGCCCAGGGATTCAAAGAGGGCACGGTGGGTATGGCCGATAATGGAGATACAGTTATGCTCCAGGGAAAAATCATAGGCCTGCTTTTCCACATGGAAACGCCTGAAGGGGCTGCGGCCGGAGGAAATATTCCTGACCCCCAGGGGTTTAAGGAGATAGCGAATCCCAATCCGCAGGAGCTTGTTATAATTGGTGTACACCTGGGAAGACTGATGTCCGTGGTACACATAGAGGGGGACAAGCCCGGTCTCAATCAGCACCGCCTCATACAGCGGATACGGGTACTTCTTTTCAAAGACAAGCTGCTCATCATGGTTCCCCAGGGTTTTATACAGCCGCCCCTGGGTATGAAATTTATCAAAAATGGCATACAGTTGCGGCCAGCGCTCCCTGATACCCCCCAGGGAAAAGCGCTGCAGTTCCTCAATATCCCCGTTTAAGACAATGTTCCAGCCGCCGCTCAAATAATAGTGTTCCAACATCTCCGAAAGGAGGATGCCGTTCTGGGCAAGATCGTCCCGGCGGCCGCAGCCCATGTGGAAATCGCTGATAACCAGCACCTTGCCGCCTTTGGATATATCCAGGACCGCTGCCGGGCTCAGCCGGTTGCTTACCATATCGGAAAAAAAAGTATTAGCCATCACTTTACCGCGCCTGACTGACGCTTTTTGTATCCCAAAAAATCCCAGCGGGTAAGAATACCCCGGAGCCGGCCGGTCTCCACAATGGGCAGCTTGCCGATGTGATACTTATAAAAGATACGTTCGATTTCCCGCATGGTAACTGAAGCCTCCGCGGAAATGGCCGGCTTGGACATATAGGCGCTGACCGGCGCCTTCATCACCCCCGCCTTGCGCCCTTTCATAATATCCCGCAGGCTGATGAACCCCGTCACCTGCCCCTTTTCATCCACCACGGGAACGCCGGAAAGATCTGCCTTCTCCAGAAACAGCGAGGCGTCTATGAGGCTCATTTTTTCGCCCACCGAAAAAGCCGTTTCGGACATGATATCCCTTGCACGGGTAGCCGGCGCGAGGGACTGCTCCA
The DNA here is from genome assembly GCA_025997495.1 of Spirochaetia bacterium. Lineage (GTDB taxonomy): Bacteria > Spirochaetota > Spirochaetia > Treponematales > Breznakiellaceae > Termitinema. The sequence continues at coordinate 2,493 of BNUR01000086.1, read as the reverse complement.
GATAGCCGCAAAACTCATCATAAAACGCCGGCCCCTCCCGGTTCATAATTTTTGCCGATGCCGCAAGCTGATGCCCCCCGCCGCCATAAATATGGAGCAATTCGTGGAGGTCGATCTTTTCTTTCTGGCTGCGGGCGATGATAAAAATAGTTTTACTCTTCTGGATAAAAAAAACCGCAAAGTAAGCGTCGGGATTTTCAATATCCATAATTTTTTCCACCACCGCCGCAAGGCCCGGAACATTTTCGGGAAGGTCAAGATAGCTCAACAATATCTGATGCCCCTGGATAAACCGGGTATTCATCACCAACAGCAACTGATTCAGGGCCACAAGCTGGTCAGTCTCTATGATAGTTTCCAGAAAGGACTTCACCAATTTAAGGGAGGCCCCCATATCCAAAAGCCAGGCGGCCACTTCAAAATCGTCCCGGCACACATTTTCGTGAATCATCCTGCCTGTGTCCGCATAGATTCCCGTAAGGGCAATGGTGGCCTCTTCACTATGCAGCCGTATCCCCCGTTCCATAGCCATCTTTCCCAAGAGAGATGTATTGGCGCCAAACTCCCCCCCCTCAAGACAGGCGCCCAGGATATCACAATTTTCAAGGGGATGATGATCGAAAACCCGTATCTTAGGGTCTGAATTCCGAATGTACGAAAAATATTCCTTAACCCGTTCTGCAACGCAGGTATCCACAATGATGATATTTTCAATCGCCTCACCCTCAAGATCCCTGGGATTTAAAAAATCAAAATACTTCTCGTAAAAGTGGTAGAGATTCTGCGCGACAGGATGAATGATCCTGCTACGCACCATGCGGTAATCGGGAAAGAGCTTTTTGACAAGAATCAGTGAACCGAGGCAATCCAGATCCATATTGGTATGGCCAAATGCTATATTCATGGCGCAATACTTTTAAAGATCCTTCCCATTGGTTCGGATCACATCCCGGTACCAGTAGGCAGAATCTTTAAGTATCCGTTCCTGGGTTCCAAAATCGCAGTACACCATGCCGAAACGGTCGGTATAGCCCTTGGCCCATTCAAAGTTGTCGGTAACACACCAGTGAAAGTAACCCCGGATATCCACACCGTCCTCCGAAGCCCTGCGCAGTTCTCTGAGGTAGCGGTGAAGAAAGTCGATACGGGCAGGGTCGTGAACCTTCCCGTCCAGGGAAACCGTGTCATGGCAGGAAAGGCCGTTTTCGGTGATGTAAAGCGGCGCCCCGTACCGCTCCTTTAGGAACTTCGGCCCCCAGTACAGGGACTCCGGGGTAACCGGCCACTTAGCCGCAGTAAAGTCATACCCGGTTTTCCGTTTGGGATATTCATAGCCGCCCTTTCCATCGGAGCGTACCGGTGATCCATTGTAAATATTCTGCCCCAGAAAATCCAACTTACTGCTGATGATCTTCATATCATTCGGCCCTATGGCGGGCATGTACTGTCCGTATTTTTTCAAAAGTTCTTCCGGGTAGCGGCCAAGAAAAACCGGATCACTCCACACCGATACCGACCAGAAGGGCCGTTCCTCCACGGCGAAGTAAGCCTTCCGTGCTGCCTCCCTATCCTCCGCACTGTCCGTAGCGGGAAAATGGGCGCTTCCCGTGGGGGCATAACCGATCTGCGTTTTGGGAGCACTACTGCGCAATGCCTGGACTGCGAGGCCGTGCCCCAACAGGACATTGTGCAGCATGAGCAGGGTATCCCAGATGGGATAATGTAAGCCCGGCGCATGTTCGGCGGTGTCGTAGGAAAGGCCGATAAAACATTGGGGCTCATTGTAGGTGAAGATATAGGGGAGCCGATCCCCCAACCGCTTTGCCACCACCGAAACATACTCGGCAAACCATTTGGGGCTGTCGGGATTGAGCCAGCCTCCCTTACGGAACAGAGCATAGGGGTAGTCCCAATGGAAGAGCGTAACATAGGGGGTAATTTCCGCCGCAGCAAGACTGTCCAGAAGGCGGTCATAAAAATCGATCCCCTTTTCATTCACCTTCCCATCCCCGTCGGGGATGATCCGCGGCCAGGCGAGGGAAAACCGGTAGGCTTGGTAACCTATCTCTTTCATGATATCCACATCCTGCTGATACCGGTGATAATGATCACAGGCGGTCTCCCCGCTGGATCCGTCAAGGATGCGCCCCGGCTCTTTACAGAACATATCCCATACCGAAGGACCCCGTCCGTCTTCCATAGCGGCGCCCTCTACCTGATAAGAGGCGGAAGCGCCGCCCCACACAAAATCATCACGAAATCCCATCGTAGCCTTCCTCATCGTTTATAATGAAAGTTTTTACACACCCTATCACTTTACTGCGCCTACCGCAACTCCCTTTGTAATCTGTTTGCGGAAAATCAAAGAAAATGAATAACCGCAGGGCAAGCCCTGCGGTATCGAAGATTTCTCCTTGAAATCTTTGAGTACGTGGGGGAACAAATCCCCCACACCCCCAGTTTAACCGCCCCAAGGGGCGCGGTATTAAACCG
>BNUR01000085.1 GCA_025997495.1 Spirochaetia bacterium | reverse complement strand
TTTGATGTACTTGAAGGGATCCTCCGCATACCATGTTTCACGGTAGGGGAGCCGCACATATTTGCTTAATTTCTGCGCAAAAACAGGGTTTGAAAGCTGCCTATAAAGCCGGCGGGCGATTTCGTAGGCGCCCTTGTATCCGATATACGAAAGGCCGGTATTATAAATTACATGGGAGGGGATGCCCAGTTTTGCCGCGGTAGAATTGCCGTTCCAGTGTCCCAGAAACAGATCGGGTTTTATTTTTTTAAGGAGATTCGCTTCCTCAAAGGGCTGGCAGTTCGCCACATTAAAGGGGAAATCACCGGCGATTTTTTGGAGCTTTTCATATTCCTCCAAAGCAAACTCATCATGATGAAAGGAACGCACGGCGGCAATTTCAAATCCCAGTTCTACGAGCAGGTTTGCGGTAGCCAGGGCACGAAATTCTCCGGCGTTGACAAAAACTTTTTTCCCCTTGAACGCGTCACGGTACTTTGCCAGACCCGCATTGAGCTTCGCGTTTTCTGTTTCTATGAGTTTCTCTGTTGCCGCTTCCTTATGGAAAAACCGGCCCACATCACGGAGCCATTCATTGGTATTCTCAATACCGATAGGCATATGTTTGAGAATGTAGGGGATATTATATTCCTTTTCAAAAAACTTAAGAAAATAATCGTCGTGGGTGGGACAGGTGCTGATACTCAGTGCCGCATACTTGATGCGGTACATTTTTTTCCGGCTCCGCGAACACCGGAAACACATTTACCTGATAGCCAAGACAGCCAAGCAGCCTTGAAAGCTCGTCCTCATCAACCTTTCCCATGCTTGATACATTAAAAAGATTTACCGTGTATTTTTTAAGCTGTTCAATTTTGAAGGTGTCCAAATCATCTTCCACGATTTTTGTCTGCCACTCAGGGTTCTCCAGCATCTGTCCCGCCAGGCCGTGGTAAACCGCATCGTAGGCTGTTGCCCATATCTTGGTTTTAAATCCTTCGCAGTGCACCGGAATAACCCGTGCCTGAACCAGGGGCTGTACATTATCAATTACCCCGTCCACATCATCCCCGGTAATTCCCGGTACGCAGCTTGCCACCACCGTTATGGTTTTGGGCCGGTATACCCTGTCCGCTTCGATAATAGCGCGCCGCAGTTTTCCTTCTCCGCCGCCTATAACATCCGCTTCGTTCATGGCGGTGGAGAGCCAGATGCCGTCCTTGATGGCGCCGAAACGCTGGGCGTTGCCGGAGCGGGTATTGGCATTCTGGGAATGGGAACACACCCCGCAGCCCACCGCCCCGTGCATGAGGACCACATTATCCGGCAGGCTGTTCAGCATGGCTATCCCCGGCAGCATGAGGCAGATGTTCCCCTGGGAAAATTCACGCTCTCCGTCATTAAGGCAGCCGCAGCCGAGCTGCTGCCGCAAACCGCAAAGGGTTCCCCCATAGGTGATACACGAATGGAGACGGTCCTCCCGCTTAGGGGCGACCTTTGTCGCTAAAGCGCCTTTTGATACATTACTCATAAAATTCCTCCAAATTTATATGATCTTCCGGTTTTGGTCATGGCTTGTATGTTTGGTGTGGGTGTGGTGGGCGGGATATCACAGCCAGGCATAAGAAGGTATCCCGGACCAACACCGGCGGCGGCGATACATTCACCGCATGCCTTCGCTACCCCCTCGGGTGTTTCCCGCTGCATAATAGCTACGGGGTTCATGTTGCCCGCAAAGGCTGTTTTACCATTAAAAATATCTCTGCACTTTTTTAAGCTCACTTTATAATCCACCGAAATAAGTTCGGCGCCGATGCCGGTCAGAAGGTCCAGGCGGTTTTCAATGTTCCCGCAGATGTGAAGCGCTGTCCGTACGTTTTTTTTACGGAGTTCGGTAAATATTTTCTTAAAGGCCGGTAACGCAAAAACTTCAAAATGTTTTCTCGAAATCATATCCCCGGAGGAACTCGGTTCGGCCAAGAGGAAAAAATCTACGCCGTTATCAATGTAGAGTTGGGCGTATTTCAGGTATAGATCGGCGGTAAAATCCAGAATATGATGAACCGATTCGGGATTGCGGTATATATCACGCATCAGGTTTTCCGCGCCGTATAAAAGGCCGGCCAGGGTAAAGGGACCCCAGCGTGTCAGAGCCACATGATTTTCACCCTTCACCTTTTTTGCTAATAGATAGGTTACCTTCAACAGCGTTTGGATGCGTTCATCGTTTTTTACAGCGTCCGTATTAATACTGTCAACATCAGACGGTTTTTTGATAAAGGTTTCAATAACGTCGGGGGTTCCTTTGGTGCGGAATTTTATTGTACCCCCTATGGCCCCGATAAGCAAATTGTTATACCCGGACATTGCCCAGATAATGTCGGACTCAGCTTCGTTATAGGCACGGTACAGAATATCCGCCGTCTGTTCAGGCGGCTGAGCAAGGGCCTTTTCCAAACTTACCCCATTACTGTTTAATGCCCACGCCCCGGCGGACATAAGGGACGCAGGCTGCCGAGGAGTTGGTTTGAGTTCCAGTAATGCCTCGATAATCTGTTTTGAATTCATAATCCTCCTCCTTACGATTTCCAGCGTAATAAAAAACGTTGTAGTTTGTTAAAAAAGAACACGATCACGGTAACCACAATGCCGATTACCAGAACCCCAACAATAATCCGGGTGTAATCCCCCAGGTCGGAAAAATTTTTCACATAATAGCCCAACCCGCTGCGGGCGCCTATCATTTCGGCGGAGGTAAGCAGTATAAAAGAAACGCTTAGGCCCTGATTACACCCGATAAAAATTTGCGGCAGGCTTGCGGGCAGTATTATTTGAAAAAGCATGGCAAGTTTATTGACCGTAAGACTTCTGGCCGAATCAATTATCTGCCGTTCCACATTGAGGACGCCGCTCATGGTTCCCGCCAGGGCAGGCCAAAAGGACGCAAGAAATATTACCATCACCGAAACCGAACGGAATGTGGGAAGCAGGGCAATGCCGTAGGGTATATATACTACCGGCGGTATGGAACCCAGAAATTTTGAAATATAAGTGGCGGTGTTTCCCATGCGGACACTCCACCCCAAAAAAAGACCCAGGGGTATGGCAATAACCACAGCCAAAACATATCCTTCCACCACAATGCCGAGGGATGTCCTGATATTTACAAAGATTGCGCTGCCGTCACGAATGGCCTGTTCAAACACCGCTCCGGGGGGCGGGAAAAATGATGCCTTGAGCAGATTAAATTTTGCAGTACCTAATGTCCAGAGTATCAGAAATACATATACAAAACTTACAATATCAATGATGAGATTAGACTTTTCTTTTTTAGTGAAACAGGAAACCGCCAGGATTAAAATTTCCAGGGCGGATGCAAAGGCGATACTGTAATTCGCAAAAGATTCTTTGTTTATTTTATCCGGCAATAATTGAATTAAGAGAAAGATAATAAACAGTCCATGCGCGGCCCGCAGAAAACGCCTCATATATCGCTCCCGAAATCTTTATAAAACAGGGTGAGGAGTTCATTGCGGAGCCGCGTATACTCCGCAGTCTGTACCAGGGCCGCCCGGCTGCGGGGACGCTTAAAGGGAACTTCCAGTTCCTTGGAAATTCTGCCGGGGCTGTTGGTAAACATGATGATCCGGTCGGACATAAGAATGGCCTCGTCAATATCGTGGGTTACAAACACCACGGTCTTCCGTTCCCTGACAGGCTGAGCAATTGGTTCATTGTTTGTTAAATCGAAGGGAAATATAATATCGTCCCCGTTTCCTTCCCACAGTTTAAGCAACAGTTCCTGGAGCAGGGTACGGTTTTTCGCATCAACCGCGCCGAAGGGTTCGTCCATAAGCAGTATTTCCGTGTCCATTGCCAGGGCGCGGGCAATCGCAACCCGCTGCTTCATGCCCCCTGAAAGTTGACCGGGATATTTATCCTTAAAGTTTTCAAGTCCCACTTTTTCAAGAAACCTATCCGCACGATTCCCAATTTCCTTGCGGGGCAATTTTATCGTTGAATGTTTTATACCGAATGCGACATTGTTCCTGGCGCTCATCCAGGGGAAAAGAGAATAATGCTGAAAAACAGTGCCGCGGTTTTTTCCCGGCCCGGTCACCGGAGCGCCGTCGATAATTACCTTCCCGCTGCTTGGCATTCTAAGCCCCCCCAAAACAGAGAGGAGGGTGCTTTTGCCGCAGCCCGAGGATCCAATGATACTGATAAATTGTCCCGGCTCTACGGTGAAGGATATATCACTCAGGGCAGTAAAGCGTTTATTCCCTTCATCATACGAGACGCCCACCTTGTCAACTTCAATCTTATACATCACTTTTCCCCGGATAAAAAGAGGCCGCCGCAGCGTGGAGGAAATGAAACGGTTTCACCGCGGCTGCCTCAGAGGATCCATTTTTCTTATTGATACTGATTGAAGTGGGTAACCAGTTCGGCATAAATTGTATCGTTGGGATTTGCCTTCACCAGTTCATCCAGAGCGGCTTTATATATGGCCGTGTTATAGAGCGGCTCAATATCATAATCATTGGTATACCCAAAGTTCACCACCCCTTCCTTGAGGGCCACCGTCCCCGTCTTGTCAGGATCGGGCTTAGAAACACTGTGGCCGCCGTATACTTCATATTCCACCAGGTCACGGGCAAGGGGAATATATTTATTCACATCATCAACGGTCTTGGCATGATTTTCCTGGGAAAATTTATACGCCTTGAGAAAAGCCCGTTCCGCAGCCTGAAACAAAGCGGGGTTCGCCTTGAGGGCGGGAGTGGAAGCCACCTGACGGCAGCAGGGCTGATCCTGGAACTCAGTTTTTTCGTTGCAGTAATAAACCACCGTGTGCCCATCACTCCTTGCGCGGGACGCGTAGGGTGAATACACGGAGACCGCGTCTATTTCCTTGTTCTGGAGGGCATTGTAGGCTTCGGTCTGACTATTGAAGTAAACAACATTAACATCCTTACCGATAGTCAGGTTGTTATTTTTAAGCAATACCAGCAGTTCATAATCCTGAACGCTGTTTTTCACCGAGGCAATATTCCGGCCCCTGAAAATGCCGATATCCCCTTCCTTATAACCGGCGGGAACCAATTCACTTTTGATCACATATCCATGGCCGTTGGTCATGGCCCCGCCGAAAATGGTAAGGTCATGCCCGGTGGCCTGAAAGGTAATAGCCGGTACGGAACCGATAAAGGCCACATCCAGCTTGTTGGATTCCAGCCCCGCCGCAAGTTCCGCCGCACTGGAAAACTGGGTCAACTCCGCCGCGAGGCCCTCTTCCTTAAAGAAGCCTTCCTCCTGGGCCACAAAGGCCAAAAGGTGGGCGGTGGAGTTCAGGTGCCCAAGCCGGAACGGGGTAAGCTCCCCGGACGCCTTAGCCTGGCTTTGGCCTTCGCTTTTCCCTCCCGCCATAAGGGTGGGGGCAAGGACAGCCAATGCGAGAACAACACATAAAACACGCTTTTTCATATTCATCTCCTATTTTTTTGATAGGCATATAAAGATATAATGCCTATCAATTTAATAGGATATTATCTGAAGCAAACGTATTTGTCAAGTGAAAAACAACGATTTGCCAAAAAAAAATTTTGTAAAAGACCTTGACTAATTCCTAGTTTTTCCATAGACTTACAAATATTATACAGGAAAGGATAGAGTATGGCAAAAATAGCACATTCATTGACCGAGCTGATAGGAAATACCCCCCTTCTTGAGGTAGGGCGCTTTAGCGAAGGACTGGGGCTTAAGGCCCGGCTGGTGGTCAAACTTGAATATTTTAACCCCGCCGGCAGCGTCAAGGACCGGATTGCCCTTTCTATGATCGAGGATGCCGAGAAAAAGGGACTTCTTAAAAAGGGAACGGTGATTATCGAGCCCACCAGCGGCAATACCGGGGTGGGACTCGCCTTTGTGGCCGCCGCAAAGGGCTACCGGATCATCCTGACCATGCCGGATACCATGAGCGTGGAACGGCGGAAGCTTCTGGCGGCCCTGAACGCCGAGTTGGTGCTTACCCCCGGCAAGGACGGCATGAAGGGGGCTATCAGGAAGGCGGAGGAACTGAACGCCCAGATTCCCGATTCTTTTATCCCCCAGCAGTTCAACAATCCGGCAAACCCCGATATCCACCGGCGGACCACGGCGGAGGAAATTTGGCGAGATACCGAGGGGAAGATTGCCGCCTTTGTGGGCGGGGTCGGCACCGGCGGAACGATAACCGGCGTCGGGGAAGCCCTGAAGGCGAAAAATCCCGGGGTGTATATCACCGCGGTGGAGCCCTTTGATTCGCCGGTACTTTCCGGGTCGGCGCCGGGACCCCATAAGATTCAGGGTATCGGCGCGGGCTTTGTGCCGCAGGTGCTAAATACTTCTATATATAATGAAGTGTACAAGGTTCGTTCCGAGGAAGCGTACAGCGCCGCCCAGCGTCTGGCGGCAAAGGAAGGGCTCCTGGTGGGTATATCCTCAGGGGCTGCGGCCTTTGCGGCAGTCCAGGTGGCCCGCCGGGAGGAATTTGAAAACAAGCTGGTGGTCGCCCTGCTTCCGGATACGGGAGAACGGTACCTGTCTACCCAGCTTTTCGATCCCCTGGAACGGGCGAGTCTATAATCACTACTAAAAGGATTGACAATGGCAACTAAAGCAAAGCAAATCGCAATTTACGGCAAGGGCGGCATAGGGAAATCCACCACCACCTCAAATCTCAGCGCCGCCCTCTCCAAATTGGGGTACAAGGTGATGCAGTTCGGCTGCGACCCCAAGAGCGATTCCACCAACACCCTGCGGGACGGGACCTATATCCCCACGGTATTGGATACCCTGCGGGAAAAAAACCAGGTGAATGCCCACGAGGTTATCTACAAGGGGTTTAACGGCATCTACTGCGTGGAAGCGGGGGGGCCTGCGCCGGGTGTGGGCTGCGCGGGACGGGGTATCATCACGGCGGTGGAACTGTTTAAGCAGCAGCGTATCTTTGAGGAACTGGATCTGGATTTTGTGATCTACGACGTGCTTGGGGACGTGGTCTGCGGCGGGTTTGCCGTGCCCATCCGGGAAGGAATCGCGGAGCATGTGTTTACCGTTTCCTCCGCCGACTTCATGGCCCTCTATGCCGCCAACAATCTTTTTAAGGGCATACAGAAATATTCCAATTCTGGGGGAGCCCTGCTCGGCGGGCTCATAGCCAATTCGGTAAATCAGCCCTATGCGAAGGAGATCATAGACGATTTTGTGGAGGTAACCAAAACCCAGGTGATAGAATATATACCGCGCTCGGTCACCGTAACCCAGTGCGAACTTCAGGGAAAAACGACGATAGAAGCGGCCCCGGATTCCGCACAGGCAAAGGTGTACACGAGCCTTGCCGAAAAAATAGCAACCCATACTGATTCAAAAACACCGGCGCCCCTGGGAATACAGGAACTGCGCGATTGGGCAGGCAAGTGGGGTAAATATTTATTGGCATTAGAATCAGGCGTTATCCGGAGTGAGTTGGCGCCAAACATTTAGGAGCGTATCATGGGATGGAGAGTCGCGGCGGCAAGTATCGACGGTATATTGGTGACCGAACATTTTGGCCGTTCCAACGGGTTTTATATAGTAGATATTCAACCGGACGGAACCTTTGTACCCGTGGAGCGGCGCACGGTGACCCCACTTTGTGAAAGCGGAGGTCACCATTCCGAATCGGGGCTGGCCTCCTGTGTGGAGGCCCTCCGGGACTGCACCGCGGTCTTGGCGGCGAAGATTGGCCCCGGGGCGCGGAAGCAGCTTGAACTGGCGGGGATTAGCGTGTTTGAACAGCCGGTGATCCTGGAAGAGGCGGCTCAGAAGCTGGCTGCATATTATAGAAGAACTAATCAACCGGGGTAATTTTATTTAGTTTTTTTAGGAATTCTTATTGACATTGTCTTATATTCCTAGTTAATATATAGGCATTATATCTTAGTAAAAACATGTAAATAATAAGAATTTTAATAGAGGAGTACAAGAATGGCGGATGCAGTACAAGCGACCGGCGCGGCAAATGCGGCAGAAAAGGACAAAGCCCTGGGTGCGCCGCGGCTCTATTTTGATTGGCGGGTATTACTTCCCCTGGCGTCTCTGGCCCTTGCCCTGTTGGTGCATATGGCCGTGCCCTCCCATCCCGCATATAAGGTGCGGCAGTTTCCCTACTATACTTACCTGCTGATCCTGCTCCTGGTTGTGTATGGAGTTCTTGGGGTGATAAGCGTGTTCAACGGGAAACAGCGGGAAAAACTGGCTTTTAAGTCGTGGTTCCTGGGGGCGGGTTTTTTACTGCTCAACCTTTATAACCTCATAACCATCAAACTCAACCTCATCCCGAGCCTCTATTTCCCCGCGCCGGAGCGAATTGTCCGGGTGTTTGCCGTCGATTGGCTTTTTATCCTCCGGTGCCTGGTGTATTCCCTGCGGCTCCTCTTAGGGGGCTTCTTCCTGGGGGCGTTTTTAGGGGTCGTCACCGGTACCCTGATCGGCTGGAGCCAGCGCTGCAATTACTGGATCATGCCCTTTATCCGCATCGTGGGGCCCATCCCCTCCACCGCCTGGATACCCATAGCGCTGGTGGTGTTTCTCAAGCCCACCAGCGCAAGCCTCTTCCTCATTGCCCTGGGGGTCTGGTTCCCCACCACGGTGTTGACCAGTTCGGGGATCATGAATGTGCAGAAAAGCTATTTTGAAGTGTCCAGTACCCTGGGGGCGGGTACCCTGCGGAATATCTTGTCCATAGCCCTCCCCGGGGCGGCGCCGAATATTTTCTCTGGCCTCTTTAACGGAACCTCCGCCTGTTTTCTCACCCTCATGGCGGCGGAAATGATCGGCTGTAAGTTCGGCATAGGCTGGTACATCAACTGGCAGCGGGAAACCCTGGCCTACCCCAATGTATACGCCGCACTGATTGTAATCGCCCTAACCTTTTCATTCCTGATTTCGATCCAGTTTAAAATACGGAACCGGGTATTAAGCTGGCAGAAGGGGACCATACGATGGTAGCGGCTACAAAACGGCAGGGGGAGATTCAGATACGGGATGTGCGGAAGGCCTTTGCGCAGACCGGGGGGCCCGATGTGGTTGCCCTGAACAATATCAGCCTGGATTTCAATTCCGGGGAATTTATTTCCCTCATCGGCCCTTCAGGGTGCGGCAAGTCTACCCTGCTCAGGCTTATTGCGGGGCTCATCTCCCCGGACGAGGGGCATCTCTCCCTGGACAAAACTGAAATTACCGGGCCGGGGTATGAACGGGGGCTGGTGTTCCAGGATCCTACCCTGTTCCCCTGGAAAAATATCTATGAAAATATCGCCTTCGGCCTCCGGGCGCGGAAGGTGTACCGGGAAGAAAAGCACACCATCCCTGAGTTTTTTAAACTGGTGGGCCTTGAGGGGTTTGAAAAATCCTACCCCCATCAGCTTTCCGGCGGCATGGCTCAACGGGCGGCCCTGGCCCGGGCACTGGTGAATAACCCCAAGGTGCTGCTCCTGGACGAACCCCTGGGCGCCCTGGACGCCTTTACCCGGATGAACATGCAGGACGAGATCCTCAAGATATGGGAACGCCGGGGGATGACCACCATCATGGTCACCCACGATGTGGATGAGGCTATTTATATGGCAACGCGGATTGTGGTCATGTCCGCCCGCCCTGCGAAGATAGAAAAGGTTATCAATGTGGAGATAGGCCGTCCCCGCAGAAGGGATGATCCGGATTTTCTGGATCTCCGTGCCAAGATATTACAGATACTGCACTTCGCCGGTTCCCGGAATGATCTGCAGTATTATTTGTAATATATATTTTCATCAAAAAAAGGAGAAAAGATGATGAAAAACGTGTTACTGTTTTGTGTGGCTGCCCTTGTCGCCGTTTCCGGCGTAATGGCAGGTGGTTCAAAGGACAGGAAAGTTGTTTCCGACGATGATTATGTCCTGCAAATTGGCGAGCCGGTAGAGGGCGGGCTTTGCGAGGCCCCCTTCTACATCGCTATTGAAAAGGGGTTTTATGATGAAGAGGGGTTGAAGTATAACCGGTACCGGATGGAACCGGGGACTGCGATGAACCTTCTGACCACCGGGCAAATCGACGTTACCAATAACCTGTTGGCAACCCTGATTCAGCCGATTGCAAACGGCCTGGATGTTAAAATCCCCATAGCCCTGCATACCGGTTGTGTAAAGTTATTGGTCGCCCCCAATTCGCCCATCCAAGGCCCCAAAGATTTTAAGGCGCGGCGCGCCGACGGGAAGAAGTGGGTAATCGGCGTTGCAAGCCTTAACGCCAGTACAAAGGTTATTCCCTCCCGGGTGTTTGCAAGTAACGGAATTATCCCCGACGGGGAGAACGCCGATGTGGAGTGGGTAATCTATCCCAACGCAGAACTGCCCCTGGCGCTTGACCGGGGCCTTGTTGACGCCATTGGTTTAGGGGATCCGAACGCTTCCATTATTGAAGTTGATGGAAAAGCACGGGTCGTCATCAACAACGCTACCGATGATATTTTGAAGAATGAATTCTGCTGCGTCGCGCCGGTTCGTTCAAAGGCCGTAGAGGAACATCCTGAAACGATAGCGAAATTCCTCAGGGCTCTCCAGAAAGCGGCAAAGTGGGTTCAGGAAAACCCCGACGAAACTGCCCGGATCATTACGGAGAAAAAATACATCGCCGGTGAAGTTGAGGTAAACGCCCGTGTTTTGAAGACCTACAGCTACAAGGCGTCTGTCAGTCAGGCCCAGGTTGCTATTGAGCGCAATGCTAGGGAGCTACAACAGATTGGCATTGTCTCCGCCGATGTTGATGTCCCTGCACTGGTAAAAAATACCTATTTTGTGGTGCCGGGTGTTCCGGATTCTCTGTTCTAAAAACAATTAAAAATTGAAGGCACATCCGCAGCAGCGGGTGTGCCTGGGAGGAAATTTATGGCGCGGATTATGGCTAAGCTGACGGAGCTGATTGGGAATACGCCCCTGCTTGAACTGACGGATTATAACAAGGAACTGGGGCTTGGGGGGCGTCTGGTTGCTAAATTGGAATATTTCAATCCCCTGGGCAGCGTTAAAGATCGTATTGCCCTGGCGATGATAGAAGAGGCGGAGCGGCAGGGGCTTATCGACAAGAACACTATCATCATTGAACCTACCAGCGGCAATACCGGCGTGGGCCTTGCCTTTGTGGCCGCTTCCCGGAGCTACCGGCTCATCCTTACCATGCCCGACACCATGAGTGTTGAACGCCGGAATCTGTTAAAGGCCCTGAATGCGGAGCTGGTGCTTACCCCCGGCAAGGACGGTATGAAGGGGGCCATCAGAAAAGCAGAAGAACTGCATGGGCAGATAAAAAATTCGTATGTCCCCCAGCAGTTCAATAACCCGGCGAACCCGGAAATACATCGGAGGACCACCGCCGAGGAAATCTGGCGGGATACCGAAGGGCAGGTTGCGGTCTTTGTAGCCGGAGTCGGCACCGGGGGCACCGTAACCGGTGTTGGGGAGGCCTTGAAGGCAAAGAACCCTGATGTAAAAATTATCGCCGTGGAGCCCTACGATTCGGCGGTTCTCTCAGGATCGGCGCCGGGTCCCCATAAGATCCAGGGCATTGGCGCAGGGTTTGTACCCGAGGTTTTGAATACCGCCATTTACGATGAAGTGTACAAGGTGCGTACCGAGGACGCCTATTTAACCGCCCAGCATTTGGCCATCCGTGAAGGCCTGCTGGTGGGCATATCCTCGGGGGCCGCC
>BNUR01000084.1 GCA_025997495.1 Spirochaetia bacterium | reverse complement strand
AGATTTACCAGGGCTTCGGGGCCCTTGATGACAAATTCGCCCATGTGGGACACGTCAAAAAGGCCCGCCTGGGTGCGGACCGCGTTATGCTCGGTGATAACGCCGGATTCATACTGCACGGGAAGCAGATAGCCCGCAAAGGGAACTATCTTTCCACCGTGAGATTCGTGCCATTGGTACAAGGGAGTTTTCTTTTCCAATGTGGCCTCCTTCAGGAAAGAACGCATTACCGGCTCTATGAGCCGGGGTTTCCGAGAGTTCGGATAGCGCTCCGTCAATAACCTGAAAGATTCTTCCCCGGGGGGGAATTGCCTCTTCGGTGTAGAAGTTAAAAAGAAGATACCCATGGGGAACTTCTTTTTAACTTCTCCTTTTCGGAGGTTCGTCAGTATCCGGTACTTTTGCCTGAGAGTTTTTCGCTCTTGCCCCTTCGGCGGCGGATTTATCCGCTCTCTCCTGGATACTTCATACGAACATATAACTATACTCAGATTAGCGCCGCTTTGGGGCAAAGTCAAGGTTTTTTTAGCAAAAAAGTAACGCTGGACGATGTATGGGAGACCATAAACGAAAACAGAAAAATAAACAACGATAGGCATGACATACACGCTGAAATAGACGCCTTTCTGGAAAACGGCACACAGGCAATGGCCGTTGAGGTAAAAGCAAAACTGCAAAACAGCCATGTGGACGATCATATCAAACGTATGGAAAAACTCCGTAAATACGCCGATATATTCGGCGACAAGCGGGAATTCTATGGAGCCCTGGCCGCCACGGTTGTAAACGAAAAATCAAAAAACTATGCGCTTGAAAACGGCTTTTACATCATAGAGCCTTCAGGAGAAGATGTGAAAATAATAAAGCCCGGTTCCGATCCCAAGGTCTGGTGATTGTGTCAGGAAAACAGGTAAATTCTTCTCCTCGGACTTATCCGCCTGCATGGAGGATACCAAGAACCGCTACTTCCATGTTCCGCCGCTCACCGGGGAAGACTAGTCCCTGCTGGAACTGCCGGACGCCGATGGCAGTCATACCGCCATTGGCGTCCCCGCTGGGCGAGGGGACTCCATAACCGGAGTTCAGTAGTTCCACCATCACCGCAACATCATACATACACGGTATGCCTACTTGCCGCCCTTCCCTACCAGCTTCCCAATCCCCATAAACAGAACCGCGATAAACCCGCAGACGATAAACAGCCCCAACATACCCTTCCACATAATGTGGAGCGACGCAATCAAATCGGCGTCCATAGGATCCCCCTTACAGATAACTCAAGATTAGGTTCAAAACCAGCCCGCTTGCCACTACCGAGGCAATCTGACCGGAAACATTGGCGCTGACCGCGTGCATCAGCAGGATATTAGTAGGATCCTCCGCCAGGGCCAGCTTTTGTATCACCCGGGCCGACATGGGGAATGCGGAAATTCCCGCCGCCCCTATCATGGGGTTGATTTTCTTTTTAAGGAAGATGTTCAGGAACTTGGTGAACAGCACCCCGCCTACGGTATCAAAGATGAAGGCAAAAAGCCCCAGGGCGAGGATCTTCACCGTGTCCACCGTAATAAAATGTTCTGCCTGCATGGTAAAGGCGATGGTGATACCCAGGAGCAGGGTGATCAAATTGGAAAGGTTCTTCTGGGCGGCCTCGGACAGGGCCTCCAGCACCGCACATTCCCGGATAAGGTTACCGAACATCAGAAAACCGATGAGGGCCACCGCCGCCGGGGCTATAAACCCCACAATTATCGTTACCGCAATGGGGAAAATTATCTTCAGCGCCTTGGGAACCGCCGTACCCGGCACAATATCCATCCGTATCTGCCGCTCCTTTTTCGTGGTCACCAGCTTGATGGAAAAGGGCTGGATGATAGGCACCAAAGCCATATACGAATAGGCCGCCACCGCAATGGGCCCGAGGTAGTTGGTATGCAGCACCTGCGAGACCAGGATCGTGGTAGGGCCGTCCGCCGCGCCGATGATACCGATAGCGGCGGCGTCCTTAAGCTCAAACCCCAACAGCACCGAAAGGGTTATGGTAGCAAAAATCCCGAAGTGGGCCGATGCGCCGAACAGGAAGTAGACAGGCCGGGAAAGCAGCGGTGAGAAGTCAATCATCGCCCCGATGCCGATAAACAGGAGCAGGGGCATCACCTCCGACACATCAATACCGGTCTCAAACAGCCATTGAATGACCCCATGGGTCTCCCCCACCCCGGGCATTATCTGGTTCAGCACCCCGGAAGCGGGCAGGTTCACCAGGATCACCCCGAAACCCATGGGCAGGAGCAGAGCCGGCTCGTATTCCTTAGCGATCGCCAGATAAATGAGCAGGATCCCCACCCCGAACATCACCACCTGTTTCCAGGTAAGAAGCAGAAAACTATCAAAAATGAATTCCATTGGCTAAATATAGCGCAGGAAGGAAGGGCGGGGCAAGTATGGCGCATCCGGTAATACCACGCTTGAAAAAAGGCCATATATATTCCATAGTAGTACCCGAGGTACGTGTATGCCAGAAGATATCATCGGGAAGGTTTTTTCCCTTATATCCGGCGATGATGAGCCGGGTTCGGACAACAAGGCGCTGCTCAAGCAGGCGGTCAAGGAAATTAACCAGAATAAATATACGAAGTTTTTCCGGCTGCGGACCGAGGAAATT
Source organism: Spirochaetia bacterium (assembly GCA_025997495.1). Taxonomy (GTDB): domain Bacteria; phylum Spirochaetota; class Spirochaetia; order Treponematales; family Breznakiellaceae; genus Termitinema. The sequence continues at coordinate 9,318 of BNUR01000084.1, read as the reverse complement.
GACCCCTCCTTTGCCGCCTATGTCTGCGAAATCTATAAAATTGTGTATCCCGCCTGCGTTTTTGTGCAAAATGCCGCCAGGGTGTACCGGATGCGGCAGATTACCGTGGAAGCCTTTATGCCTAAGGAGGGCCTGGAGCTTATCCGGAAACTCCGCCCCGACGCGGTACAGGAACTGGTCAAACGGCTGGAGCCCAAGGATCTAAGCCGGGTGCTCCGGGAGGATCTGACCGCCCTGTATGAAGCCTTTGACGGGAACCGGATTGCCGCCATAAACCGGTGTTACCAGCTTGTCTCCGCCCTGCTCCAGTTTGCCCAGTTCAATTTTCTTTCCCTCCTGCGGCGCTTCGACCCCGGCCTGCCGTCAGATATTTGGCCTGCGGGCGCCGCCGCCTACACGCCGCGGTTTCAGGCAGCCCGGGCGGAGGATCTGGTGGAGGAACTGGGGCAATTCCGGGCGGCTATGCAGAACCTGGAACCCTCCGACGCCTGGAAAAACGCCCTGACGGTGCTGAAGATTGCCAATGAGGGTAAGGAACTCCTCCCCCTCCCCCAATGGAATATGCTGGTTATGAATCTGCGGGAGCTGAAAAACTCCGCCATCATTGAGCTTATCGGGCAGTACACCACAAAAAACCCTATCTGGCAAGTAAAATACAAACCCCCGGAGGCGCTGCTGGCGGAAACCTGGCTTGAGGCAAAGAGCAGCGAAGTCCAGGGGGTGATAGACGCGGTTCTGAACAAGCAGAAGAACAGCCAGATTGAAGCCCTGGCTGTTGCCGTTTTCGGCGCAGCATCGATAACAAAACTGCAATTTTACAATCCTGAAATCAGCACCGGCTGTACTGCCCTGGGGCTTCTGGGGTTTGCCTATGCCGCCCCCCTGAATTACCTGGTAGCGTTTATCGAAGATTTTATCACCAAAGAAATGCAGGAACTCTGCGATATACTGCTGGTCCGGGGGCAATGGGTGAACAACAGCCTTTCCCTGGAAATGTCCGCCGCCGTCCACACCATTACTGATGTCACAAGCCCCATTGAAGCCCTGGATAACACCCTTTCGGATACCGGAACCAACGGCCTCCGCTTCAGGAGCGCCCTGACACGGGCGAACCGGGATAAAGGCCAGGCCAGGTTTATTAACCAAATTTCGGAGGAACTGGACGAGGAAGCCCTTAAACTCATCACCGCGGCGGTTCAGGGACTGGCGGCGGCGGGGAAGTTCATGAAAAACCTGCTGGGGGATTCGGAGAAGAATCCTTCGGAGATGATCATCAACTGGAAAGAACTGGGGTACTTTACCAAGACCCCCATGAACCAGCGCTTAACCGAGGCGTATAAAAAGATTAACTATTTTGTGCAGTTAATGATGCTGCAAACCGAGGGATCATGTACCTGACCAAACAGACCGTGGTCCGACGTATCGGTTTTGTTTCGACCCGCCTTCAGGGAACCGACGGGGTATCCCTGGAAACCGGCAAATGGAGACAGGTGCTGGAAAAAATGGGCTACGAATGTTTTTTCTTTTCCGGCCTCTCCGATTGGGAAAGCGCAAAATCCATGGTGGTGGACGAGGCCTATTTCGGCCACCCCATTATTGAGGACATACAGAAACGCTGTTTCGGAACCCGGACCCGTGGCGAAGGGCTTACCGGGGAAATCCAGGCCCTCCGGTTCCGGCTGAAACGGGCCATCTACGAATTTGTGGAAACCTTTAAGCTCGATCTTCTGATCCTCGAAAACGCCCTGACCATTCCCATGAACATCCCCCTGGGGCTTGCCATTACGGAGTACATCGCCGAAACGGGGATGCCCGCCATAGCCCACCACCACGACTTTGCCTGGGAACGACAGCGCTTTTCCGTAAACTGCATTGAGGATTACCTGTCCACCGCCTTCCCTCCCCGGCTGCACACCATAAACCATGTGGTGATCAACTCCGAAGGCCGTCAACAGCTTTCCTACCGCTGCGGCCTTTCCTCCATCATCATTCCTAACGTGTTCGACTTTGACACCCAGCCCCCCACCCTGGACGACTACGGCCGCGGTTTACGGAAGGAACTGGGGATAAGGGATGATGAAACCCTGCTCCTCCAGCCCACCAGGATGATCGCCCGCAAGGGGATTGAGCACGCCATAGAGCTGGCAAACCGGCTGCGGGAGCGGGGCAGAAAAGCGAAACTGCTGATCAGCCACCAGGAACGGGACGAGGGTTCGGAATACTACGAGCGCACCATGGACTACGCGAAGATCCTGGGGGTGGATGTGATAGTCAGGCCGGACATTATCGGCGCAGAACGGGGGGTCACTGAAAATGCGGACGGGCACCCGGGGCAGAAAAAGTACAGCCTTTGGGACTGTTACCTGAACGCCGATTTTGTCACCTACCCCTCCACCTACGAAGGGTTCGGCAACGCATTCCTGGAGGCCATCTGGTTTAAAAAACCTATCCTGGTAAACCGCTACTCAATTTTCCAGCAGGACATAGAGCCCCTGGACTTTGACGTGGTGGTGATGGAAAACTACGTGACCCCCGAAACCATAGAAACCGTGGAGGCCATCCTGAAAAGCGAAGGAGCCGTGGATGTGATGACCTCCAAAAACTATGCCCTTGGGCAGAAGTTCTTTTCCTTCAAATTACTGGAACAGCGCCTGCGCCAGGTGATGATGAATTTCGGGCAGTTATAGCACAGGAGTGCTTTCGATGAACATTGAATATGATGCAATAGTAAAAAAACTGCACGAACTCAACTGGATGTCCATAAGCCTGCGGACCCTTTTATCCATGCTCCTCGGCGGTTTCCTTGGCTTTGACCGGGGGAAAAAAAGCCGGCCCGCGGGATTCCGTACCCATATGCTGGTATGTTTCGGCTCAACCCTGGTGATGATGACCAACCAGTTTGTATACGAAAACTTCGGCGGCGGCGATCCCGTCCGGCTGGGGGCGCAGGTAATAAGCGGTATCGGGTTCCTCGGCGCGGGGTCTATTATTTTGAACGCCCGGAACCAGGTAAAGGGAATCACCACGGCGGCGGGGCTCTGGGCGGCGGCATGCAGCGGCCTCGCCATCGGCATTGGTTTTTATTCCGGCGCCATAGTTTCCGGCATCGTTATCTACCTTATCGTAACGGTTCTGAGCCGGTTTGACACCCGCATCCAGGATTATGCTACCCTCATCCCCCTGTACCTTGAAATGGATAAAAAGCATCCCTTCAGTGATTTTTTACTGTATGCCCGGGAAAACAATATTTCTGTGTCGGACATTCAGGTTAGTAAAAATAAATTCCTAAAAAAATCGACATCCAATATAACCCTGGCAGTCAAAAGCCAGATTCCCCGTTCACGCGCCGAGGTTGTCCAGCTTATCCGTGAAGCCGGGGGCGTCCAATTCCTGGAGGAACTGAAAACGTAATGTTAGCGCTTAGCTTCTTCCCAAAATACATCCATTGCTTCCAAATTCCCCGGCTTCATTGTTTGGTTCGTTTCCTTCATCCGTTTTTCTACATGCTTGAACCGCCGGACAAATTTAGCATTGGTACGCTGGAGCGCCACCGAAGGCTCCACTTTAAGAAACCGGCACAGGTTTACTGCGGAAAAAAGCAGATCCCCCAGCTCCCCCTCCAGGGCTTCCCGCGCCGCGGCATTACTGTCCGCGGCGTTACCGGCAGCCTCCGCTTCCTTTATGGCAGCAGTGACTTCCCCAAGTTCTTCCTCCAGCTTACCCATGACCCCCGGAACATCCGGCCAGTCAAACCCGGCCCCGGCGGCTTTTTTCTGCAATTTATAGGCCCGATCCAGGGGCGGCAAGCCTAAAGGCACCTCGTCCATAAGGGAATCCTTTGGTTTGCGCCCCTCCTGTTCCACCTTTATCTTTGCCCAGTTATCCAGCACTTCCGCGCTGTCCTTCACCTGGAACCGGGGGTTCCCCACTTCCCCAAACACATGGGGATGGCGGCGGATTAGTTTTTCTGTGATGTCCCGCAAGGCGTCGGCCACGGAGAAAAAGCCCGCCTGTTCGTGCATGTAAGAGAGCATGGTTACCAGCAGGAAAAGATCCCCCAGTTCTTCCCTGATGTGGGCGGGATCTTTTTCGTCGATGGCCTCAATACATTCGTAGGTTTCTTCGATCAGGTCGCCGCGAAGGGTGGCGGGGGACTGTTCCCTATCCCAGGGGCAGCCGTCGGGGGCACGGAGCCGGACTACGGTGTCGTAGAGGGCTTTAAAGGAATTTTCGGTAGTGGTTTTTTCGGACATCAATTTAGTGTGGCTTGAAATTATGGGGAAGATCAAGGGGATGGGTTTTTAGAAGATCAACCACGAAAAAGACAGGAAACACACGAAAAAAGACCGATAAAGAAGCTTAGATGAGTGTTATCGTGTACTGCGTATTTTTCGTGGTTTATTCTTCAAATGTAGCAGGCTCCGGTCAATCCGGGGCCGTCTCCAAGCACCTTGTATCACCCCGCCCGTTCCCCTATAGTTAAGAAACCAGGGGGGGCCACGGATGGGCGTTAATAAAAAGTACAAGGACAGCATATTTTCATTTCTTTTCAGCAATCCGGACATATTGCGGGGGCTGTACGGCGCTCTTGAAGGTATTGCGCTGGATCCCGATGTACCTATCAGCATAAACACCCTGACGGATGTGATTTTTAAGGACCAGATCAACGACCTTTCGTTTTTGGTAGATAACCGGCTGGTGGTACTCGTCGAACACCAGAGCACCATCAGCCTCAATATGCCCCTCCGCTTACTCAAATACATAGCCAGAGTGTACGAAGAAATTATTGACCATAAAAAGTTATACGGGAAAAAGATAGTCCACATTCCCTGGCCCGAATTCATCGTCCTATATAACGGAAAAGACCCGTACCCTGACCAAGTGACGTTAAAGTTGTCCGACGCCTTTACGGACCTGGAAGATTTGTTGGGCGGGGCCAAAAGGCCGGTAGATTTGGAGCTTATCGCAACGGTGTACAACATTAACCCCGGTCATAATGAGGGGATGCTGAAAAAGTGCGATGAACTCAGCGGGTACAGCCGTTTTGTTGAAATAGTCCGAAAATACCGTGATACTATTTCTGATAAAGAACTTGCCTTTAAGAAAGCAATCGACGATTGTATAGAACACGACATACTGCGTGAATTTTTAGAATTACATGCTACGGAGGTACTGGATATGTTATTAACCGAATGGAAAACCGAAGACGCACTTGCTGTCGAAAGGGAGGAAGGTCGGGAGGAAGGCCGGGAAGAAACCCTCCATGAGGTGTTGGAACTCTTGAAGCAGGGATACCGGGCAGAGCAGATCGAGGCAATGGTATCACGGAAAAAAGGGGATAAATAATTGGACCTATTAGAATGGAATCTCAAAGACGCCCTTGCTGTCGAAAGGGAGGAAGGCATCGAGGAAGGCTTCGAAATAGGCCGGAAGGAAGGCATCGAAATGGTCCGGGAAGAAGCCCGGGACGAAATCATCCGCGAGGTGCTGGAACTCTGGAAACAGGGATACCGGGCAGAGCAGATCGAGGCAATGGTATCACGGAAAAAAAGCGATAAATAATTGGACCTATTGAAATGGGATCTCAAAGACGCCCGGGAGAAGCCGGACCGGGCCGCACCCGCTAGGAGCCTGTTGCACTTTTCATTATCCCATTGGCAACATGGCGGGAATATATCTCGCCATCAACAGTAATTGGAAGTTTTGTGATTGGACTAAACCAAATGTTTCAGACTAAAGGTCTGCGATCCCCCTTCCCGTGTCTATGAAAGTAGCAGCCATGTTCGGTTAATTTCGCACGGACCCGCTTTTCATATGCAGCCATCAGGCCACGACCGCTTCGCGTTCCATTTTAAAAAGCAGATGGATATTGGTAGGGGGAATACCGCTTATTTCCAGCAATTCCAGGGCGGCGACTTTTACCCTTTCAATAAGCGCATCCACAGAACCGGATTTAAGGATAAGGCCGGGTATATCATCGCTTTCGGCAAACCACACATGCGCCTCGCCATCCCAAGCTATTGTAATCTTATATTCCATATGCAATAAGCTCCTGCTCATATAATAGGCTAAGCTGTCCCCAAAGGTTCCCCTACCCTATCTTCTTCTTATTCCACTCCGGCAGCAGCTTCTCCGGCCCCTCCACCATCGCCTGCACCAGGGCTGCGGCGGCGGCTTCCAAAACCTGCTCCAGCACCGGCCGTTCCGCCGCGCTGAAATCCGAAAGTACCCAGCCGGAAATATCGTCGTGGTTGGGCCTGCCTATACCGATGCGGAGCCGCCAGAAATCGGGGGTGCCAAAGCAGGCCTTCATGGAACGCAGCCCGTTATGCCCCCCAAGGCCGCCTCCTAACTTGAAAGCCGCCGTGCCCAGGGGTAGTTCCAGTTCGTCGTGAACCACCAGAATCCGGGCCGGGGGGATCTTGAAGAAGGACGCAGCGGCCAGGACCGACTCCCCGGAGAGGTTCATGTAGGTTTCGGGCATAAGAAAATGAAACCGGGCGGGACTATCCGCTGCCGAATCCCCCATACCGGGCAGCCGGGATGCTTCCAGGCCAGCATAAAGACCGGGGCCTCCCTCCAGGGAGGCATAGAAGCCCTTATATTTCTTCTGCCACCCCAAGGAGCCCGCAAAAGGCAGATGCTCCGCCAGGAGCCGGCCCGCATTGTGGCGGTTTCCCGCGTATTCCCGTCCGGGATTCCCCAGAAACGCGATAAGCTCGATCATTCTGTTTGCCAATCTCCCGAAATTATAGTAGACTATTTTTAGCATTAATTATAGGGACACCATCATGGAAAAACGCGTGTATATAATCGGCCACCGGAACCCCGATACGGATTCGGTGGTATCCGCCGCAGCCTATGCCCGGCTTAAACAGGCCCAGGGCCGGACAAACTATTTTGCCGCCCGGGCGGGGAACCTCAACCCCCAGGCGGAGTACATCTTTGACCGCTTTAAAGTTCCCGTGCCGGTATACCTGCCGGAACTGATCCCGAAAACAGCCTACTACCTTTCGGATCCCCCGGTGACCATCAATGAGGATATTTCCCTCTGGGCCGCCCTGGAACGGATGCAGCAGGAATCCCTGCGGGTCGTCGCCATCGTTGACCGGGAGGGGATGTACAAGAGTATGCTTTACTACCGGGCCTTTGCCAATTATATCATCAGCCACATCAACCCCAATAAGAAGTCCTATTTCTCCGTATCCATCAACCATCTGGTGAGCACCCTCCGGGCCCAGCCCATTACGGTCTGCAATACGGAGGAGGTAAAAAAGTCCCCCATCGTGGTAGCCGCTTCCTACAATGATTACTTCAAGCAGCACCTTGAGGAGGAGAGCCCCACCGACGCCCTGGTAATCATGGGGGATCGCTGGGATCTCCAAAAGTTCTGTATTGAACGGAAAGTCCGGGCGCTGATCCTCACCAACAGCCACACCCCGGATCGGGAACTGACGGAACTGGCGGAGGAAAACGGCGTTAGTGTGATAACCAGCCCCTTCGACACCTCCTCCACCGCCATGCTGATCATCTATTCCACCCCGGTGGGCGTTATGGGTGATAATACGGTACCCCTGATTCACCTGAACGATCCGGTGCGGAAAATCCGTGATCCCCTTTCCAAAGCCCCTTCCCGCTGCCTCCCCGTGGGGGACGCGGAAGGCCGGGTGGCGGGGCTCATCTTCGAAGGGGATCTGATCAAGGAACCCAACATTGAAGTGATCATGGTGGATCACAACGAGCCGAACCAGGCCATTGAGGGGATTGAAAACTACCGCATCCAGGAAGTGATAGACCATCACCGGCTGGGGAATCTCTCCACCAAATACCCCATCACCTTTATTAACAAAGTGGTGGGGGCCACCTGCACCATCATTGCAAACCTCTACCGGGAAGCCCATGTCCCCATGGATAAGGAGATCGCGTCAATACTGCTCTGCGGCATCCTTTCGGACACCCTGTCCCTCCATTCCGCCACCACCACCGATACGGACAGGAATACTGCGGAGTACCTTTCCTCGGTCACCGGCCTGGATATCCTCCAGCTTGGGGGGGAACTGCAAACCGAGGCAAACCGCGTCAATGCCCGTCCCGCGGATGAACTGGTGGCCATGGACATGAAGGAATACACCGAACAGGGTGAGGGATTCTCGGTGAGCCAGATCGAGACCGACAACCCCGAGGCGCTTATCACCCGGCGGGAAGAAATCCTGGGAGAACTGGAGAAGATTTGCCTTTTCCGGAAGTACCTTTTCGCCGCCCTCCTTGTCACCGATGTTATCGCCCTGGATTCACTTCTCTTTGTTTTCGGAAAAGGATCCTTTATCACCGAGATCAACTTCCCCCAAAAGGATATAGCGATCCCTTCAAGGAACGCAGGGATTTATGTGATGAAGGATGTGGTTTCCCGAAAAAAGCAGCTTATCCCCCTGCTTTCGGAGCTTGTAGAGAAGGCGGTAGGGTGATACAAATATACTCATGGAGGTATTTTTATGCAGGAAGTGTACGATTTCTTAAAGAAGGCCCAGACCTATTACCTGGCAACCACCGAAGGCGACCAGCCCCGGGTCCGTCCCTTTGGTACCATTGATATTTTTGAGGGCAAGCTCTACATCCAGACCGGAAGGAACAAGGATGTTTCAAAGCAGATCAAGGCAAACCCCAAAATCGAAATCAGCGCCTTTGACGGCGCCGGCGGAACCTGGCTCCGTATTCAGGCAAAGGCTATTGATGACCCCCGCCGGGAACCTAAGGTACACATGCTGGAGGCCTTCCCATCCCTGAAGGACCGGTATTCCCCGGACGATGGCAATACCCAGACACTGTACCTCACGGATGTCGTGGCTACCTTCGCGTCCTTCACCGGGGCGCCCCGGGTGGTTAAATTCTAATACGAAGAATTATTAACCGCAAAGGCGACAAAGGAAGGAAAGAAACTGGTAACTCTTCTTTCCCGGACATCTATGCCCAGGCTTTGGAGTCCGCCGTGGAAACCCTGGCCCCGCCCATAGCCGTATATCTGGAAACCGGGGTTTTCCCCATTGTGGAGGCCGCCCGGCGTATCGGCAACGGCGGGCTCTCCATCCGGGACGCGGAGGAAAAGCCCTGCGCCCCAAGCAGATCAGCACCCCTGCCATTGGAACGGGTGCTGGAACAGCAGAGATTGATACGGGAAGATAAGAAAAATAACCGCAGGCGCAAGGAAGACCGCGATGCGGTCAATCAGAAAGACTAAGGGGAAGAAGAGTTACCAGTTTCTTTCCTTCCTTTGTCGCCTTTGCGGTTAATAATTCTTCGTATTAGAATTTAACCACCCGG
>BNUR01000083.1 GCA_025997495.1 Spirochaetia bacterium | reverse complement strand
TCGCTCATTTTTAACCCCATTTTGGCCTCCGTAAGCTCGCACCTTACAGAATAGCCCGTTTATTTGGGGTACATTTTCTAAATGAGGCAAACCTTTATTTGGGGTACATTTTTCATGAGGCACTGCGAGAGCTTGACTTTTCGGGCGATAGAGGCGATAGTTAAAAAAGCCCTGTCGGGGCAAAAGAGGACGCTTTGAGGGACGGTTGAGGATATCCGGTTATTCCGGGTTGATTGCCGTTAATGTACCGGCGCCCTCTTTTTTTGGGATCAAATCGTAGTCTATCGCCTCAATCGAGTATAGTTTTGCCCCTGCTTGAGGGTCGAGGAATTCTTTTACCGTTATTTTGATGGGCAAAATCTGCCCTTCAGGGCAAGAAACGGTGCCTGGCACCATAGGCGTTAACTTAGCGGAAAACCGAAGAAAATAAACCACGAACCTCACGAAGCGAACCTTCGGTTCGAACACGAACAAAGAATGAAATTTAAAAGCAAAAGTTCGTGTGGTTCGTGTGGTTCGTGGTTAAATTCTTCCTGTTTTGTACTTAAGTAAACACCTATGGTGCCTGGCACCGAGCCGGAGCGGGAACAGCGCCCGTTGCGGCTTTTTTCTGCGGGGGGTGACATCGCCATCTTCGCCTTGCGGAAAAGCCTCTGTTTGCTATATAATAGAAGCAGAGGTTTTCGGCATACCTTTAAATTAAATGTCCGCTTATATAACAAAAACTATTAACCCAATTTGATGCGGTACAACAAATAATTTACGGATAATTGCGCTTAGGGCGGCGGTTTTTTGTTTGACTTTACCTCGGTTGTGTGGTATGATGGACGTTGGGTATTATACTTCTAGCCATTACGAAGGAGTAAACTATAGAAATAATGGGGAATTATGGTGTTTCGCTTTTCTCTGAAAATGACGAAGATATACTCGCCGATATAGTCAATGCCTAAGATAATTTCCAATACAAGTTGCCTTATCGTTTTATCCAATATTGGGCAATTGGCTATTCTAAAGCGGAAAAAATTGCGGCGGCTCAGGCCCTTATCGGTATGCTTCCCCCGGATGTTGATTTAGACGCCGCCCGTACCTGACCGTCATGGAAGGGGGAATGATATGATCTTACATGTAACCAAGATGGAAAACAAAGGGGATAATTGACTTTAAGGAAGCATTTGAGAACGATTACCGGAAGTGGGCAGGTAAAGGTACAGGCTAACGTCGCGTAGAAAAAGGAGTTTACCATGTTTGAAAAATTCAGAGACAGCCAATGGGACCGGCACGGCGTTATCGGTGGTATTTTAGATCCCATCCGGATACCCAGGATGGCCAGGGCAGCCCAGCTATTCGAGGACACCACCATCCGGGATATTACCGGTGAGGTTGCGAAACAGCTTGAGAAGAAAGAAATTGCCGGGACGATAAAACCCGGGATGAATATCGCCATCACGGCGGGCAGCAGGGGTGTTGCCAATATCGCCATAATCCTCAAGGAAGTGGTAACCCAGGTTAAGAAACTTGGGGGAAAGCCGTTCATTTTCCCCGCAATGGGGAGCCACGGCGGCGCGACCGCGGAAGGTCAGCTTGAAATGCTGAAGGGGTACAATATCACCGAGGAATTTGTCGGCGCTCCCATCAAGTCGAGCATGGAAACCGTTGTTATCGGCCACTCGCCGGAGGGCAAACCCGTTTCCATTGATAAATACGCCGGCGAAGCAGACGGCATTCTGGTTGTGGCGCGAATAAAACCCCACACCGCATTTCGGGGTACCTATGAAAGCGGCCTCTTAAAAATGATGGTCATCGGCATGGGCAAACAGAAGGGCGCCGAAAACTGCCACGATGAAGGCTTTGGCAAAATGGCCCGCAACGTAGAAGTCTATGCGGATGTCATTATGGCAAAAACAAAGATCCTCTTTGGCCTCGCCGTGGTGGAAAACGCTTTTGACAACACCTGCCATATCGAATCTGTCCCCACCGCGAAGTTCAAGGAACGGGAAGAGAAACTGCTTATCAACGCGAAGGACTGGATGCCGAAGATATACCTGCCCAAGTTCGACATACTCATTGTCGATCAGATCGGCAAAAACTTTTCCGGAGACGGCGCGGACCCGAACATTACCGCCACCTACTGTACGCCCTACGCATCGGGCGGGCCGGAGTTTCAGCGCTACGTCATCCTCGACCTTTCCGATGAGACCCACGGTAACGCGATTGGCCTGGGGATGGCCGACTTTTCGACCAAACGGGCCTTTGACAAAATGGACTTCGACGCCACCTACCCGAACGGATTTACTTCCACCGTCGTGTCCGGCGTAAAGGTTCCGGTGATTCTGAAGAACGATAAGCTGGCTATTAAGGCGGCTATCTTCTGCTGCACCGGCATCGACAAACTAAAACCAAAAATTGTCAGAATAAAAAATTCATCCCACATTGAAGAAATTATCATTTCCGAAGCCCTGGTGGAGGAAGCCCAAAAGCACCCCAAAATAAAGGTGCTGGAAGAGGCAAAGGAAGTCGTTTTCAACAAAGACGGCAACCTGAGTATCGGCGGACACTAACAGACGGGCATCAACCCATCCAAAAGCCGCCGTTAATATCCAGGGTCGCGCCGGTGGTATAGCAGGCTTCCTCGCTGGCAAAGTAACAGATACCGGCGGCGATATCGGCGCTCTCCCCGATTCTGCCAAGTACATTTCGGCTTTTCAGGTCGGCAAACTGTTCCTCGGTGTAGGCGTCCATAATCGGCGTCCGCGTAGGGCCGGGGCATACGGCGTTTACCGTGATGCGGAAGGGGCCTAAGTGCCGGGCCATGCCGCGGGTAATGGCAAGCATACCGCCCTTTGACGCCGCGTAACTCATTGAGTTGCCCACACCGCCCATTCTGCCGGCAACCGACGCCAGGTTGATGATGCGGGGATGTTTACTCTTCTTTAACCAGGGAATCGCCGTTTGGGCCACGAAGAAGGCGCCGCTCAGGTTGACGCCGAGTATCTTGTCCCAATCGGCGCGTTTAATTTCCCAGACTTCCTCAGCGGAAAGAATACCGGCGCCGTTCATCACCACGTCGATTTGGCCGAAATGATCGGCCACGGCTTTCACCATCTTTTCCACCGGCTCCATGCCGGAAACATCGCAAGCAACGGGGAACGCTTCGGCGCCCCCAAGGTCATTCAGTTCCCCGGCAGAGGCCTCCACCTTCGCCGCGTTCATATCAACCAAGGCAACCTTCATGCCGTTTTCTACCATCATCTTTGCGGTGGCATACCCAATACCCTGGGCCGCGCCGGTCACAATGGCTACCCTATCCTTCAATGTCAAAAAACTCATGCTACTTTTCTCCTCTCTATAATTACAGGGCAAGCAGTTTCTGCCAGCCGGTTTTATCGAAGCCGTCCAGGGTCATAACGGTGCCGCCGAAGGAATCAAACTCATCTATCTTCATACCATCCGGCTCATAGGCCAGGCGGAATTCGGGTAGTCCCTTGAGCACCCGCTCCACAGCATCCTCGTTTACCGGCGCATCAATACGTTTTTCATGTTTAACGGAACCCTCTGCGTCCGCCTCAATGAGAAGCTGCTGTATCTTAGGGTGTATCGTCATCTCGAAAACACCGCCGGCCAGTTCCGACACCTGACTCGCGCAACGGAAGGCCGCCGGCATCATCACCGCGCGATAGCCCCGATCCTTAAATATTTTGTAGCAGCGTTTCAGCGCCGCCGTCATTGCCGCTTCAAGATCGCTTAAGGCAACTTTGTTACCGGTTTTCTCGTTTTCCGCAACAAGAAAATCCTGTAAGCGCCCCTGCACAAAGGCCGATGTTGTCGGCGCGGGCTTTAACCCCGCCTTTTCCGCCCGGGCCGCGCCGCGCTCGTAGGCCTCCGCCACCGCAATCATCTGCGGAATAGACACACAGACCGTCGCCGTAGTGGGAATCCCCAGGGCGGCCAGCTCCTCCAGCACCCACACACCGGCCTTGCTGCCGGGAATCTTCACCATCACATTTTTAGCAAAGGCGCTGATGGTTTTGCCCATCCTCAGCATCGCGTCCGCATCCCCTGAAAGCCGGGGTTCCACCTGGCTACGGACATAGCCGGTTTTGCCCCCGGATTTTTCATAGACCGGATAAAACTCTTTGGCAATATCCGGAACAAGCACACGGAAATACTCCACCACCTTTTCCCGTCCGGTAAATTTAGCCTGTATCGCCTTTACCTTCTCACCGAAACGATCGGTGTTTGTGGTGAGCGCCTCAAAGGACAGCGGGGGATTCGTCGTACAGCCCACCGCGCCGTTTTGCAGGGCGCCAAGATAATCCTCCCGCAGCGCAGAATCGTTACACCAGCGGGTGTCGGTATTTGCCGCCATCCATGAAAGATACGAATTTTCCATAACAGAACTCCTATAGCAGAAACATATACCGTATCACCGGCCAAGAATCGGACGCAGCGCATCCGTTTCTTTTTTGTCAGAAATCATAATATACAGATACAAGCCCGCCGGATCCAGCGAATCCATGAGGAGCCGCGCGTCATCCGGCGTAAAGGAACCGCGCATCATCAATGGCCGCCCCGCCCTCTGAATCTTCTGGAGATAGGGTACCAGTGTTTTAACCGGCGGCCCGCCAACATCGTTGTTCACTTCGAGACAGCGTATGGTAGGGATGTCCAAAATCTGATCGAGGATGATCATGCTGGTACAGTGCAGGTGCATAAAGGCGCTGCCGAACTGCGCAGTAATACGCTCGTCCGCCGGACGCAGGTATTGTGCATAGAGCGCCGGGGAAAGAACGGCCACAGCGTCTTCCTGAAGCCGCAGGATGGAAGATGGCGCCCAGAGGTTGTACTGAGCGTCATAATACCCGCCGTGATATCGGGGAATATGCTCCCATGTCTCCCTGGTAAACTCCATAAAAAAAGTAGCCATGCGTTCAAGGAGGGGCACGGCAAATTCCGGCTCGGTAACCAGGTCTATAACCGCCTGTTCATGCCCACGGAGACTCACCACATAATCAAAGGGCCCGTCAAGGCAGGAATGGGAAACGGGGAAGCGCCCCGCAGATCTTTTTACCAGGGCCTCGGTAAACTCGATATACTTTTTAAACCAGGGATTGTTCCGGTCAAACCGCACCTTTTCTGTTTCCTCCCAGGAAAGATCCAGTGACGCCGCGTAGACCGTACCGGGGACTACCTTGAGTTTGCAGCCCAAAACCGCGTTTGTCCAAAAGACCGCCTGGGACGCCGAGGCCCCCCGGAGAATATCATCGTCCATGTCTTCCCCTTCGCGGAGAAGCGCCTCCTGATCCTCCAGAAAATCTTCCGGGTTAATCATATCCGGCGTCAAATAGGCGTCCCGTTTCCACGCCCTGCTTGCGGCGAATTCATCAATAGGGAACCAGCTTTTAAAAGAGAATCCCACCAGGGGCCGTTTTACCGGCTCCCGGTTCCAAAATTTTTTGTAGAGATCAACCTTCGCCGGATCGTTACCAAACTCATAGAGCATTGCATCCTCCTAGTATATCAAATTGACCAGGGTCAATGAGAAGAAGGGGAAAAAGGTTAACAGTATGAGACAAACCAGAAGCACCAAATAAAACGGAACCGCCTCTTTGATAAACGCCGCGATTTTACATTTGGTAACACCGCAGGTCACAAACATCAGGGTACCCATGGGCGGCGACAGGGAGCCGATGGCCATGTTGAAAATAAACATCATTGCAAACTGAATGTCGTCAATACCGTATGCCCGCGCCACCGGTACGAAAAGGGGCACCAGTACAATCATGCTGGCGTTTCCTTCGATAAACATACCCACAAAGAGCAGGAATACGTTGACTATCAGCAGAAACACATATTTATTCGATACATTGGAAATGATAAGCTCGGTCAGGGTCTGGGGAATCCGCTCCCGGGTCAACACCCAGGCAAAGGCAGAAGCGGCCCCCACAATCAGCATGATTGAGGATGTGGTCAACACGGTTTCCTTCATCGACTGCCACATTTTCCCCCAGGTAAACTCCCGGAAAACAAGGGACAGCATCACTGCGTAGATGATGGCCACCGCTCCCGCCTCCGTGGGGGTAAAGATTCCCAGCCGGATACCGCCGATGATGACCACCGGGAGGAGCAGCGGGAGTATCGCATCCTTTAACGCCGCCAAAAAGGAAATATCCTCCGTCATTTCACTGGAATACCCGCGTTTGAGGGAGATGGAACCGCAGAGCAGCATCATGGTGATACAAAGCAACAGACCGGGCCCGATGCCGGCAACAAACAGTTTTCCTATGGATACGTTCGCGATTGAGCCGTAGATAATCATCGCTATCCCCGGCGGAATCAACGGGGTAATCATTGCCGAAGCAGCCGTTACCACCGATGAGAACTCCTTGGAAAAACCGTTTTTCTCCATCGCCGGCACGAGCATCTTTGCTTCCATTGCCGCATCGGCCAGGCTGGAACCGGAAAGTCCCCCCATCAGGGTGGAGAGCAGAACGTTTACCTGGGCCAGCCCGCCGGGGACTTTACGCATACAGACTTCGCAGAAACGCATAATCCGTGCGGTTACCCCGGAATAGTTCATGATGACGCCGGAACAGACAAAAAACGGTATCGCCAGGAGGGGGATACTTTCAACACCCGCAATAACTCGCTGGGCCATAATCTGGGCGGGCAGTTCCGGGTGGAGCAAAAAGTAGGTAAAGGACCCCGCCAATACCGAAATAAACACCGGCATCTTGAGAAACAGGGTGATCAGCATGACCGTTGCGGCGAGAGAAACAATGGTTCCTGCGGTCATTTAGGGGCCTCCTTTTTACCGCTGAGCTTTTTCCGGACAGAGACCGTATAGTTAACAATCATCAGGACACAGCCAATGGGAAACACGGCATAGATAACCGCGAAGGGAATGTGCAGAATATTAGTAGTACGGCTGGTGGCGCCCATCTGCCGTACAAAAATAGCGCTGTTATACAGGAAAAAAAGAAGGATCAGAACGGAAAAAACATATATGACCGTTTCGAGTACCCGTTGTACTTTTTTGGGCATTAAGTCTACCAAAAAATCAATCGCTACGTGGCTTCCCAGCCGGAATCCCGCACTGCCCCCAAAAAACACTACAACAACCACACAGGCAAGCTGAAATTCTTCCCCCCAGGTTATCGACCGCCCAACGGCATATCGCATAATCACCGCGAAAAACGTGAACACAATCAATACCGCCGTGGTAATACCGGCAATGCCTATGTCAAAATTTACCAGCGCCCAGCGCACTTTTTTATTCACATGCCCTCCTGTTTAAAAAAACCTCCCGGAGAATTACCGGGAGGTTCCTGCTCATCAGCTATTGCAAAGCCTTTGCTTTGCTTGCGGTTTCATACAACCCTTTCGACCACACGGAGGTAAATTCCGGCAGATCATAATAGGGGCGCGCCTTCGCCTGGAACGCGGCCACATCAATTTCGATAATCTCAACACCCTCTTTTTTGAAAGCGTCAATGTACTCCTGGGCGGCATTCTCCACCAGATTGTTGTTAAACCGGCCGGCTGCAACACCGGCTTCAGCCACCCACTGCTGCTGCTGGGGGGTGAGGGTATTGTACCATTGGGTACCGCAGAACCAGGCGGTAAACATTCTGATGTGCCCGTCCAGGGTGAGGTACTTGGCCGTTTCGTAGAACTTCTGCCCATAGAGCACAGTCAAGGGGTTTTCAACGCCGTCGACAACGCCCTGCTGTAACGCAGTATACACCTCACCCAGCGGAAGCGGGGTGGGCTGGGCGCCCATTATTTCCAGGCCTTTTATCTGGGCGGTGTTGTTGGGAGAACGTATCTTCTGACCGGCCCAATCCGCCACGGTACGAATGGGTCTCTTATTCAGGGTGTGCCGGTCACCATACATCCAGTTTGCCGCCAGTACCTGGAGGCCTTTACCGGCAAGAATCTTCTCCTGCCCCTTCCACCAATCACTTGTTTGAAGCTTCCACACTTCGTCCCAGGAGGCGAAGAAATAGGGGGCAACGACAATACCCATGTCCGGCGCGCCGCGGTCGGCAAAAAACCCGCCGTCCGCCAGGGTAATCACGTTCATACCCGCGAGCATCTGATCCATAATCTGATCTTTTGATCCCAACTGATTCGACGGGAAAAGTTCCACGGACATCGTGCCGCCGGACAGTTCCTCCAACACCCGTTTCCATTCATGGGCCGCCAAATCGACGGGCTCACCGGGGTTGTTCTCGTAACCGATCTGAACCACCACCGGTTTCGCCGCTCCCCCGCCGGCCTGCTGGCCGCCGCCGGCAAACGCCAGACCGGCCACAACAAGCGCCAGAGCCAAAACAAATACCTTTTTCATAAAATCCTCCTATAAAATGGTATGCTAAAACTCAAGGACAACCTTGAGCATTGAAGCCGCATTCTTATCAAACTCCGCGATAGCCCGGGGGCATCCGTAAAGGCGAAGCCGTTTCTCTGAAACATACAACGTTGTATACATCAGTGTAGGGGCACTTTCCGGTATTGTCAACTTTTTTCTCACTTTTATCGTTGTTTTGTGGATTTACAGGGCAGCGTTTTTCTCTTATACTGGGTGATAAATATGAGTTTAAAACTACAGGCCTATACTACAATTAAGCAGAAAATCCTTAGCTGTGAATATCCCCCAAATACCCTGCTGAACGAAGAAAAACTCCGCGAAGACCTGCGGGTCAGCCGTACCCCCATCCGGGACGCCCTGAGCCGGCTGGAACAGGAATCGCTGATACAGATACTCCCGAAACGGGGCATCATTGTTGCCGGAATAAGCCTTGCGGAAGTGGAACAAATCTATGAACTGCGGATGCTTATTGAGCCCTATGCGCTGGAACGGTATGGAAAAACCATAGACCGGGAGATCTATAAAAAATTAGAGGCCTTTTTTGCCCGTAGTCCCAAAAAAATCAGCCTGGAGGAGATTCATAAAAAGGACAATGAATTTCATTATATGTTTATCGACGCCGCTAAAAATACCTATCTTACCCAGGCATATCAACATTCATATACCCAGAATATCCGGCTTCGTGTTTTAAGCGGCAGCCTGGGAAAGCCGCGTATTGAAAAATCCCAGGGGGAACATTGTGTAATCACCCAATACTGCCTGGATGGGAACTGGAAAAAGGCGGCGGAGGCCCTCAGGAAGCATCTGCTCAGTTCAAAAGAAATTTCCTACAGCATCATCACTGAATTACAGATTTTGCTTAACCGCTAAGCCCCCGGCAAACCCCTTCACACGCACCGGTTTTTATGCTATACTAGCGGGTAATGAATAATACAGTCGAAGGAACCTTTCAGGTCAATCAGAAAGTGGTCTACCCCAGCCAGGGGGTTGGGATCATCCGCTCAATTGGGGAAAAGGACTTTAAGGAAACAAAAATTCCTTACTATGACATATACGTAGAAGTATCGGATATGACCATCATGGTTCCGGTGGACAAGGCCGAATCCCTGGGAATTCGGGCCATTGTTCCCCAAGAAGATGCCCAGAGGGCTCTGGAACTGATTGGCGAGGATTATGAGCCCATACCGTCGGACTGGAAACTCCGGTATCAGATGAACCTCGACTTATTGAAGAAGGGCAGCGTCATGGACATTGCTTCCATAGTCCGATCCCTCTACCACCGGAGCAAGGTCAAGGAACTGCCCATTCTGGAACGGAAGCTCTATGATTCAGCCTTGAAACTGCTGGAAGACGAGGTTTCCTCCTCCCTGAACAAGCCAAAGGACGAGATAGAAACCATGATCTTTGCCCGCCTGGAATCCAAGTAGACGCCTATCGTGGATGGGGCCATCTCCGATGGGGTTATAGCGGCATCTGCCATAGCGGCCGTAATCACTGCCGCCGGTTCCTCCAGTCGCATGGGGGGGGGCATCAAGAAAGAGTACCGTCCCCTGGGCCCCGGCATCAATGATTCCGATGGGCGGCCCCTGACCGTCCTTGGAGCGGCGCTAAGCGCCTTTGCCGCCAATCCCCGTATTGGAACCATTATTATCACCATTCCCGCCAATGTTGCATCCGCCGAAGCCGAAGCCCGTGCCGCCCTGCCCGTTTCCCTCCTCATGAAAGGAGACCGGCCCCGTATTCGCTTTGTTCCCGGGGGCCCCACCCGCCGCGCCTCGGTACACCGGGCACTGGCACTGCTTTCCGTTTGGAATCCGGACTACGTGCTCATCCATGACGGCGGCCGGCCCTGGGTAGACGGCCTGCTCATTGAGCGGATCATTGACGCCGCCTTACGGAAGGCGGCGGTGGTTCCCCTGCTTCCCCTGACCGAAACCCCCAAGGAATTTGACGATGCAGGCTTTGTAACACAGCATCTCAGGCGCGCCTCCGTGGGCTGTGCCCAGACCCCCCAGGGCTTTGCCTTTCCTCAGATACTCCGGGCCCACGATTTGGCGGAGGAACGGGAACGCCGGGAAAATTACGAATATACCGATGATGCGGAAGTATGGGGGGAATTTATCGGGCCTGTGGCGGTGGTGGAGGGATCGGTGAAGAATAAAAAAATCACCTTTCCCGAAGATCTGTAAAGCCGAAGACCCGGGTCTGTCCGAAAAAAACTTGATTTTTCGCTGGTTGTGAGGTAATATCTTAAGTGAGAACATCAGATTATCCGGCTCATGTGCCGATACTGTAATGACCTATTAAGTAAAAATACAACCTTTAAGGAGGTAGTCTATGACCAACAGACGGAAATGCGGACGGCGGAAAAGTGATTATATCATCCGGTACTTATTCGTTACTTCGTTTATTGCCCATGTAATCCTGGGGGCCATGATAGTTACCGGGTGCCCATCGGCTTTGGGCACTACAATCCCCCTGGATGTGCCCGGTGATAAAGAGATTACGGCGCCCGGCGGAACGGTGACGATTCCCGTAACGAGCCTGGTGATTGAACCCGTGACCCTTAAGGTGGGGCAGTCACAGTTGGCGGTCACAAAAATACTCCCGGCGGACGCAAGCGACCGGCGGATTTCCTATAGTATAGACGATACGGACATAGCGGAGCTTACATCCGGGAGCGTCATATTTGGCAAGGCGGTGGGAACGACCACTATTACGGTCACTTCCCGGGCCGGCGAAAAGACAAGTACCGCAAGGATAACCGTGGAAACAGGGGAGCCCGAATATATAGCGGTAAACTCCATAGCCGTCTCCCCGAAAACCCTGGAGCTGGCCGTTGGACAATCAAAATCCCTGGCGGCGGCGGTGGAGCCGGTTGACGCCACCTATGGGGCCCCGATCTGGATCTCCGAGGATAACGGCATTGCCACGGTGAACCCGATGACCGGAGAGGTGACTGGAATAAAGCCGGGAACGGCGGAGATTCGCGCCACTGCGGGGGGTATATCAGATACCTGTACGGTAAATGTCCTCTCCATTCCCGGAACCGGTTTAGTCCTTAAAGACGCTTCGTACCTTAGCTCTGATAATCTAAGCGGCACAACAATAACTTTGCATGTTGGGGAAACCAAAACCATCTATGCGGATGTAACGCCGGCAGAGGCCACCAATGGGGCGGTCAAATGGACTTCGTCTGATTCCAACCTGGTTTCAACGGGGACACCCCTCCTCCCATCAGGATCCTGGCTTCGTCAGGAAGTGACGATAAGGGCGGGGTCAACGCCGGCAACCGAGGTGACCATAAGCGCCCACGTTGATGGGGTAACACCGGACAAGACCTTTACGGTAAATGTCATCCCCGGGGTAGCAGACGGTATAGTCCTCAAAGACGACCAGAGTCTTACCTCTGATAATCTAACCGGCACTATGATAGACATGTATGTCGGGGAAACCAAAACCGTCTATGCGGATGTAACGCCGTCTACCACCATCAATGGAACGGTAACATGGACATCGGCGAATCCCTCTCAGGTTGCAACGACGACGCCCGTCCTCCCACCAGGATCCTGGCTTAATCAGGCAGTGACGATAATGGCGGGATCAACGCCGACATCCACGCCGGTGGCAATAACCGCTCATATAGAAGGGGGAGTGCCGGACAAGACCTTTCATGTAAA
>BNUR01000082.1 GCA_025997495.1 Spirochaetia bacterium | reverse complement strand
AATGGGAGAGTGAATATTTCAGATTTATTGAAAGTGATATTAGTCCGACAAATAATCCGGCGGAACAGACGGTGCGGCAATCTGTCCTCGATAGAATGGTTACTCAAGGGAGCCGGAGCCAATGTGGTAACGAATGGCATGAACGCTTTTGGACAATCTTTACTACGTGTTCTTTGCAAAACAGGTCTGTTATGAATTTCATAAAACAATGTTTAGATTCGGTAACCCTTCATTCGAAAATTCCATCGTTCTCATTAGGTCGGGTTTAGCCTTGTAGACCGTGAACGGTTACTGTATTTCCGTCATTTTATAAGACATTCCTATAGTTCTGAACTAAAGTGGTTTTCGGAAAAGCTCTCACCCGAATACAGGGCGCAAAAAAATAGGCAGATTTAGCCAAAATAATGCGGGAACGCACGTCTTCCCGCATACCTTACAGTTTTACACTCAATTTTGTCGTAAATGCAAAATAGTTATTTGTTGCACCGGCGCCAAGCTCACCGTCGCCGCAGGGAACTTGTGCTTGCAGCGTAAGCGCAGCGCCCTGAAATAAATCGGTACTAAACGAAAGCAGGGGTACTACGGAAAAATTTTCAAAACCGGCAAGCGCCCCAAGGGTAAAAGACATATAGTCATCAACACTGAATCTTGCAGCACCGTAGAGGTAGTGATGGTTTGCGTAGCCTGTCATTTTACTTTCATCACCATTATATAAATATTCAGCCAAAATATATACGGTATGCGTTGCGATACTGAATGTGTAATCCAGGCCGCCGCTTGCCGCAAGCCCCTCGATGCTTGCGCTCTCCTCCTGCCGATACGTCCAAAGTATATCGGCGATAATTCCCACCGGCAAATCTGCTTTAAGCGATAAGCCAAAATTGTGTGCGATCTTCTGTGCGGCTTCTATCGAATAGAAGCCTTGAGCGCTTATCTTATTCCAATGGTTTTCCGCCACCAGCCCTCCGCTTAAACCTTCGCCGTTAATTCTAAACGGGTCCTTAGGAGCCACGCCGAAAAATTGCAGCCGCGACATGTCTGTGAGATAAACGATAAAGTTTGCCCCTAACACCGCTCTTTGCCGCGCATCGGGATAGAGCGGATTTCTGGGGTTAAAATAGTCGTTGGGTGAAAAAACATTGCCGTAGCCGAATGCAAGGCGCATAAGTCCGCTGTCAAAGGCTATCTTTTTCCCCGTTAAGTGCACGTAAAGCCGCTCCAGTTCCATAGCTGCCGCGTAGTTGCTGTTCGTGCTGTCCTCCGGATTAACCGATCCACTGAATCCAAAGGGTGATGTTTGCAGCGCCAATGCGGATACGCCGCTTGCCGCAATCAAATTAAAAGCCATGTACACGCTGCCGTGGTCCCCAAGCTGTTTTTTCAGGCGCAGGTTCGCATACTCCTCCAGCCCCCAATAAAAATCCGGTAAGGCCTCTGTCCCGGCGCCCACCGTGAGGGTGCTGTTAAACACCCCCGAAAACACCGGCCCGTCCGCTGCAAAGCTATACGCACCAACAACAAGTAATATAAGAGAGAGCAGATTTTTCTTCATATCATTCACCTCCCGGATTGAAAAAATTATACACAAAGACACGGAGGCACAAGGAATTTTTGAAATTTAACCTTTGTGCCTCCATAATTTTATCTTTCTAGGTTACGCATAGTGAATACGCTGTCCGGTATCGGTTTATCGAGTACGACGGAGCTCATCACAAAGGTGGTCTTACTGTTTTTTCGCAGCATGTCGCGCATTTCGTATTCGACGGGGAACCGGCGGCCCGCCAGCATTTCTGTTTTGAGCAGCGTCATCTCCTTAAGCTTCGATCCGGATAAGGCGAATAGTTCCGTGTGCAGTACATCGCCGTTTTCTTTATCAATCCATAGTTTCTGTTTTGGATAACTCTCGGTGCGTTTTTTCGCAGAAAGTTCCAGTACCCAGCAGTCACGGCCGGCATAGATTTCCCCACCTGAAATAGCAGGGGTGTAGCGGTTGGTGAGGGTGTCGTTTTCGATGGTGTCCTCGTAGGACATATCGCTGCCCATCATGCTTTCCTTAAGCATATGCCCGGAAATCAACATCACCTCCTCGGTGTCCGGCGAATAGACATAGAGGCGGCCGTCCTTCTTGAGGTACTTCGTCCCGCTGTCCTCGCGGTTGGTAAACTCAATAAAACTGTCGTTGTTTGCCCGCCCCCAGGCCTTCATTGTTTTGACGTAGCGCCGGTTCTGGTACTCAATAACCATCTGTCCTTCATATACAATCGTTTGATAAATCTCATTGTCATCCACCCGCCGCAGTAACTCTGCCGCTGTCGGCGCAGACTGGGCAAACACCGATCCCGCCACCATAAAAATACCTGTCAATAAAAAAACTGCCTTTCTCATAAAGAACCTCCTATAAAAAAACAAGAAAATTTAACCACGAATCACACGAACCACACGAATAATATTTTATTTATATTTTATTCGTGTGGTTCGTGTGATTCGTGGTTTATACTCTTCATCTCCGTAGCGCCTCGACCGGTTCAACGAACGCGCTCTTCAGCGACGGTATTAACGTACAAATCGACGCAATTACGACGCCGAACACAAAACCGCCTGCGAGTATGCCCGGCGAGAAGTTAAGGTAGATGGTGCCCGAAATCGGGAATTCCTTCATGCCGCCGCCGGTCATCGCGTTAAAGTCAAAGGGGAACCATGAGCCGATAAAGGTGACAATCCCCCCTACCGCACAACCGGCCAGTGCGCCCAATATGCTGAGAAACAGCGCCTCGAAAAAGAACACCTGCACAATTTCCCGCCGCGTCATGCCCAGGCTGCCCATCATACCAATTTCCTTGATACGCTCGTGGATAATCATCACCACGGTATTCACAATGAGGAAACTGGCCACGATGATGAACACGAGGTAGACGAGGTAATAAATCACCTTGGTCTGATTCATCATTGCCACAAAATAATTATCACGCCAATCACGGATAACATCATCATCACCAAATATGCCTGTTAGTTCTTTGGCAAGGGTTTCGCTCCGGGCCGCCGTATCGGCAAAAATGTAGAGTTGCTGCGTTGCCTCCCCTAAGACGAGCAGCCGTTGCAGTCGGTCAAAGTCAACAAGTATCGTGTCTTCGTCGTATTTCTGGTAATCAAACTCGTAGATACCGGTGATTTGAGGCGCCCACATCTTGTCGGAGAATTGCGCGGACACCGTTTTGAGCGGGATCTTGTCACCAATGCCGAGGCCGGTCTTTTTGGCAAAAACCGTCCCCACGGCGCATTCGTTCGTGCCCGGCGCGGGGAAACGCCCTTCGACAAGACCGTTTGATTTATCGGTCATGTTAAAGTTGTTCGCCGCCGTCTCGCCGTCGATGTCGAGCCCCCAGAGCAGCGCATGTTTTTTCGTGCTGTCCTGCAGCGTCGCGTAGGCGGTGATGCGGGGGAACACGGCGCGCACACCCGGCAGGGCCTTAATCGCCTGGGTTAATTCTTCGGCGCTGCGGCCGCCGGCAACGGGATACTGCGCGGGGGAGTATTCCTTCTCTGCCTCGAAATCCACAGAGGCAATGCTGACGTGCCCCGTATCAAAAACCTGGACCACGTTTTCCATACCCGCCATCATGCCGGTCGTCATTGATTGCATCACGATGGTAAAAAACACCGCTATGGCAACGGCAACAATGCAGAGCGATGTACGCCGCGCATTCCGCCTAATATTCCGCCATGCGATAGTGACTAATGTAGAAAAACTACTTGACGTCATGATACCTCCTCCTCATTCAAACCGCAGGCTTTCGGTGATTGGCATTTTAAGCGCACGCCGGGTGGGGAAAAATGCCGTTACCGATGACAGTAACACCGCGATGATACCCGTACCGATAATAACCGGAACATTCCACGCCGAACGGAACACGCCGTTGACACGGTAGCCCATGTTGCCGCCCATCGACCCCATCATCTTTGAAAAGTCGATACCGTACTTCACCATCGGTATATTGATGAGGCACCCTATGATGACGCCCAGGGCCGCGCCGAAAAGGCCTACCATACCGGCCTCAATCATATAGGTAAAGACAAGCTGGCCGTCGGTCATCCCCTGGGCGCGCATCATGCCAATTTCCTTTGTACGTTCCAGTATCGCCAACAGCATCGTATTCGCAATGCCGAGGAACGACAGGATGAACAGGATGATTACCATGATGCGCGTACTCCAGTTGTCCCCCGCGGCGGCTGCCAGGTAATCGGCGCTATAGGTTTCCCAGCCAAAGATGCCCAACTCCGGCGGCAGGGTTACGGTAACGGCGATATTTGCAACAATTGTTTGCGGCGACTCGAAGATGCCGGGAATGGCTGAGTCATCGGCGTTTTTAGCGCGTATCAGCAATTCGGTGATATGCCCGTCGAGCATCATCCCCGCGTCGTCCTGCAGCACGTCAAGGGGTATCCACGCGCAGTTGTTGTTGTTTTTCGGATTGGGTGAATTAATCGTGCCGACAACCACCGCATCAATAATCTGGTAAACATGCCGCACGGCCCCGCCTTCATCTTTTACATCAATCACGGTGGAGATACGCACATCGTTATTGTCACCCTCACCGCCAACGTGAAGTTTTTTCGCCGTTTCAGCGCCGAGGACAATTTCAAACGCACCGCTTTCGATAAAGCGTCCCTGCTCAACCCAGTTGGCGTAACGCAGTAACGATGCGTCCGCCCCCGGATCAATAGCGTTAAACTCAATCGGCGCGGAACCGGTCTCCGAGAACAGCGTACCACTAAAAACAAAGCGGGGGGCGCTGTCATAACCGGCGGCGTCGAGGGCGGCGGCGTAGCTTGTCCAGCCGCTAAAGTTTTCGTACATCGGCTTTTCATCGAGCTTGTCGATGTAGGCGCGGGCCTGTAATTTTGCCGCGCCCATTTCGTAGCTGACGATGTTCCGTTTCGACTCAATGTTCATGCCGGCGAGCCAGCCGTCAACAAAGATGTACATGGCTACGCTTACCATAACGGCGGTACAGGTCAGGATGGTCTTGACACGGTGCCGCGCCAAATTGCGAAATGCAATGCGCTTCAACTGGATAATACCCGATATTGCTATCATTTTCGCTCCTCTCTCTCAACCTGCCCGTCACGGATATGTACAATGCGCCGGGCGAACTCCATCACCATTGCATCGTGGGTCGAAAATATGAAGGTGGTGCCGGCGCTTCCATTCAGGCGGAGCATCAGCTCAAGTATTTCGCGGCCCGTCTTTGAATCAAGATTTGCCGTCGGCTCGTCGGCAAGAATCAGCGCCGGCTCCTTGACCAGGGCACGGGCTATGGCCACCCGCTGCTGCTGACCTCCGCTCATCTCCTTGGGCCGCCGGTTTTCCATACCCTCAAGCCCCACCTCGGCGAGCGCCTTGAGGCTGCGTTCCCGCGCTTCGTGTTTGTCCACGCCGAGCAGCGTTAAGGGAAAGCTCACGTTTTCTATGCAGCTCAGCACGGGGATCAGATTGTATGCCTGGAAAATAAAGCCGATGCTGTTCCGCCGGAGCAGGGCCAACTGCGTCTTCGACATCGCAGAAACAGTGCTGCCGGCGATGGCGATATTCCCCGACGTAACCGTGTCGAGGCAGCCGACCAAATGGAGGAACGTCGACTTCCCGCTCCCCGACGGCCCGGCAATCGCCGCAAACTCCCCCGCTTCAAACGTAAGGTTTACCCCGCGCAGGGCGTGTACCGTTGTCCCATTCAGCCCGTAATCTTTCACCACATCAGATGCCTGTATCACCTTCATTTTGTCTCCTCCTTTCCACGTTTAATTTCGTTCAACGCCGCCAAGCCGAAAATATCGGTGCTTTGCAATTTTTCCGTAATTGAGCTTGGTACGAGCATCATTGAGTTCCCTGCCTTTAAACCTTCGTTCAAAATCGAAAGTATTTTCAGCTTCATCGCCGGTTCGTTCTTTGAATAAATCTGCACCGCCTCTTCCAGTTTTTTAGCGACTTCGATTTCCGCTTCCGCCAGGAGGATGCGGCTTTTCTTTTCACGTTCCGCAACGGCAAGCCGCGAAAGCGAATCCTGCAGCGATTCGGGAACCTGTATATCGGTTATTTCGATATGCTGAACGGTAATACCCCACTCGGTTGTTTTTTTGTCAACCTGGGTCTGTATTTCGCCTTCAATAATATCACCGCGATGCAAAAAGGTTGTTAAGTCATGGCTTGATATGGCGTTACGCAACGCAGTCTTTGAGGACAGAATCACTGCGTCCTCGTAGTCCTCCAGTTCCAGCACCGCCTTTTCCGGGTCCCAGATAAGCCAAAAACACAGCGCGTCAACCGTTACCGTAACCGAATCCAGGGTGAGGGTTTCCTGGGCCGAAAAATCCGTTACCCGAATCCGTATGTCGATAGTTTTTGCAACACGGTCAATAAAGGGCACGGTAAAATAAAGCCCCGGCCCGCGTATCGTTTTGAACTTCCCCAGGCGCAGCACCACGGCACGCTCCCACTCATTTGCTTTGCGTATGCCGATTAACAGCAGCGACAAAACGAACAGTGCAGCCGTGCCGCCGAAAACCCCAGGAACCGTTCGCCACGCCGCCGGAACAAACCCGCCGTAAAAAACCGCCGCCCAACACACTGTACACCAAAACAGGGTGTACCCGATAAGCGATGCGTATGCCCGGCGCTTCCCGCCGTATACATTTTTTACATACCCCGTTTCATTCGCCTTTGCAATTCTCATATATCCTCCAGTAACTTGATAAGTTCCTCTCGTCCGGCGCCCAGTTCACCCGCCTCCTGCAAAAACCGTTCCGCCGCCTCCCGAAGCCTTTTTTGCCGTGCATCGGCAACATCCGGCTTTTTGTCGGCAATGTAGGTGCCGCTCCCCACCTGGGTCTGCACAATCCCGCGGATTTCCAATTCGTTATACGCCTTGGCTATGGTGTTGGGGTTAATTTTGAGGCCCACCGCCAGGGAACGGATCGTGGGCAGGCGGTCACCCACCGCCATACGCCCGGATACCACCGCGTTTTCAATCTGGTTGATAATTTGCCGGTACACCGGTACGCCGCTGCCGTTATCCAGGGAAAAGCTGATGTTTTCCGGCGTTTTTACTATTGTCATATTCATCTAGTACAATCATAATAGGCCTAGTACAATATGTCAAGTGTTTTTTTGAAAATTTTGACATTTTTTGAAAAAATATGAGTTTTGTCCAAAGTATAGAGGAAATTGACTAATGTATTGAAACGCCCGTTACGGGAAGACGAAATTCAGCGCCGCAAAGAAAAACAGCGGCTCACCGGTTGGTGAGCATATCCAGCCCGTGCCGGAGTGATCCTATGATGAACTCCAAACACTCCCGCACCGCATTGGGGCTGCCCGGTAGGTTGATGATCAGGGTATCCTTCCGGATCACCGAAATCGCCCGGCTGAGCATGGCCCGGGGGTTGATGTCGAGGCTCCTCCCGCGTATGGCCTCGCTTATGCCGGGGACCATGCGTTCAGCCACCGCCAGGGTGGCCTCGGGCATCAGGTCTCGGGGGGAAAAGCCGGTGCCGCCTGAGGTGAGGATTAGGTCCGCGGCATAGGTGTCGCAGAGATGCTTCAGCTTAGCCTCCAGGAGGGGCAGCTCATCCGGCAATACGGTAAGGTCCACCACCTTGAAGCCGACAGCAGTGACCATTTGCCTGATCAAAGGGCCGCTCAGGTCCTCCTGCTCTTCTCGGGCACACCGGTCGCTGGAGATGATAATTGCCACCCGATAGGCATATTGTGAAGATTCTTTACTGGACATTGATTGCGTCCCCGGCGCTGATCACGCCTCCATGAATAACCCGGGCAAAAACACCTTCCCGGGGCATGATACAATCCCCCATGGTCTGAAATATCTGACAGCCATGGTGACATTCCTTGCCTATCTGGGTCATTTCCAGGGTGATGTCCCCGGAACGGAGAATCGTACCTATAGGGAGGCTCGAAAAGTCTATGCCGTCCACCACCAGGTTTTCCCCAAAGTCACCGTCCACCACCGCAGCTCCCCGTGCCCGGAATGCCTCGATCTTTTGGTAGGAAAGGAGGCTCACCTGCCGGTGCCACTTGCCGGCGTGGGCATCCCCCTTAAGGCCGTGGTCTTCCACTAGTTCCCCCTTCCCCACATTCCGCTTTGCCGTCCCCTTGGCGGGGCTCGTACATACCGCTACTACCTTACCCATATCCTCTGCCTAACCTCTCATTAGTGCGGTAGCTGCGCCGCACCGTTCAATCAAAGCGAAACATAGTTTCGCATAACTCCTATTCAAATAGTTCATTACTAATGGTAAATACGTAATCTTCAAATCGACAACGCATACCATAATCATCCCTCGCATTTTCCAATGTTAAAACACCATTCATATTTTCTATTTTTTTAAGCATCCTGTGTGAATCGGTATCGACAATTATGATTTTTTCAATTGCTTTATTGGGATCCCCATAACTGGTCCAACGATTATTTTCTTCGCCGTAGTTAATCCCGGGATAATAATGATCATAGTTTGAATTTCCACTGTTATACGCTGAATGTGAATTTAAATGTATTCTTTCCAGGATGGGTTCATCATTTGAAATGGTTGTATAATAATATTGAATATAAATATTGCGTGAAGAATCATTGACCTCACGGAGGTAATAAAGCGTATCTTCAATTGTTTGTTCCGTTGGAGGGCATCCGGTCAAAAGAAATAAAACGCCCGATAAAATACAAAGCTTTTTTACGAACATAGTTTTCCCCTAAAATAATTCATCATTAATAGCAATGCTAAATTCGGCATTGTTTGACCCTATTGATCCGCTTTTCAAACGGAATGTACCGGTGTTTACCGGCAATTCAACCAACAACGCGCCCGAATCCATGTCATAGATTTTGATTTGTTTGTAAAAAACATTTGGATCCGCGTATTCCTGTTCAAAAATACTATGCTCTATTGAAAGTTGTTCCTGTTTTTCAAGAGCTATTTTATTTTCAATAGTTTTTGTATCTCTTGAATAGTCCCCTGAATATTCTGCAAATAATTCAATAAAAAGATTGCGGGTTGAATTATTGCGTATCAAAATTTTACCGCCATACATTACTACCTCAGGGGAAAATCCAGTCAATACTATCACGAGTGCTATTGATGCTATAAAAGCCGCCATCTTTTTTCTTATCACCTTCAAACTCCCCTGATACAAAACTATCCTCCTTCTCCTACCCACCGATGTGGTACATGCCGCTTTTGTGTTTTGTCTGCTCACGCTCATAAACCGCAGAAAAATTGTGGGACGGGGGCTTTTGGGCCGCCAGTTCCGCCACCGCCGCACGGAGATCCGCATCGGAAGCGCCGCCCCGGAGCAGGCTCCGCAGATCCATGCCTGAGTCACTGGAAAGGCAGGGCATGAGGACGCCGGAGGAACTGAGCCGCAGACGGTTACAGTGTTCGCAGAAGCCCTCACTCACCGCGTTGATAAAGCCTATTTTACCGGCAAAACCCGGCAGAATATAGTACTCCGCAGGGCCGTTGCCCAGCTTACCGGAATACGGAACCATGGCGCCGTAAACCCGCTCCAGCAGGGCGGCCACCTCGGCGCCGGGAATGGGCTCCAGAGCATCCCCGGAACCCAGGGGCATAAGTTCAATAAAACGAACCGTCAGGGCCTTAGTCCGGGCCAGGGCGGCCATACCGGGGAGGTCCGCTTCGTTGAAGCCCCGGATGGGTACGCAGTTCAACTTTACCGGAATACCCAGGGATTGGGCGCGATCCAATGCCCGTAGTATGGCGGGAAGCCCCTGCCCGTTAGCAAAGGCGCCGGGGGTAGTGCGGGTAACCTTACTGAAACGCTCCGGATCCAGGGTGTCCAGGCTGATATTGACGCCATCCACTATTACCCCTCCGGCCTCATCAAAAAACTCCTCCAGCAGAAGGCCGTTGGTGGTGATGGTCACCTGCTCGATCCCCGGAATAGTCCGGAGCCTCATGATGAAACCCGCAACACCCTTACGCACCAGGGGTTCGCCGCCGGTAATCTTGACCTTATTGATCCCCAGACCTGCCATGACCGCGCAGAGCCGGAGAATCTCCTCAAAGGAAAGCATGTCCCCGTGGGGCTTCCACGGCACCCCCTCCGCGGGCATACAATAGACACAGCGCAGATTGCACCGGTCGGTTACGGAGATGCGGAGATAGTCGATGATCCTGCCATACCGGTCAATCATAATCCAGTGCCTTCTATAATATACAGCTATACAGACCGCTTAAAATGCCCGCTCTTACCACCTGTTTTTTCAAAGAGCCGGACATTGCCGATAATCATGGCCCGATCCAGGGCTTTACACATATCGTAAATCGTAAGGAGAGCTGCCGTTACCCCCGTAAGGGCCTCCATCTCCGCCCCGGTCTTACCTGCGAGCTTCACCGAACAGGCGGCCTCAATCCTGTGCGGGCCATCGGCCTCAAGGATAGTAAAGTCGATAGTAACGGTGTCAAAGTTGAGGGGATGGCAGAGGGGGATGATGTCGGCGGTGCGCTTGGCGGCCATGATCCCGGCGATACGGGCCACCCCCAGGACATCCCCCTTTTTCGCCGTTCCCCCGCGGATGGCCGCCAGGGTTTCCCCGCTCAGGGTGATCTCCCCCTTGGCTATGGCGGTTCGGGTGGTTACATCCTTAGCGGAAACGTCAACCATGATGGCATTGCCGCCGGCGTCAAAATGGGTAAAATCCTTGTCGGGCATCGAATCACTCCTCAAAGTATATCCGTTTTAATATAGCATGTTTTGGGAATCTTGTTCAGCCGATCAAATCCTCAAACACTATGCCTTCCCCCGCCGGGATGAACCGGGTGGTTTTTTTACCCGCAAGCTTGGGTTCCCAGGACGGATGCAGCCCCGGACGGAGTATCTTTTCAGTCCGCAGTACCGCAAAGTCCCCGGGCTCCAGGGTTGCTCCCGCCGGTATGTCCCGTACCGCGTGAATGGAACGGTTCGTCCGCCCGTAGTTTGTCTGCTCGGAAGGGGCCAGCCGCTTGACACCGTCCCCCAGTACCGCTAAGACGGTGTCCCTCCCCCGTTCCCGGCTAATCGCTAAGAGGGCGGCCTCTTTTTCCATGGCTGATATCTGCCGTACCAGTTGCGCCATCCGCTTGAAGTCTGCTGGGGGCTGGGCTATGGGGTCATCCAGTCCCGGGTCATCCCGACTCAGGCAGAAATGCTTTTCGATGACCGCGGCGCCCAGGGCAACCGCCAGGGACGGCGCCAGTTCCGGATCCAGGCTGTGATCGCTAAGGCCCACGGGGCAGCCGAAAATGGCGGCCAGGTTCGGCAGGATATTTAGGTTGTAGTCCCGTGGCGGGGCGGGATAGCTGGTAACGCAGTGGAGGAGGCATGTCCGTTCGGGGGGGAAAATCTCCAGGGCGGCCTCGATATCTGCAAGCCGGGAAACACCGGTACTCAGCAGGGCGGGGAGGCCGTAGGAGGCCAGTTCCCGGAGGAGGCCCGTATAGTTTAGTTCCGGGGAAGCAACTTTCAACAGCCGGGGGTGGAGGCTCCGCAGTTCCCGGGCGCTCCGGAGGCCGAAGGGGCTGGCCAGAAACAGGAGGCCCCGGGATTCGGCATAGTCCTTCAAGTCCCCGTAAAAGCTGATGTCACACTCAAGCTGCTTAAAGCGGTCATAGAGCCGTATCCGGCCGCCGGGGAGGGCAACCTCGCCGGTGTTGGGGTGGAGGATCTCGTCGGCATAGACTATCTGAAATTTGACGCAGTCGGCGCCGGAGTCCGCGGCCGCATCCACCAGTTCCCGGGCCTTTGCCGGTGAGCCGCCGTGGGAGGTTCCCAGTTCGGCGATGATGAGGACCTTGCCGGGGCCGCCAGGCCAATGTTCCGCAGATTGGCCGTCTATCGTGAAAACCTTATCGATCATAGGCTTAGTATACCCCTTTATTCGTGGCGGGAAAACAACAGTATTACCGCGTTCGTTGGTATACTCCTTTAGGAACGAAAATATCAATAAAGAATAGGGTCCGCGAATGTTCGCGAATGTTCGCGAATAAATCAAATACCCGGAGCGTATTATTCGCGTTAATTAGCGTTTATTCGCGGATGAAT
>BNUR01000081.1 GCA_025997495.1 Spirochaetia bacterium | reverse complement strand
GGCACTCCCTAAAAAAAAATCGGCGATAAAATGGGCTTATCCGCAGAGATGGTTCGCCAAATTGAAATCAAGGCCCTGAAAAAGATGCGGAGCAGTATTTCTACCGCAGTTTTCTGAAACGATGCGGCTATGTCTTCGGGACGCACAGTAATAGTGTTTTTACTGCGGAACTGTTCCAGTTGATTTACCACCGCGGTCTTGAGCCCCGAATAGGACACATCGTAGGGATGGTCGCCCTTGTGGAGGCTGGGCAGGGGAAAGTGGAAGGCGGTGGGATCCCCGGTTTTCGCCAGCTTGTCGATGTAGGAACCGCCGGGGTAGCCGAAGCCGTAATGCTTGGATACCTTGTCGAAGGCTTCCCCCACCGCATCGTCTATGGTGGTTCCCAGGACGGTGATGTCGTCAAAATTGTTTACCCGGCAAATGATGCTGTGGCCTCCGGAGACCAGGAGCCCCAGGAAAGGGTAGTCTGGCGGCGTGTTCTCTCCGCAGAGCCGGGGGGCGTAGAGGTGGGCCAGCATGTGGTTTATGGCGATAAAGGGAAGTCCCCGCGCCCAGGCAAAGGCCTTGGCAAAACTAAGGCCAACCAGGAGGGATCCCAGGAGACCCGGATGGGCGGTGGCGGCGACCCCGTCAAGACCGGCGGGGGTCAGGCCGGCAGCGTCCAGGGTTTTTTTAACAACGCCGTAGATCCATTCGGTGTGCATACGGCTCGCCAGTTCGGGCACCACGCCGTTGTACTTGGCATGATGGGGGATCTGGGTTGCTACCACGTTGGAGAGAACCCGTGTACCGTTTTCTACCACCGCGGCGGCGCATTCATCGCAGGAAGACTCAATCCCCAGGATTTTCATGGGGATTAGTTTACTATTACATTGCCTCTTCGTACATACAGTTCCGCATTTCATCCGCGGAGCCCCGCATCTTTTTCAGGGCCTTGATTTCAATTTGGCGAACCATCTCTGCGGATAAGCCCATTTTATCGCCGATTTTTTTTAGGGAGTGCCGCTCACCGCCATCGTTAAGCTGGTAACGGTACATGAGGATCCGCTTTTCCCGGGCCTTCAGGCGATTAAGGAAATGAATGGCCGCGGCACGGGAGGATTCTTTTAAAAAGTTTCGTTCCGGATTGTAGGTATAATCTTCCTGGAGTTCCGCCAGGGTAATTGAATCATCAAATCCAACATCCTTGTCCAGGGAAATAAAGCCATTGGATATCCCCAGGATAAAATCAACCTCCGCCGCCGCCACTCCGATATCATCGGCGATTTCCTTATTAGTCGGGGTATGGTTCAGTGTCTGGCTGAGGGTATGGTAGGCGCGTTGTATCCGGAGGAGGATCTCTTCTTTCCGAAGGGGCAGACGGATTGACCGGCGTTTGGAGGATAAAGAACGGACGATGAATTGGCGGATCCACCAGCCTGCGTAGGTTGAGAAACGGCACTGTTTCCGGTGATCGTATTTATCGGCGGCGTGCATCAGGCCAAGATTCCCCTCCTGAATAATATCCATGAATGGCACGTCTGCCGTCGTATAGGCACGGGCTATTTTTACCACCAGCCGCAAATTTGCTTCAATCAGCCGCTTGCAGGCCGCCTGGTCACCTTCCTGTATTTGTTTTGATAATGTTTGTTCCTCTTCAAAGCTTAAAAGGGGAATGCCCTTAATCTGGTTATAGTACTGTCGCAGGCTCTTATCCATGGTGTCGTCCTCCGTTGTATACATAGCAATTTTCGTGCCAATCAATGGTATTCTATAAAAAAAGATTGTAATTCATTATCCCGTAATGAATTACAATCTTTAAAAAAAACAGGGCGGAAAAAACAGCACGAAATTTGTATAAAAAATCATACGGTTTTTTCCCCCAAGGGTATATCAAATACTATTTTTATACTTCCTCCTTACATGCAGTTCCGCATCTCCTCTGCGGATCCCCGCATCTTTTTCAGGGCTTTGATTTCAATCTGCCGCACCATCTCCGCGGATATACCCATCTTGGCGCCAATCTTTTTAAGGGAGTGCCGTTCTCCGCCGTTAAGCGGGTACCGGTACATAAGGATCCGTTTTTCCCGGGTCTTCAGGCGGTTAAGGAAGTGGATGGCCGTAGCACGGGAGGATGCTTTTATAAAGTTTTGTTCCGGGTTGTAGGTGTAATCCTCCTGCGTTTCCGCCATGGTGATTGAGTCATCGCTCCCGGTATCCTGATCCAGGGAGACAAAGCCGTTGGCTATTCCCAGGATGGAATCAACCTCCGCCACCGGTATCCTCAGTTCATCGGCGATTTCCTTACTGCTAGGGGTATGCGCCAGGGGTTGGCTGAGGGTATGGTAGGCGCGCTGTATCCGGAGGAGGGTCTCTTCCTTCCGGAGGGGCAGACGGATTGTCCGGCGTTTGGTGGCCAAAGAGCGGACGATGAATTGACGGATCCACCAGGCGGCATAGGTTGAGAAACGGCACTGCTTCCGGTAGTCGAATTTTTGAACGGCGTGCATCAGGCCGAGGTTCCCCTCCTGAATAATATCCATGAAGGGCATATCCACCGTTGCATAGCCCCGGGCAATCTTCACCACCAGCCGCAGATTTGCTTCAATGAGCCGGGTGCGAGCCACTTCACTGCCCGCCTGTATCTGTTTGGATAATTCCATTTCCTCTTCAAAGCTTAAGAGGGGAATTTTCTTAATCTGGTTGTAATACTGTTGAATATTTTTGTCCATGGTATCCTCCGTTATATACTTTATATATAGCAAGACCCATGCCAAGTTTAAGCGTTTTATGAGAGAAGTTTTATAAGTCTTTATCCAGTAAGGAATTAAATCATTTTTACCACCCGGATTGAAGGGGAAACGCCTTTTTTTGTATACATTTTCATACTTTTACCAATACATCGCGTATCTAAAATTTCACAACCCGATCCCATAGGCCTTTATTTTGTTGATGATAGTCTTCCGGCTGATCCCCAGTTCCTCCGCCGCCCGGGTACGGTTGCCGTTTGTCCGGGCCAGGGCCTTCCGGATGGCCTCCCGCTCGATGCCTTCCAGGCCGTTGGGAAGGATGGCATTAGGATCTACCGGTTCTCCATCTGCCGCATTTGGTATGTTCTCCGGCTCGACCCGGCGCAGATCGATATCCTTTGGGGTGATGGCGTCCCCTTCCCGGTAAATCAGTGCCCGTTCCAGGACATTTTCCAGTTCCCGGATATTGCCGGGGAAGGGGTATGCCTGGAGTTTTTCCGCCGCCTCGGGGGTGAGGGCGGGCAGGGGGCGGCCCATGCGGAAACTGAGCTTTTTAAGGAGATACGCTGCCAGGAGGGGGATGTCCTCCGCCCTATCCCGCAGGGGGGGGATATCCAGGCGAAATACGTTGAGCCGGTAGTAGAGATCCTCCCGAAACCGGCCTTCCCGAACCTGGGTTTCGATATCCCGGTTAGTGGCCGAAATGATCCGGGCATTGATGGGAATGTCGTCGTTCCCCCCCAGGCGGCGGATTTTGCGTTCCTGGAGTACCCGCAAAAGTTTAACCTGGAGGGGCATAGGCATTTCGCCAATCTCGTCCAGGAAGAGGGTTCCCCGGCCCGCAAGTTCAAAGAGCCCCTGTTTACGGGCAACAGCCCCGGTAAAGGCTCCTTTTTCATGGCCAAAAAGTTCGCTCTCCATAAGCCCCTCGTGGATGCCACCGATGTTCACCGCGGCGAAGGGTTCCTGCCCGTTAGCGCTCCGGCGGTGGATTTCCCGGGCGACGACCTCCTTCCCGGCGCCGCTTTCCCCGGTGATCAGCACCGTAACGTCCGACCCGGCTATCCGGTCAATCCGTGCGGAAAGTTCCCGCATTACGGTAGTGTTGCCGATGAGGAGGTTTTCCCCGCCGGCGTTTCGCTTTGCCGCTTCCAGGCTGTTTTCCCGGCGCTTGTCCTCCACCATGTTACGGAGCTTGATGACGAGCTCCGCCGGATCAAAGGGCTTTACCAGGTAGTCCTTGGCCCCGGCTTTCAAAGCCTCCACCGCGTCGGCGATTTGCCCGTGGGCGGATATCATGATAACCGGGGCAATGATCCCCCGGCTGTTGATCCAGGACAGCACCTCCTGCCCGCTTATCCCCGGCAGCTTGAGGTCCAGGACAACCGCGTCAAAGGCCTCCCGTTCAAGGCAGCGGAGGGCAGATTCCCCGGTTTCCGCCGCCGTCGAATCAATCTGTTCCAGGCTCAAATATTTTTTCAGGGATTCCCGGATATTCCGCTCATCATCTACTATTAATATCTTCATATCGACGCCCCTTTCAATTTTAACCACGAACCACACGAACCACACGAACAAGAGAACAAAAGGGTAATAGAAATTTCGTGCTGTTAGTGTGGTTCGTGGTGAATATCCTCTTGCCCTGTTGGCATTGGTTTGTATTCCGGCAGGGTAATGAGAACTGCGGCCCCGCCCCCTGCCCGGTTTTCGATGCCGATGGTTCCCCCGGCGGCCTCCACAAACCGTTTGCCGATTGAGAGGCCGATACCGGTTCCGGTACTTTTACTGGTAAAGAAGGGATCAAAGACCCGTTTCAAATCCCCTTCCACAATGCCCCTGCCCCGGTCATAGATGGTGATACTGATACTGCCAACTTTGTTGGCGCCGGCTTTATCGGCGCCGCTGTCAATGTTACGCAGTATTGCTGCGCCGATGGCATTTTCGAGGCTGCCGCTTTCAATGGCGTTACGGATGATGTTTTCAAATACCGACCGGGCCCGATCGGCGTCCATGAAAACCAGGGCATCGGTAACAGAGCGTTCTTCAACAATAGTTCTGCCGCAGAGCCGCAGGGAAATTTCGGAAAGTACATCAGCGATGGAGAGCGGCGCAGGCTGTCCCGCCGCATCCCTAAGGTAATCGTTTATCCGGTAGGTCAGAGCGGAGAGGCGATCAACCTCTTCGTTGATGATCGTCAATTCCTCCCGGCCTTTTTCAGGGGAAAGTTTTTCCAGGATGCCCGTCTGGAGCCGTATGGAGAGGAGGGGGTTTTTAATTTCGTGGGCCAGGGTACTGGCGGCGGTTCCCAGAACCACCAGGTTTTGCTGCGCCTCTATCCGTTCCCGGTATTCCCGGTTCCGCAGATACAGATGCCGCACAAAAAATACCAGCGCCAGTAATGCTAACTCGCAAAAAGGGAAGGCTATGGCGGTCAGGGTCTGGCTGCGCCAATAATTTGTATGGAATATATCAATGTAGATGTACCTGCCCCGGGCAAAGGTGGTGAAAAAATTCCCCGGAACCCTGTCCCGGTTTATCTCACGGTTATCCATGCCGCCCCGGTTCAGCCCCCAGGTTTCCTGCCGGTTCCGGTTGTTTTCCGGGATGCGGTGTTGAGGCGTTGACGGAGGCGGCAACATCCGTTCGGCGCTGAGGATAAACTTAATCCGGTTTCCCCGCCTGTCAGCAATGGTATAGCGGCCGTTTTTGACATCACGATGATTTTTCAACATAGCCTCATCAAATACCGGGGGAACCGTGCCCCATTGATAGGTCGGGGTGAGATCTTCGCCGTAAATTCCAAACCCGATGATCCGCTCCCGGAGCAGTTCCGATGACTCAATGGCGGAACCGAAGTCGTCATAGTTTCTAAGGCTGGTAAAGAGGTGGTTGAACAGCCGTTCATTGTCGTTATCCCGGAGGAGCCGCGCCCGATCCCGCAGGCCCAGGATGATAAAAACCGTGAGGGCCGACAAAAGAATCCAGCAAAGGATGGCGGCGATGGCGGATAAGGACTTACTAGTCCTCGATGTCCGTGGCAAAATTTTCATCATAGTAAAGCCTTCCTACCTACCATACAATGTTACTGCTGTTTTGATAAGAGCAGGTTTGTAACTTCATCCGGGGACTCGAATGCGCAGAGGCTCCGCAGCTTTGAAAGCCCTGAGAGAAACCCGTATTCCGCGGTGAGACGCTGGTTTTGGCTGTCCCCGGCCAGGGCCACCGCATCGGAAAGGGTAAAAACCGAGGCTTGGGAAAGTTTGTACAATTCCAGGGTGTACTCATAATTCTGCCGGGCGTATTCATCGGCACGGCGGGCGGACTGCACCGAAAGGGCATAGCCTTCAAGATCCAGCAGGGCGGTTTGGATGTCCACCGCCAGGGTGTTTTCGGCGTCACGCAGGGTCAGAGCCGCCTGGGTTTGCGCCATACGTTTTTTCTTTACCGACGCGGCGATAACCCAGTAGTCCAGGGGTATGCTGCCGCTGATACTGAGGCTGCCGTTTGGGAAAATTGACGGCCCTTCGGCGGTGGAATAATTTATCCCCGTGGAAATACTTGCGTTGAGGCTTGGGATGTAGTCACGCTGCGCAAGGCCCACATTCCGTTCCGCCGCCTGCAGCTGGAGGTTTGCCTTTAACAGGCCGGGATTGTTTGCCTTGGCGGCATTCATGAAATTATCCGTTAGAATAACTATGCTATCCTCATCCGGCATTGAAAGAAACCGGATCACCTCTTCATAAGCCTTGAAATCAACCGCCGTCAAATCCGGAATCTCTTTAAGCCCCGTACTGTTTTTCAGGTTTGCTTTACATACCGTCAAATCCCGCAGCGCACGGTTCCAGGCTGTTTCCGCCTGCCCCTGTTCCGCCATGGCTTTGAGGTAATCCCCCCGGCTTATCATGCCGCTTTGCAGGCGCAGTTCCGACATGGAAAGGGCCAGGCCCGCTGTTTCCAGGGCGGCAGTCTTTGTTTCCAGGGCCGCCGCCGCCTTGAGTGTTTCGTAGTACGCGCTGTCCGCCGCATCCAGCACGGTAAAATAGGCTGCTAGTGCATCCTGCCGGGCAGTTTCGGTATTGATGGCGTTAATAGCCTTTAAGTAGAGGCTCTTTCCACCGTTATACAATTTTTGTGATACGCCGAAACTCGCCCCGGCTCGTATGCTGTCCTGAATACTCGTTTCCCCCCAAAGCTGCCCCGAGGCGGATAGCCCCAATGATAGTGACGGCAGGTTGTCGTAAAGTTGAGTTTTTTGATCCAGCCGGGCGCTGTCTACCGCCAACTGAAAGCGCGCCAGGGTTGGGGAATTGGCCAGCGCTAGGGCACGCACATCATCAATGGTTATTTGTTCCGCAGTAATGCTGTTTGTAATGATGAGTAGTAATGCTGGTAGTGTAAAATTAATTTTCATTTTTCATTCCTTTTTTTGTTGACACACACGGGATAGGAGGGACATGCCGGGCGCTCATGCTGCCGGGGAGTCTGCTCCGGGAGCCCCGGCCCCAGGGGGCCCAGAGGGTCTCCCTACGCAGGGAAACCGGATGCATTCGGCCCGTCATGTCCCTCCTATCCCGCTCCGTCAGCACTACTGCATATACGGCCGTAATCAATTCCCGGCCATTCAAGAAACATGCTTTAGCCCCTGCCGATACAGCCGTTGTTGTGCCGAAGGCTCTTCTCTTCAAATGCTTCTTGAGTGGCCTGATTGCCGCGAAGCGGCACTTGACCGCATGTACATTTAAGTTAAGGACATGCTGCCAGTAATAGTATTGGGGGTGTCTGAGAGAAAGCATGGGGGGGACCCCCCGGGGGGGCCCCATGCTTTCTCTCAGACAGGCCCCCCTAGTAATATTCCACAGCATATTCTTTACCCCCTCACTCATATCTAAGCGCATCTATGGGATAGAGCCCCGCCGCTTTCCGCGCCGGGTAGTATCCGAAGGACACCCCTATCAGGGCGGCAAAAAGGGCCGAAGCGGCGACAATTGCCGGGTTAATGACCGTGGGTATGTTTAGGG
The DNA here is from genome assembly GCA_025997495.1 of Spirochaetia bacterium. Lineage (GTDB taxonomy): Bacteria > Spirochaetota > Spirochaetia > Treponematales > Breznakiellaceae > Termitinema. The sequence continues at coordinate 4,439 of BNUR01000081.1, read as the reverse complement.
CGCCCAGGATGCGGCAGACCAGGAAAGCCAGGGCTATGCCGATAAAGCCGCCCAGGAGGCTTAGAATGATGGACTCCGAAAGGAATTGGAAAAGGACGTCCCGTTTCCGTGCGCCCACCGCCATCCGTATGCCGATTTCCCGGGTCCGCTCGGTGACCGATACCAGCATGATGTTCATGATCCCTATGCCGCCCACCAAGAGAGACACTCCGGCGATGGCGGCCAGCAACGTTGTCAATGTTTTTGAAGTTGCCGAGGCCATGTCGATCATGTCCGCCTGATTCATGATGTCAAAATCAGCGGTTGCGCCTTCTGCAATTTTGCGGGATTCCCTAATGATGAATTCCGCTTCCTTTTGCGCCGCTTCCATATACTCTTTGCTCACCACGCTCATGGTGATGGAATTGATGTTCTGGCTATTATTTAAGCGGGTCATGGCGGTATCCAGGGGAACCATGATCATGTCATCCTGATCCTGGCCGTTCATTCCCGCGCCCTTGCTTTCCAGCAGACCCACAACGGTGAAGTAAATGGTACCGATCCGGACCTGCTGTCCCAAAGCCCCCTCGGCGCTGCCGAACAGGTTATTCGCCGTGGTGCGCCCCAGTACCGCTACCCTGTTCCGGGCCGGGAGGTCCTCTTCGTCAAAGAAGCTGCCCGCGTCCACCTTCCAGTTCCGGGCGATGAGGTAAGCCGGCTCAACCCCATTAACCGCAACCGAGGCGTTGCCCTGGGTTCCCACCGCGTTAAAAGTGCCCTGGGTTACCCCGGAAATCGCGGAGGCGAAACTGGCCTCGGTTTTGAGTTTCTGCACATCCGCCCTGGTAAAGGAAGCGAAGCGGAACTGCACACTCGCGCCTGAGCGATTGATGGTCCGCCGGGCCATTATCGTTAAAAGGTTGGTTCCCATGGCGGAAATCCGCGCTTCTATAGCCCGCTGGGAACCTTCCCCCAGGGCGACCATGATGATCACCGAACCCACGCCGATAATGACGCCTAAGGAGGTGAGCAGACTCCGCATCCGGTTGCGGAGGATTGAGCGGAAACAGGTATGCAAGAGCTGGATGATGTTCACCTGACTGCCTCCGCCGCGCCTGACGCCTTCAGCAGGCTCGCAGGTTGTTTCACCTCAGCGGGACCCGCCATATCCAGTTCTTCCCCGGCCAAGAGGGCGTGGTCCCGCTTCCATTGGGACAGATCCTCTAAGGCGCTGCGCCGCGCTGTTACGGGCTTATCGGAAATCAGTTCCCCGTCCCGCAGGGTGACGATCCGTTTGGTATAGGCCGCCAGTTCCGGCTCGTGGGTTACCATGACAATGGTTTTCCCCCGGTCGTTGAGCTCCTGAAAAAGCCCCATGATCTCCAGGGTCATGCCGGTGTCCAGGTTCCCGGTGGGCTCATCCGCCAGGATAAAGGCGGGATCATTCACCATGGCCCGGGCAATGGCGACCCGTTGCTGCTGCCCCCCTGAAAGCTGGGATGAGTAGTGATCCATCCGTTTCTCAAGGCCCACTTCCCGCAGGGCCGCGATAGCCCGCTCCTTCCGGCTCTGGGCGCTTTGCCGTTTTCCCCCCCTTTCCCGGCGGCGGTAAAACAGGGGAAGCTCCACGTTTTCCAGGGCCGTGGTCCGAGACAAAAGATTGAAGGATTGAAACACAAAACCGATTTTCCGGTTTCTGATATAGGCGAAGGTATCCTGGCTGGAGGTAGAGGTCTCGATATTGTCCAGGGTATAGGTTCCCTCACTGGGCTTGTCCAGGCAGCCGAGGATGTTCATCAGGGTGGACTTTCCCGAGCCCGAAGGCCCCATGACGGACACGAACTCTCCGGCCCCGGCGGAAAAATCCACCCCCCGCAGGGCCCGGACTATCACCGCTTCCTCTCCCTGCTTCCCGTCCATCCGGTAGATCCGCTTGATCCCCCGCAGCTCTATCACGCTATTTTCAAGGTTAGCCATCAGATCTTCTCCCGTAAAATGAACTGCTTCCCTTCCAGGTCTTCTGTGGAGCGGATTTCCGTACTGGTGCCGTTGGTGATGCCGGTACGCACCCGCATTACATCAAGCTTGCCTTCGCTGTTGATATACCAGAGGTTCCGCATGACCACCGTGTTCCTCGCTGCGGCGGGCCGCCCTCCCCCCTGGCCTCCCGAAGGCATTATCCGGGCTTCGCCGGGCCCCCCCATTGGTCTGGGGCCTGTCTGTCCGCCGCCGACAAGGGAGGCGATGCCGGTTCCCGCCTGGGAAGATGGGGCCGAACTTTGGGCTGCCTTGACCTGGGAGCGGGCCTCTATGGCGGCCTTCCGCTGGTCTTCATCCATCCCTATCAGCCCCGCGTTAAAAACCATGGCGTCAATTTCATCGGCGCTGAGGCTGGTGGGCTGATAGCGCAGGGCGGCGTTGGGAACCATGAGGACGTTTTCGTTCCGCTCCACGATAAAGTCCACCGCGCAGGTCATTCCCGGCAAAAGGGAGCCGTCCTGGTTTTCCACATTGATAATCACCGTGTAGGAAACCACATTGTTCTGAACCGCGGGAACTATCCGCAGCATTTCCACCACTCCGGTAAAGTTTCGCCCCGGTAAACTTTCCAGGGTAAAGCGCACCGGCTGCCCATTGTGTATTGAGGCTATGTCCAGTTCCCCCACCCCGGCCTCAATCTGCATCTCCCGCAGGTTTTCCGCCAGGGTAAAGAGGCTGGTAGAATTACTGCTGGATCCCTCCACCACGGTCTGCCCCTCACTGATATTCCGCTCCAGCACAATCCCGTCGATGGGGGAGGTGATCTGCGCGTACTGGTTAATCTCTGTTTCAATCACCCGCAGGGATGCTTCGGATGCGGAAAGATCCGCCGCCTGAATATCCAGGGTGGCCTTGCCGGTCTTAAGCTCGTATTCGGAAATGAAGTTCTTCTCCGCCAACTTCTGCTGGTTCTGATAGTTAATTAACTGCAGATTGTAATTTGCCCGGGCCTTAAACACCTGCGCCGCCTGCTGTTCCCGCTGCAGCCTGAGCATATCCGTGTTGAGTTCCGCAAGGACATCGCCCTTATGGATAGTATCGTTGTAATCCACATTAATTTTCTCCACCTTCCCGCTCATCCTGGCCAGCACATTTACGGTGGCCACGGGCTTGAGGGACCCGCTTGCGGACACGGTCTTTTCCAGGGTCCCCCGGCTGATGGCAGTGTACTCGTAGGTTTTTGCGCCGGACTTATGGCCGATGTTGCCCGGCTTAGCGGAGCAGCCCCCGGCGAAAAGGATGGCAGCCGCGACGATGAGGGGTAACAGGAACCGGGTGTTTTTCATACAGGTGTAATCTCCATAGAGATATTATAGCAATAACTGTACCAAGTTTGCAAATGATGCGGATTTCGTGAATTTCCATACAAATAAAGAAATATGAGCCGGTTCCAAAATAAGAAGATCAACCACGAAAAAGACAGGAAACACACGAAAAAAGACCGATAAAGATGTAAAATAGCACATTAATTTTTCTTTTTCGTGTGTTTCGTATTTTTCGTGGTTTTTTCTTCAATTTTGGAACCGGCTCAGATATTAAAAATCCGCGTTAATCCGCGAAAATCCGCGGACCCTTTTCCTATTTTGGATCTGGCTCATATACATAGTAGAAATCCGTGTTCATCCGTCCCTGTCCGCAAAGACAGATCTTAATTTGTGTAATCTGAGAGCTTTTTGAATCTCACTGTATAAATTTTACCCGGTTCTTTCCGAATAGGGGTGCGTAAATAGTACACACTTCATTGAGAAATACTGTCCGGTTTCAGGGCTTTCTGTCAGACATACTCGGCCCCATCTTCCTGGACAAACTCGCTCCCGCCATTCTTGATGTACTGAGTGCAAACGTCCACCAGATACCCGTTTGCCCATTTATAGTCAGGGGCATCCGGCAAAACACTGCGGGGCTTCAAGGCCCGACTCACATTTTCGTAGACCAGAATCAACTCACGGAATTCGGCAAGGGATACCTCGCCCCGGCGAACCCGCATGATATCGTTGTAAGCTTGGCCTCCAATCGGAAAAGTCAATTGCCCTGCCTCCATCAGTTCGGCCCCTTCATGGTAAAGCCGGATTGCATGGGCGGCAAATTTCACATCATAGCCGAGGGTCAGGAAAGTCGACGTTTTTACCCGCCAGCCGTATTCTTTGTATTCCTCAGCGATCTTATCGTAGATTACCTGAATGGGAAGCCCCACATGAAAGCTTTGCCCCTTTCCGGCTCCCGGCGTCCCGTCCTCCTGATTGCGGCCCTTATACTCGGTCAAATTCTGATTAAGCCAATCCGCCAAGTCCTGATTCATCATGGCTTTTGTGTCAAGGATCTCATTGGCAAAATTATCCTCCAGATGGGATTTTGACAGGGCCAACTGATCGTACCGTTTTTTCTTGTACTCCAGCTTCTTAACCTGCGAAAAACCGAAC
>BNUR01000080.1 GCA_025997495.1 Spirochaetia bacterium | reverse complement strand
TTGCAGAGCAAAAATGTGCTCAAAGCTTCTTAAACAAGCGACAATTCGGCGAAAAAACCGTGCCAAGTCTTTGTTTTTCCTAAAAGTAAAATTGCTGCTTTTAAATCCTGCCCCCTTGCCTCTCCCCCTCATTTCTGCTAAGCTAACTCCACTTTGCGGACCGGAATAGGTCCGTGTGTAGAGGAGGTAGTCTTGAAGCAGCATGTGGTGTCGGCCCTGGTGGAAAACCGGGCGGGAACCCTGAGCCGGGTTTCCGGCCTCTTCAGCCGCCGGGGTTTTAATATTGACAGCCTCACCGTTGGGACGACCGATGATGCCTCAATCTCCCGGATGACCATTGCGGTCACCGGTGACGACGCGGTGCTTGAACAGATCATCAAACAGCTCAGTAAACTGGTGGACGTGATTGCGGTGCGGGAACTGGAAAGCGAATCCTGTCTGCGCCGGGAACTCATGCTGGTTAAGGTCGGGGTTGATGAAAAGACCCGCCATGCGGTAATCGAGGTTGCCGGTATTTTCCGTTCCCGGGTAGTTGACGTTTCCCCTGCCACCATTACCATTGAGGCCACCGGTGACGCCAAAAAGCTCGACGGCCTCCTGCTCCTTTTGCGCCCCTACGGCGTACTTGAACTTGCCCGCACCGGCCTTGTAGCCCTTGAGCGGGGCTCGTCAATACTAAGCATTAGTAATTAACCGGCAATTGCGCGGCGCTTCCTCTTCAGGAAAACGCCGTAGGATAATTGCCGGATTCTCACGCCGCGAACTACAGAGGAGGATTGTATGGCTATTATGTTTTATGAAAAAGATTGCGACCTGGGAGCGCTAAAGGGCAAGATCATTGCCATCATCGGCTACGGTTCCCAGGGCCACGCCCATGCCCTGAACGCCAAGGAATCGGGGATGAAGGTTATCGTGGGGCTCTACGAGGGCTCTGCTTCCTGGAAGCGGGCTGAGGAAGCGGGTCTTACGGTGAAGGCCGCCAGGGACGCGGCGGCGGAGGCGGATTTCATCATGATCCTTATCAACGATGAAAAGCAGGCCAAGCTCTATCAGGAATCCATCAAACCGGTACTGAAACCCGGCAAGACCCTGGCCTTTGCCCACGGCTTCAACATTCACTTCGGCCAGATTATCCCCCCCCCGGATATCAATGTGGTGATGATCGCCCCCAAGGGCCCCGGCCACACGGTTCGGGAACAGTACCAGGCCGGCGCCGGGGTGCCCTGCCTCATCGCCGTTCATCAGGACGCTACCGGGGACGCCAAGCGGCTGGGGCTGGCCTATGCGGCGGCAATCGGCGGGGCGCGGGCGGGTGTTCTGGAGACGACCTTTAAGGAAGAAACCGAAACGGATCTGTTCGGTGAGCAGGCGGTGCTCTGCGGCGGTGTTTCCGCCCTGATGAAGACCGGCTTTGAGGTACTTGTCGAAGCGGGCTACCAGCCGGAAAGCGCCTACTTTGAAGTGATGCACGAAATGAAGCTGATCGTCGACCTGGTGAACCGGGGCGGGTTGTCCTTCATGCGTTTCTCCATTTCCGACACCGCCGAATACGGCGACTATGTTACCGGGCCGAAGATCATCACTGCGGAGACTAAGGACACCATGCGGCAGGTATTGAAGGACATCCAGACCGGGAAGTTTGCCCGTGAATGGATTTTGGAAAACCAGGTAAACCGCCCCAACTTTAACCGGATGCGGGCTATTGAGGCGGCGCACCCCATCGAGAAGGTGGGCAAGGAGTTGCGGTCCATGATGACCTGGCTCCAGCCCGCGAAATAGCAGGAGTATATGTATGAGTAGTAATACTAAACGGATCGTGAAGATATTTGACACCACCCTTCGTGACGGGGAGCAGTCCCCGGGGTGCAGCATGAACATTCAGGAGAAGCTGGAGGTTGCGCGGCGGCTGGAGAAGCTTGGGGTGGATATTATTGAGGCGGGGTTTCCCGCGTCCAGCCCCGGAGATCTTGAATCGGTAAAGACCATCGCGGGGATCATCAAGGATTGTACCGTAGCGGGGCTTTGCCGGGCCTTGGAAAAGGATATTGATGCAAGCCGGGAAGCGCTGACCACCGCTGCGGATCCCCGGATACATATATTCCTGGCGACATCGCCGCTTCACATGGAGTACAAGCTGAAGATGACGGCGGATCAGGTGTTTGAACAGGCGGCGGCTTCGGTGAAGTACGCCAAACAGTTCTGTTCCAACATTGAGTTTTCCGCCGAGGACGCCTTCCGCAGTGATCCTGACTTTGTGTGCAGGGTCTTCGGCGCCGCTATTGCCGCCGGGGCCACCACCCTGAACTTCCCCGACACGGTGGGCTATGCCCTGCCCGATGAGTTTGGGGCACGGATCCGTTACATCAAGGAGCACACGCCGGGTATGGAAAAGGCTGTCCTCTCCGTGCATTGCCACAACGATCTGGGGCTGGCGGTTGCCAACAGCCTTGCGGCGATAGAAAACGGCGCGGATCAGGCGGAGTGTACCATTAACGGTATCGGTGAACGGGCGGGGAACGCGTCATTGGAGGAGATCGTCATGGGGCTGCGGGTGCGCAAGGATTATGTCAATGCCGACACCCGTATCGACGCTACCCAGATCTACACCGCCAGCCGCCTGATAAGCCAGGTAACGGGGGTGAAGGTGCAGCCCAACAAGGCCATTGTGGGGGAGAACGCTTTTGCCCACGAGGCGGGGATACACCAGCACGGGGTGATGGCAAACCGGGAGACCTACGAGATTATGACCCCGGAATCCATCGGCATTCCCAAGAACCGCATGGTCTTAGGCAAGCACTCGGGCCGCCACGCCTTTGAGGAGCGCCTGAACGATATGGGCTATACGGTGGACGCGGAAACCCTGGAATCGGTCTTTGCGGAATTCAAGGCCCTGGCTGATAAAAAGAAAGTGGTCAGCGACAGGGATATTGAAGCCCTGGTGATGGGGGTCTCCGCCGCGGTTCCGGAAACCTACAAGCTCGACCACTGGGCGATAAACACCGGTTCGGCCCTGGGCGCAACGGCAATCATCAAGCTGCTGCATAAGGGCGGTGATGCCCGCAAACAGGTCGCGGTGGGGGACGGCCCGGTGGACGCCATCTTCACGGCGATTAACGAGATTGTGGGGAAAAAGCCGGAACTGGAACTCTACGAAATTGGTTCCATCACCGGCGGTTCCACTTCCCAGGGGGAGAGCATGGTGAAGATAGCCTTTGAGGGGCGGCACTGGAACGGCCGCGGGGTGAGTACCGATGTGCTGGAGTCTTCCATTAAGGCGTACCTTTCGGCGATCAACGCCATGGAGTGGGATCTTGCCGCGGGGGCATCGAAAAGCCCCCGGCGGGAACCTTTGAGGGAAGGCGGGGTGTAAGGTGAAGAATTTTAACCACGAACCACACGAAAAACACGAACAAAGAATAAGATGGTAATAAAAGGTTCGTGCCGTTAGTGTGGTTCGTGATGGGAGCAGTAAGAGTGTATGCCGGTGAATTAGGCAGTAACGTTGAAATTTTCGATTCCACCCTCAGGGACGGGGCCCAGGGCGAAGGCATTAGTTTTTCTGTGCAGGATAAACTTGCGGTAGTCCGGGCTTTGGACGAACTGGGGGTTTCCTGGATAGAGGCGGGGAACCCCGGGAGTAACCCTAAGGACATGGAATTTTTCCGCCTCGCAGGAAAGCTGCGCCTTGCACACGCCCGGCTCTGCGCTTTTGGCTCCACCCGGAAGAAGGGCACCGCGCCTGCGGATGACCCTCAACTGCAAAGCCTCCTTGGCGCCAATACCGGTGCGGTGGCAATCTTCGGAAAGACCTGGGATCTCCACGTTACGGAGGTTCTCCGGGTCTCTCAAGCGGAAAACCTTGCCATGATTGCCGAAACCATCGCTTTTTTGAAGTCCCATGGCAAGACGCTGATCTATGACGCCGAACATTTCTTTGACGGCTGGCTTGCCAATCCTGTCTACGCGCTCTCTACGATAAAGGCGGCCCTTGACGCCGGGGTGGACCGCATCGTTCTCTGCGACACTAACGGCGGCTCTTTCCCCAACACTATTGCTGATGGGGTGAAGGCTGCTCTGGATCTGGCGGCTGCCGGGGTCTGCGGACCGGTAGGTCCGTGCAGACCGGTAGGACCGTGCGGACTGGTAAGTCCGGCCATCATCGGCATACACGCCCATGACGATTCGGGGTTTGCCGCCGCCAATACGGTGGTGGCGGTAAAGGCGGGCGCACGACATGTCCAGGGAACCCTGGTGGGCTTTGGGGAACGCTGCGGGAACACGAGCCTTGCGGCGGTGATCCCCAGCATAGAAATCAAGCTTGGCCTTCCCTGCCTTCCCGCGGGAAAACTGGAGCTGCTCTATGACATGACCCGCACGGTAGCGGAGATCGCCAATGTTCCGGTGCCCGACAACCTGCCCTACGTGGGGGCCCATGCCTTTTCCCACAAGGCGGGTATGCATGCCGACGCCATCATCAAGATACATAAATCCTTTGAGCACATCGATCCCGCGCTGGTGGGAAACGACCGCAACTTTCTGATGAGCGAAGTAGGGGGCCGATCCGCCATTGCCGAGCGGGCCAAGAAGATTGACCCGTCCATTACCCGGGATCATCCGATAACGGCGGCGCTTGCACAAAAGCTGAAAACCATGGAAGCCGAAGGCTGGCAGTTTGAGGGGGCCGACGGCAGCTTTGAACTATTGGTACGCCGCGAACTTGGCAGGCACAAACCCTTCTTCCACATTGACGCCTACCGTGTAGTCAGCGAACACCCCACCGGGGAGACCCTTGCCTGTTCCCATGCCTGGGTCAAAGTCCTGGTAGACGGCCAGCACGAAATTGCCGCCGCCGAGGGGGAAGGCCCGGTGAACGCCATGGACGGGGCGCTCCGCCGCGCCCTGGCCCGCTTCTTCCCGGAGTTAGTAAAGGTGCGCCTGTCGGACTACAAGGTCAGGGTTATCGACGGCATTGAGGCCACGGCGGCAAAGGTACGGGTACTCATTGAGTCCACCGATGGGATAAATGTCTGGACCACCGTTGGAGTTTCTGCGGACATCATCGACGCAAGCCGCGCGGCATTGGTGGACTCTATAGAATATAAATTGATAACGGACCAAGGGTCCGCGAGATAGGGAAAAGAATGCGAACAAAGCCCGTACGCCGGATTAGTAGTACGCCATACCATCCGCAATGGTATTGGGCGGGGAGGGGCGAGCCTGGACTCATGCATATGGACGTCCCTGCTGGAGGAGACCAACAGGCCCCTGGGGCCGGGCTCCGTAAGCAGATTCCTCCATCCGCATGAGGACTGGCTTGCCCCTCTCCGCCCCATTGATGATTGGAAGTTTTAGTTGAGACAAAGGAGCATTGATATGAGTTATTCGATAGCGTTAGTACCCGGTGACGGCATAGGCCCCGAAGTGATTTCTTTAGCCGTGGATGTTCTGGACGCGGTGGGTGACAAGTACGGTCACGTTTTTAATTACGTTGAACTGATAGCCGGCGGCAAGGCCATTGACGCAACCGGTGATCCATTGCCCGCGGAAACCCTGGAGGCGGCCAAACAATGCGACGCCGTGCTTTTAGGCGCGGTAGGCGGCCCCAAGTGGGATACCCTGCCCGGCCACCTGCGTCCGGAGCGGGCGCTTCTGGGTTTGCGTTCGGGGCTTGGGGTTTATGCCAACCTCCGGCCCGCGGCATTGCTGCCCCAGTTACGGGCGGCCTGTCCGTTAAAGGACGAGGTGCTTATCGCCGGTAACAGCGAAGGAAAGCCGGACTTTGATCTCCTCATTGTCCGGGAATTGACCGGCGGCCTCTACTTCGGCGAGCGGGGCCGGAGTGCCGACGGTAATTCTGCCTTTGACACCGAAACCTATTCAAAGGCGGAAATTGAGCGGGTTCTCCGGGTGGGCTATTCCGCAGCAAAACTGCGCCGGAAAAAACTCTGTGTGGTGGATAAAGCAAACGTCCTCGAATCATCCCGGCTCTGGCGGGAAGTGAGTAAGGAAATTGCTAAGGAATATCCTGATATCGAAACCAGCTACCTCTATGTGGACAACTGCGCCATGCAGCTTATCCGCGCCCCCGGCCAGTTTGACGTAATTGTTACCTCAAACCTTTTTGGGGACATCCTCTCCGACGAAGCTTCGGTGCTCACCGGCTCCATCGGTATGCTTGCTTCGGCGAGCCTTGCGGGAAGTAGCGGTGCAGAGGGCAAAGAACAAGGCGCTACTGCGCAAGGCGCGGTAACCGCGCCCGTTATGGGTATCTATGAACCTATCCACGGGTCAGCCCCGGATATTGCCGGTAAGGATATTGCCAATCCCCTGGCGGCGATCCTCTCCGCAGCAATGCTGTTGCGCTATTCCTTCGGCCTGGAAAAGGAAGCCGCCGTGGTGGAGGCTGCGGTTAACGCCGTGCTGGATTCGGGACTGCGTACCAGGGATATTGCGGGCCGGAGCGGGGCAGGAGTGGCTGCCGGAGCGGCCACGGAAAAGATTGTCGGCACCCGGGAAATGGGTAAAGCGGTGCTGAAAGTGCTGGAAGGATCCGGTGTTACTTCATAACACTTCCACTTGATGCGGCGGTAATACCGCTAATTATAGGAGAAAGACGTGCGCAGTGATATTGTTAAGAAAGGCGTGGCTAAAGCCCCCCACCGGTCCCTGTTTAAGGCCCTGGGCTTCATTGATGAAGAGTTTGACCGCCCCCTTATCGGCATAGCGGTTGCAAAAAGCGAAATTGTTCCGGGGCATATACACCTGGACACCATTGCTAAGGCCGCCGCCGACGGGGTGCGCATGGCCGGCGGCGTGCCCGTACAGTTCCCCGTCATCGGGGTGTGCGACGGCATCGCCATGGGGCATGAGGGGATGCGCTACTCCCTGCCCACCCGTGAACTTATTGCCGACTCCATCGAGTGTATGGTCATGGCCCACGGCTTTGACGCCGTCATCTATATCCCCAACTGCGATAAGATCGTCCCCGGTATGCTCATGGCGGCGGCCCGGCTCAACCTGCCGGGGGTCTTTATTTCCGGCGGCCCCATGCTGGCGGGCAGAAAGGACGGCAAAACCCTCACCCTTACTACCATGTTCGAGGCGGTAGGGGCCGTGGGCGCGGGGAAAATGGACGAGGCGGAACTCGCGGCCCTTGAAGATGCGGCCTGTCCCGGCTGCGGTTCCTGTTCCGGCATGTTCACCGCCAACTCCATGAACTGTGTCACCGAGGCCCTCGGCATGGCCCTTCCCGGTAACGGCACTGTTCCCGCGGTGATGGCGGAGCGGCTCAGGCTGGCTAAGCGGACCGGGATGCTTATCCTGGATATTCTTACGAAGGACATACGCCCCCGGTCTATTCTCACCGAAACAGCGTTTCTAAACGCACTGGCCCTGGACATGGCCCTGGGCTGTTCCACCAACACCGCCCTCCACCTTCCGGCTATTGCCCACGAAGCGGGGTTCAAGCTTGATCTGGAACTGCTCAATAAGGTAAGTGCTGTTACCCCCAACCTCTGTAAGCTGGCTCCGGCGGGGCCGGACGCTATTGAGGATCTCCATGCCGCCGGTGGAATACCTGCGGTGTTACAGGAACTGGCGAAAAAAAATCTGGTGAACCTCAAGGCTCCCACGGTGTACGGCGTACTGGCAGACGCGGTGAGGGGCGCGGTAAACAGAAACACGGCGATTATCCGGCCCATCGAAAATCCATATTCACCCACCGGCGGGCTGGCGGCGCTCTGGGGTAACCTGGCCCCGGATGGCTGCGTAGTCAAACAAAGCGCGGTTGCACCTTCGATGCTCAAGCATGAGGGCCCGGCGCGGATCTATGATTCCGAGGAAGCCGCCTTTGACGCCATCATGGGGAGGAAGATTGTGAGCGGTGATGTGGTGGTCATCCGGTATGAGGGGCCCAAGGGCGGGCCGGGGATGAAGGAGAAGCTTGCCCCCACCGCGGCCCTGGCGGGCATGGGCCTGGACGACAAGGTGGCCCTCATCACCGACGGCCGTTTCTCCGGGGCCACCAAGGGCGCCGCCATCGGCCATGTTTCCCCGGAAGCCGCAGAGGGCGGGCCCATCGCGCTGCTGCAGGAAGGGGATCGTATTATCATCGACATTCCCGGACGCAGTATTAGTGTGGGTATTAGTGATGCTGAGCTTGCAAAACGGCGGGAGACATGGAAGCCCCACCCGCCTAAGGTCACAAGCGGCTACCTGGCCCGCTACGCTAAACAAGTGAGTTCCGCTGCCGCAGGAGCGGTGTTTAAGGAGTAAGTATGCAGTACACAGGCGCCCGTATTTTAATTGAGGCATTGATTGAGCAGGGGGTGGATACCGTGTTCGGGTATCCCGGCGGGGCGGTTCTGTTTATATACGATGAATTGTTCAAGCACAAGGACCGCATCCGGCACATCCTTACGAGCCATGAGCAGCACGCGGCCCACGCCGCCGACGGGTACGCAAGGTCAAGCGGAAAAACCGGGGTGTGCATCGCTACCTCCGGCCCCGGCGCGACAAACCTGGTTACCGGCATTGCTACCGCGGCCATGGACTCGATACCCATGGTGGCGATCACCGGGAATGTGGCCACCGGCATATTGGGGAAGGACAGTTTCCAGGAGGTGGACATCGCGGGGATAACTATGCCCATCGTTAAACATAACTGGATCGTCAAGGATGTGAACGCCCTGGCGGAAACGGTGCGGGAAGCTTTTATTGTGGCCCAGTCGGGACGGCCCGGCCCGGTGCTTATCGACATCCCAAAGGATATTACCTCCCAGGTGGGGGAATGGATTCCCCTTAAATCCAATGGAAAAGGGCCGGTAAAAAATATTGCGTCCATTTCGGCGGATACCCTGGTGTCCGGTATCATCCCCGATGAGGAACTTCTCAGTGCCAGGGCGCGGAGGCTTGCGGAACGGAACAAGCGCCCGACATTTTCTGATGATGATATCGACTGCGCAGTATCGTTGTTCAAGGCGGCTAAACGGCCGGTGATTTATGCCGGCGGCGGGGTGATTATCTCCGACGCGGGGGGTGAACTGACTTCTCTTGCGGAACGGCTCAATGCCCCGGTGGCGCTAAGCCTCATGGGGGTGGGGGCTTTCCCGCGGGAACACCGGCTCTACACGGGGCTCATCGGTATGCACGGAACCGTGGCTTCCAACAAGGCGGTGCAGAAGGCGGATCTCCTGGTAGCCGTGGGGGCCCGTTTTTCCGACCGGGTCACCAGCCGGGCGGATGATTTTGCCAAGGGCGCACAGGTACTCCACCTCGATATCGATCCCGCCGAAGTGAACAAGAATGTTTCGGCCCACGCCTGGGTTGTGGGTGACATCAAAAAAATAATCGTAAAACTGTTAAAGGCCCTTCCCCCGCGGATGAACAACGAGTGGGGGGGGGACATAGAAAAGTGGAAGGAAAAAGTACCCAAGGCCCACAACTCCGCCCATCATAGAGTCGGCGATATTCTGCCCCCCCGGTTCATCCTGGAGGAAAGCGCCAAACGCTTAGGCCCCGACGCCATAGTCGCCACCGATGTGGGGCAGCATCAAATCTGGACCGCCCAGTTCTATCCCTTTACCCGGGGCAGATCCTTCATTACCTCCGGGGGGCTGGGAACCATGGGCTTCGGCCTCGGCGCCGCCATTGGCGCAAAGATTGCCAACCCCAAACGGCCCACGGTGCTTTTCACCGGGGATGGTTCTTTCAGGATGAACTGCGGGGAACTGGCGACCCTCATCAATTACCGCCTCCCTATCCTCGTCGTTATCATCAATAACCATGTACTGGGCATGGTCCGGCAATGGCAGAATCTTTTTTACGAGAAGCGGTATTCGGAAACTATCCTGGACCGACCGCCGGACTTTGTGAAACTTGCGGACGCCTACGGGCTTCGGGGCTACCATGCGGAAACCGGGAAAACCTTTGTTACCGCGCTGGACCTGGCCATGAAGGATATTTCTATCGGTGTACCGGCGCTGATAGACGCCCACATCAATATGGATGAAAAGGTACTCCCCATGGTGCCCGGCGGCAGGCCCATTGATGAGCAGATCATGATATAAGGCCCCTTATACCCGGAACGCATAGGGTGTCAAAAACAGTGCCAGGCGCCACTGCGCTCACAGGTATTTGCTTGTTAGGGTATTAATACTTTTTTGCTACATTAGGCTATATATGGGCTGCTCATGCCTGATTTTTTTGCCAGAGGCGCCTTTGGCGCTCCTTGGTATTCATTCGGGACCGTATATGCTATACTATTTCCCAAGGACAGAGCACAGAAAATGACCAATGAAGAAAAATTTGAATATTGGCTGGACATAGCGCAATATGATCTAAAAACCGCTGTCGCCATGTATAAAAGTGGACGCTGGTTATATGTGGTCTTTTCGTGTGAACAGTCGATAGAAAAATTGGTTAAAGGATTATACATTCTGTACCTTGGTAAAGCTGCTCATAAAATTCATGATATCCGAATCTTGTTTTTGGAGTTCCGCGACAAATTGACCGTTCCGGTGGAAGAAGCCACCTTAGTATTTTTTTCACGATTAAGCGCTTTCTATCTCAACACCCGGTATACTGACTACAAACAGAAATTGAGCACTGCGGTAAGCAAACAGGACGCTAAAACAACCCTTAAAAAAACAAAGGAGGTTTTTACATGGTTGCTGACATTGAAACCGTCAACCGAATCATCCGGCAATACGTCAACGACGTAAAAGACAAAATGCCCATTGACAAAGTATATCTCTATGGTTCATATGCCAAAGGAAACCCCAGGGATGACAGCGACGTTGACCTGTGCTTTTTCTTAAAGAATTTTGAGTATAAGCAAAAATGGGATATATTGACGGAGCTTTTTTGTATTAAGGCGAAGTACGACCGGGAGTTACTCATTGAGCCAAACGCCTTCCCCACGTCCGAACTCGAAAGAGGCAATCCCTTTGTCGAAGAAATCTTGCAGACAGGACGGGAAATTCTCGTTTAAGAGGAGTCAGGCCCGGGAGTAGCGTCAAAGCGTTTACCGCCTTATGCGTGCCACGGTTGAAATCTGTTCCAAATAAGCCAGTTCCAAAATAAGAATTATAACCACGAATGACACGAATCAGCACGAATAAGTTTGTTTTATTCGTGTAATTCGTGGTAGGTCTTGCATTTTGGAACTGGCTCAAATATCATTTTTTTGTATTGAATCCGGCACTTATCCAAGGTGTGCCCGGCGCGGCCCATAAAGAACGAGTACCCGCTTGGGGAGCATAAGGGGCCGTAAATCACCATAATGCCGGGGAAAAAGGGTGTTCATACAGTTAGTATACTAAACTCCGAATAATTTGTCAATTTTACGGAGTAGTAATCCTTAAAATTAGTCTATTTTACGGAGTTTGGCAACATTTGTGATGTATGTTTTCTCTTAAAATGCTATGACCTTTCGTATTTTTGGATAATATCGTCTATTTCTTTGATAAACTTCTGCTTAACGTGGGTTAAGTCCTGGATGATAACCATTTTCTCTTCTGGCACGGCGCCCGACAGATTCACCGGGTGCTCTAAAAAGAGCTGGTAGGGTGAAATTTCCAGGGTATCTGAAATACGCTGGATAAGCTCAGGGGAGGGGAAATTCTTGCCATTTTCTACGGCATTAAGGTAATTGGGCGTTATATCTATCATTTCAGAAAATTTAAGCTGGCTTATCTCTTTTTTTGTACGGTAAAAACGAAGGTTTCTGATAAAAGTATCCTGAAAATGGGTCATTCTGTATAGAATAATCATTTTTTATTTTTAGCCCCATCTTAATACAGTTATTTTTGATATAAACTACTGTATTACAGTTGACAAATCAAAAATATTCCCATAAAATCCATTTAATGCAGTTGTTATATGGGTATTACCGTTGAAAATCCTGATTGCCGTCCCAACGTATAACGAAGCGCAAAACATAGAACCGTTTATAAAAACGGTCTTTGGGAATATTCCGCGGGAAGCGGAAGTTCTTGTTATTGACGATAATTCCCCCGACGGAACCGCAAAATTTGTAGAACAGCTTATTCCCGGTTATCCCGGAAGGTTACATCTATTAAACCGGCCCGAAAAACAGGGCTTGGCCCAGGCGTATCTTGCCGCCTTTGACTGGGGTTTCCTTTGGCATATGAACCATAGAGATATACTTTGTCAATGGGCATTTTGTCTTTTACGTCGTTGACGTATTGCCGGATGATTCGGTTGACGGTTTCAATGTCAGCAACCATGTAAAAAC
>BNUR01000079.1 GCA_025997495.1 Spirochaetia bacterium | reverse complement strand
GGGAAGATACAGACGGAACGGATGATGGTAGTGAAGGGCAAGCAGAGCTTGCTGAGGAGTACGAATGTCCTGAGTGCGGAGCAAAGATAACCGTGGATATGACCAATTGTCCGAATTGCGGTATCGGATTGAGTTTTGAATTTGAGGACGAATAAAGGTGGATCATGGCTGAGGAATTAGATACTACGCAAAAACCAAAGGTAGAACTCATCAAGCATCAGAAGAGTGAGCAGGACTCTTCGGAAGGGGTTACTACGGATGGTACATCAAAAGCGGGGACATCCGGAGGCCGCCCGGCGCCGGAGCATGATGACCATGCGTTCAAGGAGAACGGTGCGTTCAAGGAGAACGGTGCCTCCAGAGAGAACGGTGCGTCCAGGGAGAGCGGACGCCGTAAGGTGGTCGTGGTCAAAAAAAAGGCCCCCGCTCCTGTGTTCAAGGAAAACGGAGCGTCTAAAGAGACCGGTGTAAAGAAACCTCAGCCAAAAATAGTGGTCTCATCGCGACCCCCTCTTGGGGGAAGTCCCGAGGGGGAGGGCGTCCTTTCGGAACCGAATGCAAAGGCTCAGACAGTGGATGCCGCTCCCGCAGCCGAAGGGGGTAAGCCGGAAGGAAGCCGGGCCAGTTCCATGCCCAATACCCAGCGGCCCATAGCAGCTGCGGGCAAGGTCGGCGGACGTCCGGTGGGCCCCCCCCCGCCCCGAAGCAATCCCCCCCAATCCCGGAATAATAGTTCCCCGCACTCCGGTTCCCCCTTTCCCCCGAGGCCTGCAGGTGTGTCGGGTAGGATCGGCGGTCGGCCTATGGGCCCCCGTCCCGAAGGTGGCGGCCAGGGCGGGCCCCGTCCCTACAACGGCCCGGGCGGCGGTAATACCGGCGGCTCCCGTCCTTACTCAGGCGGCGGTCAGGGCGGCCCTCGTCCCTACGGCGGCCCCGGTGGTTCCCGGCCCGGCGGCTATGGGCAAGGCGGTTTTAACCAGGGCGGCCCTCGTCCCTATGGCGGCCCCGGCGGTTCCCGGCCCGGCGGCTATGGGCAGGGCGGTTTTAACCAGGGCGGCCTTCGTCCCGGTGGGTTCGGCGGCGGTGGAAACCGGCCTGGCGGCTATGGCGGGCCTGGCGGCGGTTTTCGTCCCGGCGGCCCCGGCGGTCGGCCCGGTATGGGCGGTCAGCGTGGCCCCAACGGTATGCCGCCTCCTCCCCTGGCGGATAATAAGGGACCGGTCAAACGGACTTTTAAAAGTAAAAAACCGATTTACCAGCGGAAGCAGGAAATGGAGGAGAAACTCCTTCAGGCTAAGAAGAAGATTACCCAGATAGCAAACCCGGTGCCAAAGTCCATCGACATAATGGAAGTGGTATCGGTTTCCGAACTGGCCCGGAAGATGAACCTCAAGGCATCGGATCTGATCCACAAGCTTATGAGCATGGGGCAGATGGTTACCATCAACCAGCAGATTGACGCGGAAACCGCCACCATCCTTGCGGCGGAATTTGGGGCGGATGTGAAGATCGTCAGCCTCTACGACGAAACCCTGATCGCCACATCCTCCGATGATGACGCTTCCCTTATGCCCCGTCCCCCGGTGGTTACGGTCATGGGCCACGTGGATCACGGTAAGACGAAACTTCTGGACGCTATCCGCAGTACCGACGTGGTTGCCGGCGAATTCGGCGGCATTACCCAGCACATCGGGGCTTATACGGTGGACACCCCCAACGGACGGATCGCCTTCCTTGACACGCCGGGACACGAAGCCTTTACCCGTATGCGGGCACGGGGCGCACAGGTTACGGATATCGTGGTACTGGTGGTAGCCGCCGATGACGGGGTCATGCCCCAGACCATTGAGGCCATCAACCACGCCAAGGACGCCCAGGTTCCCATCATCGTGGCGGTGAACAAGATGGATAAACCGGAAGCAAACCCGGACAAGGTAAAGAGTCAGCTTTCCGAACTGGGTCTCATGCCCGAAGACTGGGGCGGCCAGACCATGTTCGTGGAACTTTCGGCCCTTAAAAAAGAGGGTATCGACAAGCTCATCGACGCCATACTGCTCTTGGCAGAGGTCCTTGACCTCAGGGCAAACTTTAACTGCAACGCCGAAGGGAAGGTGCTGGAGTCCCGAATCGACCATGGCCGGGGCATTGTCGCCACGGTGATGATAGAACGGGGAACCCTGAATATCGGGGATTCCTTTGTGGCCGGGATTTGGCCCGGCAAGGTTCGCGCCCTCTTTGACGACAAGGGCAAAAAGGTGGAGATCGCCACTCCCGCCATGCCCGTGGAAGTTCTGGGCTTTGAGGGTATCCCCGACGCCGGGGATCCCCTGCAGGTGGTGGAGGACGAAAAGGTGGCCCGGGGCATTTCCGCCAAGCGCCAGGAATTGAAGCGTTTTGAGATTGGCAAAAATGTTGCCAAGGTTACCCTGGATAACCTTTCGGATACCATCAACGCCGGGGCCATCCAGGAACTCAAGGTCATTATCAAGAGCGATGTCCAGGGTTCCGCGGAGGCGCTCCGGGCAAGCCTGGAAAAACTGTCCACCAAAGAAGTGCGGCTTAACGTTATCCAGGCCCTCCCCGGCGCCATCAACGAAGGGGATGTGGCTTTGGCCAGCGCTTCCAACGCAATTATTATTGGCTTTAATGTGCGGCCCGTACCCAAGGCTAGGCTGCTTGCGGATCAGGAAAAAGTGGATATCCGGCGCTACAATGTCATCTACAAGGCGGTGGAGGAAATCCAGCAGGCCATGGAGGGGATGCTCAAGCCCGATACCAAGGAGGTCATTATAGCCTCGGTGGAAGTGCGGGAAACCTTCAAGGTGCCCAAGATTGGAACCATCGCCGGCTGTTATGTTCTTACGGGCACGGTCAAGCGGAGCGCCGGCATCAACGTTATCCGGGAAGAGATCGTCATTCATACCGGCAAAATCGCTTCCCTCAGGCGCTTCAAGGACGATGCCAGGGAAGTTGCCGCCGGGTATGAGTGCGGTATCGGCCTGGAGGAATTTGACGCTGTCCAGGTTGGGGACCAGCTTGAGGTCTTCGAGGTGGTGGAAGTGGCGCGGAAGCTGGCGGCCAACTGATCTATGTCGGAATATAGAATCGAACGGGTAGGGCGGCTTATCCAGGAAAAGATTGGTTTTCTCATTGTGGAGGGGAAGGTGAAGGATCCCCGGGTGGATCCTTTTCTCTCAATCACCCATGTCACGGTTTCCCGGGACTTTGCCTATGCGGATGTCTATGTTTCAAGCTACAAATCCGCGGGGCTGGCCATGGGGGTTGAGGGCCTGCAAAGCGCCGCCGGTTTCATCCAGTCCCAGCTTGCCAAAATGATGCGTATCCGCCAGACTCCCCGGCTCCGGTTCCACGAGGATCAGGGCATACGGGAGGGCTTTGAACTGGTGCAAAAAATTGAGGGCCTTGTACGTGACTAGCGCTTCCGGTATCCTGCTGCTTAACAAGCTCCCCGGCTATACCTCCTTCGATTCCCTTAACGCCGTAAAAAAGGCCCTGGGAACCCGAAAGGTGGGGCACACCGGCACCCTGGACAAGTTTGCTTCGGGCCTCCTGGTGGTATTAACCGGCTGGGCACTGAAACTGAGCCCCTGGTTTGACCGCTGCGATAAGCGCTACGAAGGGGTCATCCGTTTCGGCGTGGAAACCGACACCCTGGATCCGGAAGGCGTCCCGGTGGGGGAGGGGGAAATCCCCACCCGGGAACAGCTTGAACAG
Source organism: Spirochaetia bacterium (assembly GCA_025997495.1). Taxonomy (GTDB): domain Bacteria; phylum Spirochaetota; class Spirochaetia; order Treponematales; family Breznakiellaceae; genus Termitinema. The sequence continues at coordinate 9,093 of BNUR01000079.1, read as the reverse complement.
GCGCTGGCCCAATTCTGCGGCACTATTATGCAGGCCCCTCCGGCCTATTCGGCTATTCATATAGAAGGAAAACGCGCCTACCAGCTTGCCCGATCCGGCGCGGAGGTACGGATGGAAAAGCGGCCGGTGACGATCCATGCCCTGGAACTCCGCTCCTACGATCCTCCCCTGGCCTGCGTGTACGTACACTGTTCCAAAGGCACTTACATCCGTTCCCTGGCCCGTGATATAGCCCTGACCGCCGGTTCCCGTGCCCACTTGACTAGCCTGGTACGGCAGCGGGTTGCGGGGTTTGATGTTTCGGGTGCGGTAAGTGCGGATTCGCCGGATCTGGCCGCCGCCCTGCGCCCTATCACCCCGGAAACTTTCGATGCCCTGGCTTTGCCCTGGACAAATGTGGATGAAGCCGTTGCGAAAAGTATGTGCCAGGGAAAGCCCTTGGATAGGTTGCTTGGCGATGTCCCTATCCAAGCGAAAACTCCATTTGGCACAGTAGAGTCTACCGCCTCAGCGGCGGCTCTCCCAGCGGCTGCTGTTTCGGAATCCCTGGGGGTTTTTTGCGGCTGCGTCTTTGTGGCGGTAATTGTGAAAAAGCAAGGCGCCGGTGATAGCCGCTGGTCTTACGGGTATGTTCATGCGGGTGCTTGATTGGGCGGAGTTTGCCGCCGGCGGCATTCCACGGAGCGGCGCTTCCGGGACCGGCGTTGCCAGGGAAACTGCCATGACCATCGGCGTCTTTGACGGCATCCACCGGGGGCATCAGGCGCTGTTGGAACGGGTGCTTACATCCGGGCGGTACAAGGTCGTGGTAAGCTTTACCCGGAACCCTAAGTTCATGCTGCGGCCTGAAACCGCCGAGGGTGATATTATGGGGGTGGATCAAAAGCTCCGTTTGTTTGAACAAATGGGGGTCTCCCTTACGGTCATGATTGACTTTTCCGAAAAATTCAGTAAACTAAGTGGCAAGGAATTCATCGATCTGTTACAGGATCGGGGTAACCTGCGTTATTTGGTAATTGGCAGCAATTTTCGCTGCGGTTACCGGCATGACACGGATGCGGTGCTCATCAAAAAGATGAACCTGGACAGGGGAATCCCTACGGAAGTGGTGGCCCCCGTGATGGCCGGGGGCGGGCGTATCAGTTCAAGCCGTATCCGCGCCGCGATAGCCGCCGGCAGCCTCGCCACGGCGGCGGAGCTTCTCGGTCGAAGGGTTGAAATAGATTTTACCGGCATATCCGCTACCCCCGGACCCGGCGGGGTTTGTTTTGACTTGGCCGCCAAAAACCGAATCATGCCGCCGGAAGGCCGGTACCCGGTGTTGCTGTTCGGAAAGGATTCTTTGGAAGGGATAGAAACGGAGATTACCATCAGTCAGGATGGAGTTTTTATTCCAACACCTTTCAATGCCCTGCGCATTGAGTTTTTAAATGGTTCCCAATAGGAGTGTAAATAAATGGCTTTAACCAAAGAGAATGTAACTTCCCTGGTAAACAAGTTCGGTAAAAACGACAAAGACACCGGAACGTCGGAAGTACAAATCGCCCTGCTCACGGAACGGATCAACCAGCTCACCGAGCATTGCAAGCAATTCAAGAAAGATAAGTCCAGCCAGCGGGGCTTATTGATCCTCGTCGGTAAACGCCGAAGAATGCTGAAATATTTTCAGCGGATCAATCTGGAGAAGTACCGGTCTTTGATCAAAGAGCTTGGCCTCCGCAAATAATTAAGATCTGCGGATAAGGTTCCCATAGCCCGGCGCCCGGTGAAATCCCCAAGGAAGCCCTGCGCCGGTATGCTGCATAATGCTTTAAAGGAAAGTTTATGGTTCAACGAGTAAGTTATCAAATTGCCGGCAAGGAATTGACCCTTGAGACCGGTAAAATCGCGAAACAGGCCGGCGGGTCCGTATTCGCCCAATACGCGGGTTCCGTGGTAATTGCCACGGTTTGTTCATCAGCCAATGCCCAGGAAGGCCTGGACTACGTCCCCCTCACGGTGGACTACAACGAAAAGTACTACGCCGCCGGGAAGATCCCCGGGGGCTTTATCAAGCGGGAGACCCGTCCCAAGGACAAGGAAATCCTGGTGTCCCGGCTTATCGACCGGCCTATGCGGCCTCTTTTTGACAAGCGTTTTGGCAGGGAAATCCAGGTGGTGCCCACCACCATTTCTACGGACATGGTTAATCCCCCGGATATGCTGGCAATTGTCGCCGCCTCCGCCGCGGTTCATATTTCTGACATCCCCTTCGGCGGCCCCGCTGCCGGGGTACGGGTCTGTTCCGTTGACGGCCAGCTCATCGTCAATCCCACCTACGAGGAAATCGAAAAGTCCACACTGGAAATCGTAGTTGCCGGAACGAAGGAAGGCATCACCATGGTGGAAGGGGGGGGCAGGGAGGTTGATGAAGACCTGATAATCGCCGCCCTGGAAAAAGCCCAGCAGACGATCACAGAGCTGTGTAATTTGCAGGATAAACTGCGGGAACTGGCGGGGAAAGAGAAGCTTCCCCTCACCGATGTGCCCTACACCCTGGAAAACGCCGACGCCATCCGTTCCGCCGCTTATGCCCGGCTGGAAACGGCCTGCTTCCTCAAGGGCAAGCAGGAACGGCACAATGCCATACACGAAGTTAAGGCGGATCTTTCCGTCCAGTATAAGGCGCAGCTTGAGGACGAAAACCAGAAGAAGCTCTTTGACGCCCTCTTTGAGGATCTACAGTACGAAATACTCCGCGCATCAATCCTGAACAAGGGCATCCGGGTGGACGGCCGGGGCACCGAGGACATCCGGGACATCACCTGCGAAGTAAACATCCTCCCCCGGACCCATGGTTCCGCACTCTTTACCCGGGGTGAAACCCAGGCCCTGGTGGTTACCACCCTTGGCACGGTTTTTGACGAGCAGATTTTTGACGATATCGAGGGTGACAAACGGGAAAACTTCATCCTCCACTACAACTTCCCCCCTTATTCGGTGGGCGAGACGGGCCGCATGGGTACGGGCCGCCGGGAAATCGGTCACGGCAACCTTGCCCGCCGGTCCCTGGAAGCCATGGTACCCAAAAAGGCAGAATTCCCCTACACCATCCGGGTGGTTTCGGAGATCATGGAATCCAACGGTTCCTCCTCCATGGCCTCGGTCTGCGGAGGCACCCTCTCCATGCTCCAAGCCGGGGTTCCCATGAAGAAGCCCGTGGCGGGTATTGCCATGGGGCTCATCACCGAAGGCAAGGGCGGCCCCGGTGACCGTTACGCCGTACTGTCCGACATCCTGGGTGACGAGGATCACCTGGGGGACATGGACTTTAAGGTGGCGGGCACCCAGGACGGGATCACGGGCTTCCAGATGGACATCAAGATCGCCGGGGTTAGCCCCGAGGTGATGCGGAAAGCCCTGGACCAGGCCAAGCGCGGCAGGTTGCATATTCTGGGCATCATGAACCAGACCATCAGCAAGCCGGTGGCGGAGATCAGCGAATACGCGCCGAAGATCGTTACTATGAAAATTGAGATAGACAAAATCGGCGCACTCATCGGCCCCGGTGGCAAGAACGTCAAGGCCCTCTGCGAACAGTACAGCGTTACTATCAACACCGAAAACGACGGAACCGTGACGATTTACGGCAAGAACGCCAAGGATGCCGAGGCTGCCAAGGCGGCGGTGACCGGCATTGTGGCGGACCCCGAAACGGGCCGGATATACAACGGCGTGGTAAAGCGGATCATGGACTTCGGCGCATTCGTAGAAATACTGCCGGGCAAGGAAGGTCTGGTGCATATTTCCAAACTTTCCCGTGAGCGGATCTCCGTGGTGACCGATGTTCTTAAGGAAGGCCAGGAAATCCCGGTCAAGCTCCTTGAGGTCGATAAGATGGGGCGGCTCAACCTCTCCTACATCGACGCCATCGATCCCGACGGCGCCCCCGCCGAAGAGCCCCGCAGTGAGCGCCGCTTTGATCGCGGAGACGGAGACCGGCCCCGCAGGAACGACCGTGACCGGCCACGCCGTTATTAGGGGGGAATTTTTAACCGCAAAGTCAAAGAAGTTGAATAAGGAAGAGGAAGATGAAGAGTTTTGAACCACGAAGGACACAAAGGACACAAAGGAATAAAAAAGTTAGTTCTTCTTCCCTTTCCTCCTCTTCTTCCTCTTCGTGTCCTTTGTGTCCGCGAACCAAAGGTTCGATGTGGTTGTTTTTCTTTTCTTCATCCGGGCGCACATGGATAGCTTAAAGGCGGCGTCAGTAACAGAGATACGGGTTCTGAAACTGGATCCGTCCGCTTGGCTGCCGGAATATGCGAGCGATGGCGCGGCGGGGGCGGATCTTAAGGCAAGGGTCACTGAACCTATAGTGATTTCACCCCTGGGCCGCGCCCGTATCCCCACGGGATTGGCCTTGGAGATTCCCCCGCTGTATGAAGCCCAGGTCAGGCCCCGGTCAGGGCTTGCCGCTAAGTGGGGGGGTAACAGTGTTGAACGCTCCGGGAACCATTGACGCCGATTATCGGGGGGAACTGGGAATAATCCTGGTAAATCTGGGGCAGGAGCCTTTTACGGTGCATGACGGAGACCGGATAGCCCAGCTCGTTATCGCCCCCGTATGCAGGGCCCGGATGACCATCGCCGTCTCCCTGTCGGAGACGGAACGGGGAGGAGGGGGCTTCGGATCCACAGGTATGTGACGCCGTTCAGACATCAGGTCTGTGGTTCCCTTTTGTAATATGATAAATACCGCTTTGGAAAGTCCCCGATTCCTCTCCCGCACTATATTTTTTTATGTCGTATCAGAAACGCTGTTTTCATTTTTTGTATGCTTCCTCTTTTTCTTTTTCATCTTTTTTGTAAACCAGCTTTTGCTCATGGCCCAGGAAATATTAACCAAAAAAGTTCCCTTTAATCAGGTAGCTCTGCTGATTCTCTATTCACTGCCCTCCATAATCGCCATGTCGGCCCCCTTCGCGTCCCTGGTAGGAACCCTGATGACTGTAGGCCGTCTCAGTTCCGATAATGAAATATTGGTACTCCTTTCTTCGGGGCTGTCCTACCGGAATGTTTTTCTTCCCGCCCTGGCAGTGGGGGTCGCTATATCCATCCTGTCCTTCATTGCAAACGATGTGCTTCTTCCCGCGGGAACGGTGCAGTTTCAACGGCTCTACCGGAAAATCCTGGTGTCCACCCCGGCGCTGGAACTGGAGGCTAACTCGGTCAAGCGCTTTAAGGATACGGTGGTGGTAACCGGGGATGTTACGGGAAACGCCATCAGCGATGTGCTCATCCTTGACAAAACCAGTGATGGTGAGCGGCGGGTGATCATGGCGAAAACTGCGGAACTCAAGGATGGGGGCAAGCAGGGCTTGAGTCTGGATTTGGATAACGCCTTCATACAATCCTCAAAGGAACTGGCCCGCAGGGATTATGATTACGGCTCATCAGGGTTTCTGCGCTACTGGGTTCCCCAGGAGGATCTTATCCAGGCGGTGTCTTCCATTGGCCCCAGTCAGATGAGTTCCACCGATGTGCGGCGTGAGATCAAGGTTAAGCAGGAGAATCTTCGCGCCCGGCTTGACCAGCGGTATAATAAAGCCCTGAACCATGCCCTGTCCCTGGAGCAGGCTATTAGACGGGGGCCGCAGAATGCCGAATGGAACCGCCGCACAAATTACGCCCAAAATTTTATCCGGGAAACCGAAGCCGCGGCGGCGTTGAAACAGGATAGGAGTCTGTCTATCTACCGGATTGAGTATTACAAGAAATTTTCCATTCCCTTCGGCGCCCTTTCTTTTGTATTCCTTGCGGTGTCCCTGGGGCTCCTGGCAAAAAAAAGCGGCCAGACTGTGGGCTTTATCTTTGGCCTGCTCATTTCGGTTATCTACTGGGCATTGATTATGGGCGGACAGACTATGGGTATACGTCTGGGGTATTCACCCTTCTGGTCCATGTGGTTCCCCAATATCCTTGCCATATCCATCGGGATAATCCTGGGTATCATAAGGATACGCAGATGATCCTTGACCGTTACCTCATGCGCCAATTTCTTCCCGTGTTTGCCGTGGCTGCCGCTATGTTTGTGATGCTCCTTTCGTTAATGGATCTATTCGCAAATCTTTGGCGGTACCTTAACTATGAAGTGCCCTTCAAGGAAATCCTCCGGGTTTCTCTTTATTACCTTCCCCAAAGTTTTTCCTACGCCCTGCCAATATCACTGCTTTTTGCCGCCGCCTATACCCTGGGGGATCTCTACGCGCGGAATGAACTTACCTCTATATTTGCTTCCGGTATTCCCTTTTGGCGTTTTTCCATTTCCCTGGTGGTGATGGGCCTCATGGCTTCGGTGTTTGCCTTCTATTTTGGAGACCGGGTGGTGGTGCCTACCCTCAGGATTAAAAATGATCTTCAACGGCTCTACCTGCACCAGCAGCGGACGGAGAATAATTCCGATATTGTGATCAAAGCCAGAAACGGCGAGGTGATCTATCAGGTGGACTATTATGATAGTGCTACCGATACCCTTAACGGTATCAGCATCGTTGAACAGACTTCCGGCGGCTCATTCATCGCGCTTGTCCGCGCTCCCCAGGGAACATGGACCGGGGAATACTGGAAACTGTCCAATGCCATGATTTACCAATGGGAGGACGGCCTGCTCCGGGTGCGGCCCCTGGAGGATCCTGTGGACTATCGGGAGCGCCCCGATACCTTCAGGCGAAACGCCATGGCGGCGGAGGATCTGCCGGTACGGGAAGCGGGCCTTCTCGTGCGGGATCTAAAAGCGGCGGGGCTTCCTTTTATCGGCGCACAGGCGGAGTATTATCACCGGTATTCCTTTTCCACCGTATCACTGGTGATAATGATACTGTCAATTTCCATGGGCGGCAGGTTCAGAAAAAACGTTATGCTCATGAGTCTTTTAACAAGCCTGGGGTCGGCGGTGGTCTTCTATGTTGCGGAGATGATCACCATGATGATGGCTAAGCTTGGTTACATTCCGCCCATTATGGGTGCATGGTTTCCGGTGCTGGTCTTTATCATCCTGGGTATCCTGATGGTGCGGAGCGCAAAAACATAAAGGCGCCCCGCGGATTTACTATTTTTCACGAATCAAAAGCCGCCGGGTCAGGGTGTCCAGCATATCCCGGTTTTTCCCCGGGGGGAGGGCGCTAATTTCATTAAGCGCGCGGTTGGTGTAACCTTCAGCATATTTACCCGCCGCTTCCACCCCGCCGGATTGGGTGACCAGCGTAAGGATCTGCTTTCCTTCTTCGGGGGTGAAGCCATCCCGGGAAAATATTTTCCGCAGGGTTCCGGTTCTGTCCAGGGGCAGGGCGCAGAGTACCGGCAGGGTTACGAGCCCGGAGGTAATATCATTACCCAGGGGTTTCCGTACCAGATCCTCTTTTCCGGTATAGTCCAGGATGTCGTCGATAATTTGGAAGGCGATGCCGATATTATAGCCTATCCGCCTGAGCAGTTCGCATATATTCTTAGGGGCCTTTGCCTCATAGGCCCCCGCGTAACAGGCCAGTGAAAAAAGCAGCGCCGATTTTCCCAGGATCTTCCGCAGATAGCTCCGCAGGGAAATATTGTTCCTCCACCGGTCGTTGTTCTGTTCTATTTCCATCGTGCAGATCACCGAAATAAGATGGCCTAAATTGACGGCATTCTGCGGGGAGGTATATTCAGCCGTAAGGAGAAAACAGCGGGAAAGGAGATAGTCCCCGATCAGAACCGCGTCCCGTTTCCCAAACCGGGTGTGTACCGCCGGAAGTCCCCGGCGCAGGGGGGAATCATCAATGACATCATCGTGGATCAGGGTAGCCATGTGGAGCATCTCAAGGGATGCCGCCAGCTTATCATGCTTTTCCTGGGGCTTCCCAAATTGCGCGGCGAGCAGAAACATACCCGGCCGGAGCAGCTTGCCCTTTCCGCTAAAAAGTGAGTCGAGCCCTTTGGCAATGATAGGATTTTTTGATTCCGTTGAAAGGCGTATAATACCGGAAACCCTTTCCAGAGCTTCCGGTATTCCGGGGAAATCATTCCAATACGAAGTCATGGGTACTAAAACGACCTAAATTATTTTGACGGTCCGTCATGGTACCAATAGGTGCGCCGGGCAAACTTGGTTCCGCTCCACCACTTCTTAAAGAGGGGAACCACCCAGCAATCCAGGCCGAAGGCCCTTCCGCCGCCGCCCAGTAACACGATTCCCGCAAAGAAGAACCAGAGTTGATTCCAGGCAAACAAACCGGACAGGGAGAATATCACGCACATGACACAGGAAACTACCGCCGCCCACCAGGTAAAGAGGCCGCCTATCATGGCCAGTCCGATTAAAATCTCCACTAAAACTACCATTAACTGGAAACCCTGGAACGGAACATAAGCCAGTATGTTATCCATAAAGGTGGTTCTGAACCAGGTTGCAATCACGCCGTTGGTGGCAAGAATCGTCCCGGTAAAATCCCACACCCCCTCGAAGGCGGTGTTTACGACCACCGTGGCACCGCTTACCGCATCGGCTGCTTCCGCCGCCACCGTTCCAAACAGGTCTTCCGTTCCGCCGAACAGATCTTCCGCGCCGCCAAAGAGGTCATCCGCAACCGCAACGGTTCCGCCGGCCTGGGTTACCCCGGCGGAGAACATCCAGCCGGATTTGGAACCCCGGACCCAGTTTAACCAGCCCTCGCCAATCTTATTGATCCCCTCAAAGACCCACATAAGCCCCAGCCAGAGCCGGAGCGGGAGGAACCAGTAGCCCCTGGTCCGGTACGCCCCAAAGCCCCGCAACAGGGAACGGTCGTGGGGTACATCCAAAAATTCATGCTTGATATATTCCCAGCACTGGTTTAAGCCCGCCACCCCGATAAGGTAGTGAAGATTGACAATGTGTTTCATGGCCATGGCGAAGAAGCCCGAAAGCTTGATCCCCATGGCATTAGAAACCGCGTATTTGCCGCCCACGGAAATCATAAACCCGTGGTAGTTGGACTTGAATTTTTTAGCCTCAGTATCTTCGATAGCGACTATGAATTTGTGGACAACATCAAGGGCGGCTCTATCCCCAACGAGTACGTCCCAAGCTGCAATAAG
>BNUR01000078.1 GCA_025997495.1 Spirochaetia bacterium | reverse complement strand
CACCTTCAAGATCACCTATTTTCCTTTTGACATTACGATCTATAGCATGGTAGTGCTGCCCGGCAAAGGTCATTTTTGATGCCAATGAGGTGAAAAAATGTTCTTCCGCCAAATCACCGTCACTTTTGGTCATTCCGCCAAGCTGCTGGGTAACCTCTTTGATTCGCCGGTCCGTCGCCTTCATCTGCCGGTCTGTTTCTTGGCTCATTGCCTGAAACTTCCGATCCGATTCCTGGCTCATTGCCTGAAAAAATAGAAATTGACTTTTACCAGTTCATTTCAAGGGAATTGGAAAAACTAGAAGCAAGAATGGACAGACGTTTTGATGAGCAGAAATCTCAGATGAATGAACAGTTTAAGGATTTGAAAGAAGAGGTACGCTGGCCAAGGCGTATTGCAATTGCCGGAGTAATCACCACAGTAATGGCAGTAGGTTTTGCAATAGCCGGGTTTAAAAGCTAGGCTGATACCAGCGGGAGTATACCATGACAGGAACACTAGACCGGAAAGAAGAGCCTTTGACCTTTGAGAAGGTTTGGGAGATGTTTCAGGAGTCGGATCGGAAGTTTCAGGCAATGAGCCAGGAGACCGACCGGCAGATGAAGGAGACGGACCGGAAGTTTCAGGCGATGAGTCAGGAGACGGATCGGAGTATCACAAGAATGTCAGATGAACTCAGACGTTCGGGTGAGGATGTTGATCGGCGCATCAAGGAAGTGACCGAGCAGCTTGGCGGCATGGGAAATAGCAATGGGGCATTTGCTGAAGACTACTTTGCTACAGCCATGAGTGATAAAAAGATGTTTGCCGGATTAAAGTTTGACGATGTTGAAATAAACTTGAAAGGAAAGTCTGGAGCTATAAAAGACGAGTTCGACATAGTGATGTACAACGGGAATGCTGTAGCGATCATAGAAGTGAAATATAAAGCGCAAACGGAGGACCTGGAAAAGATGGTGACGAAAAAGGTGTCGAATTTCCGTACACTGTTCCCGTATTATGCGGATCACAAGGTGTATCTTGGCATAGGCAGCATGTCCTTTAATGAGTATGTTTATGCAAAAGCAAAAGAACTCGGTATCGGTATGCTGAAGCAAAATGGTGACACCATTGAGGCGGACACCAGTTTTGTGCGGGCATATTAGGGGACGTACCACTTGAATACGATAACGTAAAAATTGCCCGTTTGCAAGGCATCACAAAAAAAGGGGATGACCGTAGCCCGATCATCCCCCATTAACCATTACCGGGTAGTTTTACTTACCCCGGGACTTCCGGATTTCCTCCAGGAGGGGAACCGGGTCCGAATCAACATCGTTAATGTGTTCGAGGTTCCCGTACTTCTTCGTTTCCGCAACGATTACCCCGCTGAGAAGCAGTACCGCGACAAGGTTCGGCAGGATCATCAGGCCGTTCAGGGTGTCCGCAATATTCCATACCAGGTTCAGGGGAATGGTGGCCCCGACAAATACGACAAGGGTATACAGCACCCGGTAGGGTTTAATTACCTTGGTGCCGATCAGATACTCCGCGCCCCGCTCGCCGTAGTAGGACCAGCCGAGGATGGTGGAAAAGGCAAAGAAGAACAGGCCGAAGGTGAGGATAATGGTGCCGATATAGGGTATTGATCCGAATGCTTCATGTACGAGGGTCCCGCCGTTTGAAAAGTTTGAACTGCCGTTGGGAGCGACTTCAAAAGTAACAATGACCAGGCCGGTCATAAGGCAGATAATCACGGTGTCCCAGAAGGTACCGGTCATGGAGACCAGGGCCTGCCGGACGGGGTTCGCGGTTTTGGCCGCCGAGGCAACGATAGGCGCGGAACCCATACCGGATTCGTTGGAGAACAAGCCCCGGGCAATACCGAAACGGGCCGCCGCCATAAGTCCGAAGCCGGCTAATCCGCCCCCAACAGCCCTTGTATTAAAAGCGGCTGCTAATATGACAGAAATCGCCGGGCCTATGTATCGAGCGTTTATAACAAGGATAGTAATACAGCCCAGGACATAGATAACAGACATAAACGGTATCATGACTTCACAGACCTTGGAAATCCACTTTAAGCCGCCGATGATCACCGCCCCCACAAAAATCATCAATACCAAACCGGTAACCCAGGTTGGAATGGAAAAGGTGGTCTCCCAAAGGCCCGAAACCGCGTTGGACTGGGTCATGTCCCCAATCCCAAAAGCTGCCAGGGCCGCAAAGAGCGCAAACAGGATACCCAGGATACGTCCGGCCGTCTTGTTTTTAAGACCCCGTTCCAGGGCGAACATGGCGCCCCCTAACATGGCCCCTTTCTCGTTCTTTACCCGGTACTTGACCGCAATCAGGGACTCTGCATACTTGGTGGCGATCCCGAATACACCGGTGAGCCACATCCAGAGCACCGCTCCGGGGCCGCCCAGGGCAACCGCCGTCCCGACGCCGATGATATTCCCGGTCCCGATGGTGGAGGCCAGGGCCGTGGTCAGCGCGGCGAACTGGGATACGTCCCCTTCACCGTTGGCATCCTTGGTCACCGATAACTTGATACCGAGACCAAGCTTCTTCTGGATAAACCCGGTCCTGACGGTAAGGTACAGGTGGGTTCCGAACAGGAGGACCAGGAGCCAGGGGCCCCAGACCCACCCGTTAATGGTGTTTACGACATTTTCAAATGCTTCCATATATACTCTCCTTATAAGTTAAGGCGTTTCCAGCGGGGTACCATTGGAAACGCCTTGATGGACTTAGGACAGAACTTCGATGGCAGGAACGTAGGGCAGTCCGTGAGCGTCGGACACCCCTTTATAGGTGATTTTACCCTTGAAGGTGTTGAGCCCTTCAAGGAGGCCCTTGTCAGCCTTCAATGCCGCAGCTACGCCCTTGTCCGCAATGGCAAGACCGTAGTTCAGGGTGGCGTTCTCCAAGGCAAGGGTGGAGGTATTGGCCACCGCGCCGGGCATATTGCCCACGCAATAGTTCACCACGCCGTCCTCTGTATACACTGGGTTGTCATGGTAGGTGACATGGCTGGCCTCGCTGCTCCCGCCCTGGTCAATGGCCACGTCCACGATTACCGATCCCGGCTTCATGGTTTTGAGGTGGGCCTTCTTGATAACCTGGGGGGTGGCGGAACCGGGGATGAGCACCGCGCCGATTACCAAGTCCGCCGTGGGCAGAATGGCGTCAATGTTCTGGGGGGTGGAATACTGGGTATTGAGGGCGGCGCCGTAGATGTCCTCCAGATACTCAAGCTTCTGGAGGTTGACATCCAGCACCGTAACCCGTGCGCCGAAGCCTACCGCAATTTTCACCGCGTTAGCGCCCACCGTGCCGGCCCCGAGGACCACCACTTCCGCCTTGGGAACCCCGGGAACCCCGGAGAGCAGCACGCCGCGCCCGCCAAAGGGCTTCTCTAAATACTTGGCCCCTTCCTGGATGGCAAGGCGGCCCGCAATCTGGCTCATGGGGATCAGGCAGGGAAGCTGGCCCCGGCTGTCCTTAATGGTTTCAAAGGCAATGCCGATACATTTGCTCTTGATCAGCGCATCGGTCAAAGGTCTATCCGGCGCAAGGTGCAGGTAGGTGTACAGAATCTGGCCTTCCCGGATGAGCTTGTATTCCGCCTCCAGGGGTTCCTTGACCTTGTAGATCATATCGGCCTGGGCAAAGATGTCCTCGGCCTTGTCCACAATCTTGGCGCCCGCCTTTTTGTACAGTTCGTCCGGGAAAGCAGAGCCTTCCCCGGCGCCCTTCTGAACCAGCACCTCGTGGCCGTGCTTCACAAATGCCTCAACCCCCTTGGGAGTCAAGCCAACCCGGTACTCATGCTTTTTGATCTCAGTAACTGTTCCGACTTTCATGCAGAACCTCCGTAAAATAATTGAAACGCCGAATCCTGGATAATCCAGGAAACTACGGCTGCCTCAATTATGATACATTTTCCTTCTTTGTAGCGAATTTTTCGACAAATACGTAAATATTAACGTAGTATTCGCACCATGCCTAAATAATTAAGGCTGTTTGAGTATATCACCTTAATTATCCTTGTGTCAATCCCCCGATATTTGCTATTTCCTTAAAATATGCTATTCTAGGGTCATGGATGCCATTGACCGGAAGATCCTGGAAATTCTGCGGAAAAAGGCCCGTATACCCCTGAAAGAACTCAGTTATCAGGTGAACCGTTCCCTGCCGTCCACCAGTGAGCGGCTGCATAAACTGGAGCGGGCGGGCTATATAAAAGAATACGCGGCTATTTTAGACCCCAAAAAGTTCAACAAGGAGTTCACCTGCTTTTGTATGGTGGAATTCAGCCGCCACGATATCGACTACGACCGGGACTTTGTGGATTTTGTCATGGCCTGCCCGGAAATTCTTGAGTGCCACCGCATTACGGGTACCTATGAATATATGCTGAAGATAGTCACCCGCTCCGTAAAGGATATGGAGCAGCTTATTGAGGTGATGCGCCTTGAAAAGCGGGTGATCAACACCAGCACCATAACCATTCTGACCAGCATCAAGGATGAGGTGTCTATTGAGGCAGAATAGACTTTTTAAGGCTCATAACGCAGATTTTTCCCGTGTTGCAGTGGTTGGTAAGTAAGCCCTGTTTTCCTGTTGCACCTATTTGTATTATCCACAATCCTTTTATTTAAGGGTTTCCTAAAAACATGATAATCCATTTTTCTGCTCCTACTTGACATTTCACCGGCGGGACCGGGGAATATGATCTAGTAATTCTTTACAGAGCAATGAAATAACAATGGAGAATACCGGATTCGAACCGGTGACCTATTGATTGCGAACCAATCGCTCTACCAACTGAGCTAATTCCCCGTAGATGGGAGAACTATATCAGATAGTGTATAATTAGGCAATATGGGATCGGCCTGGTTTTTATACAATATTTTCCGTTTTGGGTTTGCCCTGGTCTTTGTGGGCCTCCACGTGACCCTCATGGCGGGCCTGTTTCTGGAATGCCGCCGGGATATCCAGGCCCGCCGGGGGCTTGCGGACGGTGATTCGGCTCCCAACCCCGATATTGTTGCGTCCAAACCCCTGGTTTCGGTGATCATCCCTATCCGTAACGAGGCGTTGCGCATGGAGGGCCTGCTCAGAACTCTGGGCCTCCAGGATTGTCCCGGCGCCGAGTATATTTTTGTGGACGACCGGTCCACCGACGAAAGCCCTGCCATGCTCCGGCGTTTTGCCGGAACCCGCGAAAATGTCAGGATTATCACCTTGACGGAAAACCCCGGGCCGAACCATAAACAGTACGCCCTTAGCCGGGGGATTGATATTGCCCTGGGGGAGTTCTTTCTCTTTACCGATGCGGATTGCGAGGCGTCCCCCTCCTGGATACGCGCCATGACGCTCCGCATGACCGACGGGCAGATCGGGGCGGTGATCGGGCCGGTTTTTAAACTGCCATCTAAAGGAAAGCGTTTTTTTCAGGTGTACCAGTGTTTTGACCATGCCATCCGCTATATGTACCTGGCGGCGTCCACGGGGATTGGGGCGGCCGGCGGCGGGTTCGGGAACAATCTCATCCTCCGGCGGGAAACCCTGGACGGTATTGGGGGTTACAGGAACCTGCCCCCTTCACCCACGGAGGATGCGGCGCTGATTTCCCAGATCCGGGCGGGGGCAGCGTACCGGGTTCACTCGGCCTGCGGAGACGATGTCCGGGTGATGACCCGGGGGGAAAATTCCTGGGGGGCTTTGATCAACCAGACCCTCCGCTGGAATAATGGGGGGCTCTTCAGTCCCGAAATTTCTACCAGGCTTGGTTTTGGGTTTCTGATGGTCACCATTTCCATGGGTATGCTGGCCATTCCCCTGCTGCCCTTTATTCCCAGCCTCTGGCCCCTTCCCGCGGCGGTGCTGCTTGCCATGACCATGGATACCCTGGCAACCCTGCGCATTTTCGGCGGCGCCCTCCCCAAGGCGGGGTTTGCATGGATACTTCACACGGGCTTCACCCCCCTGTATTTTACCCTGCTGACCATCCTGGGATTTTTGGGGGTTAAACCTTCCTGGAAAGAGACTTAGAAACTGCCATTCTGTAGTATTACTGCTTTCATACGACCCTCGTCATCCACCCCTTGGTATCGGGGAGGGTTCCGTATTGGATGCCCTTTAGGGTGTCCCGCAGTTCCGCCGTTAGTTCCCCCACTTTGCCGCCGTTGAACACCGCCTTCTTGCCCTGCCAGGTCAGGGATTCGATGGGGGTGGCCCCGGCGGCGGTACCGCTGACGAAACATTCCTTTGCTTCCGCAAAGACTTCATCGATAGCGATTTGGCGCTCGGTGACCTTCACTTTCCGGTCTTTTGCCAGTTCGATGATGCTGGAACGGGTGATCCCCGGCAGGATGGTGTCCCCCAGGGCCGGGGTTACCAATTCGCCGGACTTTAAATAGAAGAAGATATTACAGGAGGAGCCTTCCTCCACATATTTCCGGTGGGTGGCGTCCAGGAACACGCACTCCATAAAGCCCGCGTCTGCAGCCTCATGTTTGGCCAGGGCGGAGATGACGTAGTTGGAGGCCGCCTTGATCCAACCCGTGCCCTTGGGTGTAGCCCGGATCCGCTCGGTGACCACCGCCTCGGATTTGCCAGCGGAGAAGTAGGCGCTGACCGGGGTGGTGACAATCACGACCCAGGGCGCATGGCAGATGTTTACCCCGATGCCTCCCTCGGCATAGGTGAAAGGACGGATATAGATTGAATCGGCGGTCATAAAGGAATCCTTTTCCCATTCCGCCTTATAGGGCAGGGTGAACCCCAGGGAGGCATTCCGTTTGACCGTCTCTACACAGGCCTTTACAAAGGCATCTTCGGGGAAGCTGGGCATGCAGAGCCCCGCCATGGATTTGTTGAACCGGGCCGCGTTCCGGTCGGGCCGGAAAATCGCCATGCCGCCTTCCTTCTGGGGCAGGGCTTTGAGCCCCTCAAAACAGGAAAGGCCGTATTGGGTCGTGTAACTTACCAGGGGCATATCGGTATAAAAATTCCGGGAATCCGACAGCGTGACAGCTTCATCGGCTCCCAGGGCGGCTTCTTCCGCCGGGGTTTTGTGGGGCTTTTCCAGAAACTCTTCTGCCCACCCCTTGCCATTATATTTTGCCCGGTAGGTCACCGGATAGGAACTCAACGAAAATGCCATCACAACCTCCTCAAAAAACAGAAAAAACGGGATGTTTGTAGTTTATCAAAGCACTCCCGCCCTGACAATGCCCTGTTTTACCTATATACTTTTTCGCCTCCCCCCCGTACAATAGACCCATGGCACTTAACTGCGGCATCGTCGGGCTCCCCAATGTGGGAAAGTCTACTATTTTTTCGGCCCTGAGTTCCGCGCCGGCGGAAGCGGCGAATTACCCCTTCTGCACAATAAACCCCAATGTGGGGATCGTGGATGTTCCGGACGAGCGGCTTACCAAATTATCCACCCTGTTTAAGCCCGTCAAAACTATCCCCGCCGCGGTGGAGTTTGTGGACATCGCCGGCCTTGTAAAGGGGGCCTCCAAGGGGGAGGGGCTGGGGAATCAGTTTTTGTCCCATATCCGGGAGGTAGGGGTCATTGCCCAGGTGGTCCGCTGTTTTGATGACCCCGATATCGTCCATGTGTCCAATAAGGTGGATCCCGAATCGGACATGGAAACCATTAACGTCGAGTTAGCCCTGGCGGACCTCGACACCCTGGCCAAGCGCCGGGAGCGGGCGGAACGAGCCGCCCGGGTACAGGGAAAGGCGGAACAGAAAATTGCCGAAACGGTTCTGTCCGCCCTGGACAAAATCGGCCCCCTGCTGGAATCGGGGAAGCCCGCCCGCCAGGCAGACCTGAGTGATGATGAACGGGCGGCAGTGTACGATTGCCACTTCATCTCCGCCAAACCCCAACTATATGTCTGCAACGTGGATGAGAGTACCATGCGGGCCGTTTCGGGCGGCGGTAGTAACGGCGCAATGCAGAGCATTGCATACATTGATATGGTGAAAAAGAGGGCCGCTTTGGAGGGTTCCGAAGCGGTGATCATCTGCGGGAAATTCGAGGCGGAATTGGCGGATATTAATGAGCCGGCGGAAAAACTCGCCTTCCTTGCGGAACTGGGCCTTAAGGAATCCGGCCTGGGGGCTTTGGTTCACGCGGCATACCAGCTTTTGGGGCTCCAGACTTTCTTTACTGCCGGGACGGATGAATGCCGTGCCTGGACTGTTCATACCGGGGATACGGCGCCTAAGGCCGCAGGGGTTATCCACACGGATTTTGAAAGGGGATTCATCAAGGCGGAAGTTTACTCCTATGAGGATATTATCAAGTACGGTACGGAGGCGAAGATCAAGGAAGCCGGGAAGTACCGCATTGAGGGAAAGGAATACATCGTCCGTGACGGGGATGTGATGTTTTTTAAGTTCAATGTTTGAGAGGGATCCATGGTAAAATCTTCGTCCCTACAGCACTACTCCTTATTCGGCGGCCTTCTTGAGGAGCAGATTGACAAAATCATTCCCCTGATGGAACCGGAAACCTATGAAGCCGGGGAAAATATCATTGTTGAGGATGAGCCGAATGATAAGATCCGGTTTATCCTGGAAGGCCGGGTGGCGGTGATGAAGAAGGGCATCACCTTTGTTGAATTTAAAGAGGGTGACAGCTTCGGGGAGATGGCGGTTCTTGATATAATGCCCGCATCGGCCACCATAAAGACCCTGGCCCCCACCCGGGTAATGTCCATTTCCAACAAGGCTCTGCATGCTATTTACAAGCTGGATATCGGCGCCTTTTCCCTTATGATAATGAATCTGGCCCGGGATCTTTCCCGGCGGCTCCGGTATATGGATGAGCAAATTGCCAGCGGGAAGTTTAAGTAGGGGGCTCGTACGTTATTATGAACAGGATATTAATTTTGTGCCTTTTGCTTTACAGTTCCGCCAGAATATTTTCACAGGATGTAACACCGGCTGCGGATAGACAGGAGGGGCGGAAGGCATATATTGTAGGAACCTTCTTGACGGGATTCGGCATAAATCCGGGATTTGGCGTAGATATGAAGGGCAACTATGGTACTTGTATTGAATGGATTAGGGACGGAACGGTAGATTGGTCAGTTAATGTAGAAAGCGAAAATGATACAACCGTATCATGGCCTTTGATGTTTGATGTAAAAATAATATCGAAATACGGCTTTGGGGTAACCTTCGGTGATTTGTTAACCATTTCGATGAACTATAAATATTATGATAATAACCACCTGTACTTTGGACTCAGCTATGTATATCCCCTAAAAAGGTGGGATTTTGGGGCCTCTTTAATCGTTTTTCCTATTTATATAGTTGGCGATGAATTAATCGCGGGCAAGATTGATGTAAGTTATTGGTTTAATAAGCATTTAGGCATAACCATGACTACCATGTTTGGCGGAACAACAGACCTGGTTGTTTGGAATGATGTTCAGGTATTTCTTTTTAGTGCGGTAGTGGGCGTATCGGTGAAAATTTAGCGCGTATGGGATGCCCCTAAAATATTGGGAAGGGCAGTACCGAGTCTATGCTCGACCGTTCTGCCAGAGCCATCACCAGCCGATCCAGCCCCAAGGCCACCCCGGAACATGGGGGAAAATGAAGGAAGTTTTTCCAGTAGTCCCCGTCGATACGGTGGGGTACCAGGGCGGTTTTGTTTTTCAGCGGCCCCTCCCGTTCAAAATACCGGCGTACCTCATCGGGATCCGTTTCCTCGGTATAACAGTTTGCCAGTTCTATTCCCCGCACATACAGTTCCCATCGCTCCACGGTACTGCCATTCGGGTTTTTTTTAGCAAGGCAGGGGACAAAAGCGGGGTAATCCAGTATCGCTACCATTCTATCTTTAGGCAAAGCCGGTTCCACGGCGTGGATAAAAATCAGGTTGTAGAGCGCCGGGGTGTCCAGTTCCGGGGGCGGATTCAGTCCCAGTTTCCGTGCCTCTTCCCCCAGGGTGTTCTTTTCAGCGGCCTCAAAAAGGCTGAACCCGGCCCACCGGGAAAATGCTTCCTCCATGGTGATGCGCAGAAAGGGCGGGTGGAGACCGGCCTGACCAGTCCCCCCCAGCAGGCTTGCGACAAGTTCTTCGGTAAGGGTGAGGCTGTCGAGATAATGTGCATCCATGGTGTAGTATTCCAGCATGGTGAATTCCGGGCTGTGGAGATGCCCGGTGGATTCTCCGTTCCGGAAGCACTTGCAAATCTGGTACAGGCTGACCCGGTGTTGGGCGATGAGTTTTTTCATCCAGATTTCCGGGGAGGGAATGAGCCAGTAGGGCCTTGTCCCCCGGGTTTTGCTGCCCGGCGGCGTTAAGTAGGCCGTTTCAAAAACCTCCAGGCAGGTTTCGGGGATCAAGTCCGGGGCAAGGAGGGGGGTATCCGCCTCCAGGTAGTTCCGGGTATCAAAAAAAGCGCGGATTTGCCGGAAAATCCGGGCCCGGGCTTGCAATAGCTCAAGGTCCATGAGGGGAGGGTAGCATATATAGGGGTGAGTTTCCAACATGATTGAAACGGTATCGGAATATCCCGGTAATAAGGTCATGTGAGAAAAAACTCTTGAAAATACATACTTTTATCCATATATTGAAAAAACTATGTAAAATATCATACTTATGTCTCTGTAGAGAAATAACTTGACAATCCTGTGAAATACCGGTATACTTGCATTATGAGGTGCATAGATGGCGGAGAGAATACTGGAAAGAACGGTATATCTGGACAGGCTCATTGAGTGGCGGGAAAAGCAGCTCATAAAGGTGATTACCGGCGTACGGCGCTGCGGGAAATCGACCCTGCTTTCCCTGTATATGGACCATTTGAGGGCCGCAGGTGTTGGGGAGGATCAAATCCTGTCCATCAACCTTGAGGAAGTGAAGTATGAAAAGCTGCTTACCTATCGCGCATTACATGATTACCTGGAGGAGCGGCTCTGTAAAAATAAATACACCTATATATTCATAGATGAAGTGCAGCAATGCGCCGAATTTGAAAGGGCGGTGGACAGTCTTTTTGTCAAAAAAAATGTTGACGTCTATATTACCGGTTCCAACGCCTGGATGCTCTCCGGGGAATTAGCAACACTGCTTTCCGGACGGTATGTGGAAATAAATATGCTGCCCCTGTCCTTCACGGAATACGCCGCCTTTACGGGGGGCGCCGCTGGCAGCGAAAAAGCGGCGTTTAATGATTATCTGCGGTATGGGGCTTTTCCATACACCGTAATGCTGAATAAAGACGGCATCATGATCCGGAATTATATTGACGGAATATACAACACTATTCTTATCAAAGATGTGGCGATGAGGGAACATATCAATGATATAGCTTTGCTGGAAAGCATCCTAAAGTTTCTTGCGTCCGGCATCGGCAGCCCGGTTTCGGCAAAGAAAATAAGCGATACCCTCAATTCAAGCGGAAGAAAAATATCGGTCAATACGGTGGAAACCTATTTGCACGCCCTGGTAAATAGTTTTATTTTTTATAAAGCAAACCGGTACGATATAAAGGGAAAGCAGCATTTAAAAACCCTGGGGAAATATTATATTGTGGACACCGGGATACGGAACCTGCTGCTGGCGTCTTCTACCGCCGACCTGGGGCATGTGCTGGAAAACATTGTCTACCTGGAATTAATCCGCCGGGGCCATAAGGTGAGCATCGGTAAACTTGACGAAAAGGAAGTGGATTTTGTCGCCCTGTCCTCAGGCGGGGCGGCCTATTATCAGGTTGCCGCTACGGTGCTGGACGAAAACACCCTGCGCCGTGAACTGGAACCGCTGCAAAAAATCCGTGATAATCATCCCAAGTATCTGCTTACCCTGGATGAATATATGAGCGGCGCAAACTACGACGGGATTTTACAGATGAATATTGTTGACTGGCTGCTCAATCACCAAACCCTGGGATCGGAACCGGGCTTTATTATGTTCACATCTTCCCCCGAAGGTTCTATGACGTAAAAGCCGTTTTCAAGCGCATAGTTTTTTGATTTTTCGTTTACAACGACGGCGGCCAGGGCTCCAAAAAGTTTCCGTTTGTCGTCGAATATATCGGCGTACTTGCGGAGCTTTTCCATGCGTTTGATATGGTCGTCCACATCGCTGTTTTGCAGTTTCGCTTTTACCTCAACGGCCATTGCCTGTGTGCCGTTCTCCAGAAATGCGTCTATTTCGGCGTGTATGTCATGCTCATCATTGTTTATTTTTCTGTTGCGGTTAATCACGCCGAAGTCAAAACCGAATTGTTTGAATTTCTCCGGCAAACCGGGAAGCATCGTGTATTCAGCCTCATCGCCGAACTTGTTGCCCAAGTCGCCGACTATCCGCTGGGTTTCTTTGAGGGCCTTTTCGGTTTCCTTATGGGCTTTCTCGGTTTCCTTATGGGCTTGGTGGAGTTCTCTAAGGCCGGCCTCGGTCTCTTTGTGCAGCTCCTGAAGCTCCCGCATAGTCTCCCATACATCGTCCAGCGTTACCTTTTTGGTCGTTTTTGAAGCGGGCTTCCTAGCTGTTTTTACCGTCTTTTTCGTTGTCGTTTTAACTGTTGGCATGATATTCTCTCCCCCATCGAAGTATAGCGGACTTTAACCGATTGGGAAAGCGGTTTTACCCTGGATTCGCATAATTTCCCCTTTATGGGGCAACTGAATAGGTACCAAATTTCAGGAAATTTTTTGAAATACAAAAATACAAAAAGTCTCTTGACAAAATCAAAAAAACCAATTAAATTTTAATCATTTAGGGGGGTAAATGATGCCGACAATAAGAGCAAGTACCGACTTACGTAATGATTATGGTGAAATTTCAACCTTTTGTCACGAAAATAGAGAACCTGTTTTTATAACAGAAAATGGGCGTGGAGATTTGGCTGTAATGAGCATTGAAACATACGAAGAAATTATGGGGAAAATAGAATTATATCAATTATTGGAAGTCGGATTAAATCAAATAAAAAACGGTGAAATAATAACTGAAGAAGAAATGATGAAAGAATTAAATCAATATATTGGAAAATAAATGTATACATTAGCATACTCAAAAGTAGTACGTAATGATGTTAGGACATCATATACATATATTAAGGAAAAACTGGAATCGCCAAAGGCGGCAGAAAATCTGATAATAGAATTAATAAATAAATTGAACTATTTAAAGGAAACCCCGTTGACAAGACCATTAGTTCAAGAGAGTTATTTAGCATCATT
>BNUR01000077.1 GCA_025997495.1 Spirochaetia bacterium | reverse complement strand
TCGCTCATTTTTAACCCCATTTTGGCCTCCGTAAGCTCGCACCTTACAGAATAGCCCGTTTATTTGGGGTACATTTTCTAAATGAGGCAAACCTTTATTTGGGGTACATTTTTCATGAGGCACTGCGCTGTATAGACAAATAGTGCATAATCAGGTATAGTGAAGCAGACATTCTATGGAGTAGAAATATGAAAAAGAGCATTACGGTTTTATTTCTTTTGGTGCTTGCGGTATGCGGGGCTGCGATAATCTTGTCCTGCGGGAGCGCCCCCCCCCCCCCCCCCCTACAGCAGTAGGTTCCCCTGAGAGTGTCTCCGAAGCCGCCGCGACAGTCGCCACGCCTGAGACTGCACCTGAAGCCGACTTTTCAATAAGCACGGCAAACGGCCAGGTTACCATCACCAAGTACAGGGGAAAAGCCGCCGCCGTGGGTATCCCCGCAACAATAGGGGGAAAGCCGGTTACCAGCATTTATAGATTGGCCTTTGCCGGCACCCGTCTTACCTCGGTAAGCATACCCGTAGGCATCACCAGCATTGGGGACTTTGCCTTTGTCGGCACCAGTCTTACCTCGGTAAGCATACCCACAGGCGTTACCAGCATTGGGGAAAGAGCCTTTGCCGGCACCGGACTTACCTCGGTAAGCATACCCGCAAGTGTTACCCGTATTGGGAACTATGCCTTTTCCGGCTGTACCGGCCCGATACAGGTGGACACGAATAATAAAAACTATTCAAGCCGCGATGGTGTGTTGTTCAACAAAACAGTGGATACGCTTATTCTATGTCCCACCGGAAAAAAAGGGCAGTATGCCATACCCGCAACCGTTACCAGCATTGGGGGTCTTGCCTTTGCCGACACCGGACTTACCTCGGTAAGCATACCCACAGGCGTTACCAGCATTGGGGACAGCGCCTTTTCCCGCTGCACCGGTCTTACTTCGATACTGGTAGACACGAATAATACGACCTATTCAATCCGTGGCGGAGTATTGTTCAACAAAGCTGGGGACACGCTTATTCTATATCCCGCAGGCCTTAAAGGGCGGTATACTATACCCGCAGACGTTACCAGCATTGGGGTCAGTGCCTTTAGTGGCTGCACCGGACTTACCTCGGTAAGCATCCCAGCAAGCGTTACCAGCATTGCGGAAAGAGCCTTTGAGGGCTGTACCGGCATTACCTCGGTAAGCATACCCGCAAGTGTTGCCAACATTGGTATGAATGCTTTTCGGGGTTGCACCGGTATTACCTCTGAACAGAACGGTTTTACGGCAATAACAGTAAGCGGTAGGTTATGGATCACCGGCTACACAGGAAAAGACGCTGCCGTGGTTATCCCCGCAACGATAGGGGGAAAGCCGGTTATCAGTATTGGGACTGTTGCCTTTCAAAATCGCGAAAATATTACCTCGGTAAGCATACCCGTAGGTGTCACCAGCATTGGGGAAAGAGCCTTTTACCGCTGCTGGAACCTTACCTCGGTAAGCATACCCGCAAGCGTTACCAGTATCGGGGACAGTGCCTTTTACGGCTGCGGGCGCCTTACCTCGGTAAGCATACCCGCAAGCGTTACCAGCATTGGGGACAGTGCCTTTTACGGCTGTGGCCTTAAATCGATACACATACCCGCAAGCGTCACCAGCATTGGAAATAGTGCCTTTGACGGCGACAATGAGGCTGCGGATGGAGCCATCCATTCCGGTCTGGAGGCTATTACCGTTGACCCGCGCAATGCATCCTATAGCAGCCGCGACGGGGTATTGTTCAACAAAACCGCAACCATCCTTGTGTGCTATCCTGCCCAACGAAAAGAAACGTTGTATACAATACCCGACGGGGTAACCCGCATTGGTAGCAGTGCCTTTGGCTGCTATAATAGCAACCTTCGCGCGCTAAGCATACCCGCAAGCGTTACCAGCATTGATGATGATGCATTTGATGGCTGCCGTGGCTACTTATCGGTAATCACCGTAAATGCCGTGCGCCCCCCGAAGTTTGGAATTTCCCGCTATCTAGCCGCCGCTAATAGAACCGTGTATGTTCCCGCCGCTTCACTTGCTGCCTACCGGAGCGCGGATATGTGGAAGATATTTGACTTACTGCCGGAGATGGCGCTCCATGTCCGGCAAATGAGCGCCGGTTTCGCGATTCATGACAGAGTGCTGGTAGGGTATTCCGGTAGTGCGGCAACACCGGTAATTTCCGCCGATTGGGGCGTTACCAGCATTGGGGAGAGGGTCTTTCAGAGTTGTACCAGTCTTACCACGATAAACATACCCGCAGGCGTTACCAAGATTGATGATGATGCATTTAGGGATTGCACCGGTCTTACGTCGGTAAATATACCAGAAGGTGTTACCAGCATTGATTATAACGCCTTTCGTGGCTGCACCGGCCTTACCTCAATACGCATACCCGCAAGTGTTACCAGCATTAGTATGTATGCCTTTTCCGGTTGCACCGGCCTTACCTCGATAAACATACCCGCAAATGTATCACTAGGATCATCCAGGTTAAGTGACGCTGACGCTTTTGAAAACAAGTTTGACGCCTATTACAACACCAACGGCAAAAAGGCGGGTGTGTATACCTACCGCAACGGCGCGTGGAGTTTCGCAGCGCAGTAGAGGGATTAACCGCGAAGGTGAAGAAGAATGTTAAATACAAAGGAGTGACCATGATTTTTTACGAAGATGAAATCGTTGATGAAGTGTACCGCCATCGGGCAGAATTGCTTGAAGAGTACGGCGGAATTGAAGGCTTGCATAAACACATGGATGAGGAACTTCCGCGGCTTATTCAACAGGGTTGGAAAGTTGTATCTGCGGAAGAAGTAGCTGCCAAAAATAAACGGCAAGCGATTGTATAACCCCCTGCGGTATGCGGGGATGATTACCACCGCTAAGGCGAAGAAGGCGGGGGTGTATACCTTCCGCAACGGCGCGTGGTTTACGCGGCGCAGTAGGGAGGGGACGGGGCTTGAGAGGCTGCCAAGTAGTACCTTCACAAATGGCATTGGGTGGGGAGGGGGAAGCATAGGTCGGGCGGCTTTTGAACCCCACGTTAGTGGGGTGAACAGGAGCCGACCCGTGATTTCCCCTCCCCACCCCGATAATATATTCAAGAAATATTCTCTTGACGCTACCCCGTCTTTTATTCAAAATAGAAGCATCATGTTTATTAATCGCAAAAACACCCGATACCCAACCCTTGCAAGGGCTCTTGTCCCCGCTGTTTTTGACGGTGAGGCACTGCTAAAGGATCTCAGTATTACCGGATGCTGCGTAGAATATACCATGTTTGTGGATGTCAAACCGAATATCCCGTATACGCTGAAGGTTATCCCCGATTCCACCGCGAAAATTGCCCCTTTTGAGCTTCAGGTAGAAAGCCGGTGGGTACGTTCCGGCGGTTATTCCTGCGAAATCGGGTTTACCATAAGCGAATCCCCCAAGGGACGGGATTTCCAGCGTTACGTCGATTACCTTGCCTGGCGATCCACCGCAGTGTGAACCTGCGCAGGAAGTCCCGGCGGCCATGCCGGGTTTAGAATACCTTCCGGGCAGGATTTTTCAGGCGGTTCCGGGTTTTGAAAATCATCTGGAACAGGAACTTGGAACCTGGGACGCTTGCCGGGGCCCCTTTTATTCGGCACAAAACCCGCCGGAGCCGGTATTCTGGTTCCAAAACTGCTGGTTCAAGCCCTTTCGCCTGGAATTCACCTCCATTTCCGAAGCCGCCTCCTGTTTACGGGTTATCCAGCGAAACTGGGCGTCCAGCCTCTTTACCCAATTCCGGCGTGGTAGTCTGATAGCCGCAAAACTGCCCCCGTTGTCATCAAAAAAACGTCCTTTTCCCTGGGCACTTCCGGACAATCCCATGGGAAGCTGGACCCTCCTGGATGCCCATACCCTGCTCGGCTCCGCACAATGCGCCAGCCCCTTTCCCGGCGGCGTCATCGAATTTGAGGAAGACAAATTGCAGCCCCCCAGCCGGGCCTACCTAAAGCTCTGGGAAGCCCTGGTCCGCTGCGGCCGTTTTCCCCATCCGGGTGACCGCTGTCTGGACGCCGGAGCTAGTCCCGGCGGCTGGACCTGGGCCCTTGCAAACCTTGGCGCTGCAGTCCTTGCGGTGGATCGCGCCCTCCTGGAGGACCGTATCATGAATATGCCCACCGTCACGTTCCAAAAACACGATGCCTTTACCCTGGCGCCCGAAGACATCGGCCCTCTGGACTGGCTCTTCTGCGATGTGATCTGTTATCCCCGGCGGCTATACGAGTGGATTGAAAAGTGGCTGGCCTCGGGGCTCTGCAAAAATTTCATCTGCACCATAAAGATGCAGGGCGAGGGGGACCTTGAAACAAGCCGCCTTTTCGCCGCCATCTCCGGCAGTACCGTGGTGCATTTGTACCACAACAAACATGAACTAACCTGGATAAAACTCGCCTAAGAAGTAGCGCCAGTTCCAAAATAAGAAGATCAACCACGAAAAAGACAGAAAACACACGAAAAAAGACCGATAAAGAAGCTTTAAAAATAGCACATTACTATTTCTTTTTTGTGTGTTTCGTATTTTTCGTGGTTTTTTCTTCAATTTTGGAACTGGCTTAGTAGTAATGACTTTTTTACAAAATATGGTATAGTGCTAATAACAAACATGGAAACCGTGACAGCCCTTTGCGGCATTGGTGCTGAAAAGGTAGTTTCAAATGAACTACGGAAACTCGCAGGTCTTTACCGTGTCCTGGAAAGCGGTTTCGGCAAAGTCCGGTTTGAAACCGATATCCCCGGCATCTACCGGGCCCTCATGGGGCTGCGCTGTGCGGATCGCCTGCTTCTTGAGGCGGGCCTTTTTCCTGCCGCTGATTTTGACGCCCTGTTCGAAGGGGTAAAGGCCATCCCCTGGGAAGCATGGATTCCCGATGGCATGGGCGTACAGGTTGCCAAAGTCCGGTCTAACCGGTCCAAGCTCCAGAGCATCACCACCATCCAGGCCATGACCCACAAAGCGGCGGCCGACCGGCTCTGCGAAAAATATCACCGGAACAGGCTAAACGAAACCGGCCCCCAAGCCGAAATCCGGGTGTATGTGGAAAAGGATCAGGTCTCGGTGCTGCTGGATCTTTCCGGGGAACCTCTGTTCAAACGGGGCTACCGTACCGAAGGAGGCGCCGCCCCCATCAGGGAGACCACCGCCGCCGCCCTCCTGTTTCTGGCAAACTGGCGCCGGAAATATCCCCTCTATGATCCCTTCTGCGGCTCCGGTACTATCGCTATCGAGGCGGCCCTCTACGCCTGGGATGCGGCCCCCGGCCTGGGACGACGCTTCAGCCTGTCGGAACTTATACCGGCAAACCCGGAAATTGAGGCGGCGGTACGGCAGGAGCTTCTGGGGAAGGTAAACTTTGAACGGACTATCCGTATCTACGGCAGCGACACCGACACCCAGGCGGTTTCTATGGCAAAATCCAATGTCCGGCGAGCCTACGAACTGGCCCAGGGCAAGACTCCCGGCCCGGGAATCCGGACGGAGTATTCTGCGGAGATCCGCCTCCCCTGGCTGCCGGATTTTTCTACCAAGCCCATGAAGGCGGCCCGCTCCCCGGAGGGGCTTGCCGCCGAACCGGGCTTTATCATCACCAACCCGCCCTACGGGAAACGGCTGGGAGAGCCGGCGGACGCGGAGGCGCTTTACGGGGAAATGGGGGATATTGGGAAGCGGTTCCCCGGGTGGAAGCTGGCGTTGATCACCGACCATCCCGGCTTTGAATCCCACTTCGGCAGAAAAGCTGATGTTTGCCGGGAACTAACCAACGGCGCGTTGGATTCATATTTTTACGGGTACGAAATTCTATAGTATTACTGGGGGAACACGGTGTCGATACAGGTGGAGCATGACAAACGGCGGCAGGATATCCTGAAACGCGCCCTGGATGTTTTTATTGATGAGGGCTTTGAAAACGCCACCTTCCAGAAAATCGCGGATCGCTGCGGCATCACCAGGACAACCCTCTATATCTACTTTAAAAATAAACGGGAAATTTTCAACTACAGTATCAAGGAATTTCTCCAGACCGTGGAAGGGGATATCCTGCGGGTCAGCGGAGACAAAAAACTAAACAGCATTGAAAAAATACGCAATGTACTAGTACTAATACTGGAGCGGGTGGAAAAAAACCGCCGGCTCCTTTCGGTGAGCCTGAACTATCTGCTCTTCCTTTCAAAGAGCGATGTCAACCCGGACTACCGGGTGCGCCGCAGAACCATACACATGCGCCGTCTCCTGGCCTCCATGCTGATAGAGGGTATTCGGGAGGGCGCCATTAAGCCCATCAATGTACGCGCCATGGACGACCTGCTCTACGGCATCATCGAATCCGCCATTTTCCGTTTGGTCATCCTGAAACGAAGCGATGTAGAAGAATTGAAAAATGCAGTCGAACAGACCTTGTTGCAAATAAGTACTCCGTAGCATTTTTTCGGCGGCAACAAGGGTTCTTCCCGGTCAAAACGGGTAATATACTCCTTTAGGAACGAAAGTATCAATAAAGAATAGGATCCGCGAATGTTCGCGAATGTTCGCGAATAAATCAAATACCCGGAGCATATTATTCGCGTTAATTAGCGTTTATTCGCGGATGAATTCTTATAATTTCATCCCCAAAGCAGTATACATCCAGGTTTTCCGGTTTATCCGCAGTTTCCCCCCGGCGGAAACATAGGTATCCGGACGGGCGGTGGCCCAAAACCGGAATCCCCCCTCCGGTTCCGGGGCTAGAGGCTTTGCAAAGGGGGAAGGGCCGGTAAAAGAGATCACCGGCCTTGAGCCTTCCGGGGCGGCGGTTTTAGCGGCGGCATCATCCAAGGCATCCCTGGTCACCAGCAATTCCTCCCCTGCCTGAACTTTGATGCGCTGCCGGTTAAACCCGGAGGTGACCGTACGGATCGCTATATCATGCCAATCCGCCAACCAGGGATCATCCCGAACTGCCTCCGGTATACTATCGCTGTTCATAAGTTCCCGGAAGCGCGGCCAGTCGAAATACTCCGGACGCCGCTTGTTGGCAGTATTGGTGTTCCCGGTGACGGCAGTGTTCCGTGCGGCGGACAGTTCCCGGTAGAACCATGCTTCCGCACCGCCCCGCCAACTGAGCCGCAGGGTTCCACCCGCCGTGTCGAAGGGGATGATACCCCCTGCGGGGTGCATTTCACCGGGGAGGATGCCCAGGCCGGGCCAGTAGGGAAAGGCCAGAACCGGGGTGGCCCATTCCAAAACTGCCTCAATGGAGGTTTTGCCGCTGCATTCCCTGGATTGGGGGATACCCTGGGGGTTGAACCAGGTCAGGTGCCAATGGGCGGGGCCCATCAGTTCCTGCCAGGAGGCCGGGAGGCCGGGGAATTCCACGGTGTAGTCCGGGGGAATAACCGGATTGTCACAGGCACCCAGGGCTATTGCCGCAATCAAGGCCAGGGCGAAAAACAGAAAATTATTAGTCCCTTTCATACAAGGCTTATGTATCAATTTTGAATTTTTACTTTAGCGGCAGGGGGATAACCGGGGTTTATTGCTTATTTTTCTCTTTTATTGCATACTAACATCCACCATGGCAGATAATGGCGACTATCTAAAAACACTTACCGAAGTTTTAGCCGCCCGTGCGGAGTGGCTCGAAAAATCGGAACTGGGGAAGTTAAAGGAAGAATTCCGTACCTTTCATACCGCGTTCGCATCGCTGTACAATCTCTGCCTCAAAAGGGGGCTGCTCAATGTGGACCCTTATAAAAACGAGGTGAAAATTGGGGAACTGGCGGTGCCGGAAACCGAGCCCTTCACCGATGGGGACTATAAGGATAAGTTCAGCCTCCGTTTGTCCAACTATGATAATCAACTGGACTTTCTGGTGAACTTCTACCCCTTCAGCGTTGACTCCCTGACGGTCGCCAAAATGAAACCCATCCTGGGATTGATAAAATTTATTGACTGGACACGGCTTAATGCCGCCAATGAAGCGCCGAATAATCATGCCATGCTGGAAACGGTAAACCTGGCAAAAAAAGGCGCCGACCCCATGTCCGCCAATATTATCAGCGAGTCCGTATCCAGGCTGTCCAAAACCACCGGGACTATCCTCTCCTACCTCAAACTGGTGTCCGATTACAACCGGGAAGCCTATAAACTTGACCTCCGAACCAGGGTGCTCAGCGGTTTAAGCCCGGAGGAACATTCGGTAATACCCACGGTAAAGAAAAAGTTCGCCGCCGTCATGCCGGGGCAGCCCTTTTACCCGGATCTGATGCAGGAGATTATTAAGGAAGATTCCGCCGGGGGCAAGGCCCTGCGGGACAATGTTATTAAACAGATGACGCCGCCTGTTGCCAAGGAGAAAGCCCTTGCCCCCCAGGTTGATTTTAAGGGAATCCTGATTATCGGCCTCAATGCCATCGGTTCGGTGTACTCAACCATGGCGGAGGTTGCGGGGAAACTGGATGAAAACGCCGCCCTGCTGGAGAATCAGAAACAGGGCTTTTGGGATAAGCTCAAACGGCTTATTCAACAGATACTGAACAAGGAACCGGACCCGACGGTCTTCGATCTGGAGTATATCGATCCCGTTAAGGGGATGCCGGTTAAGCAAAAGGTGGACTTTAACCACTTTAGAAGCGAAATGGACCGGAAAAGCAAAACCCTCACTGCCCTGGCTTCCCGGAGCGGCGCGGCCTTTACCAAGATGCAGTCCATGACCGATGAGCAGCTTATGGGGATGCTGGAAAAAAACATCCGGGATGTGCAGACCATCCACAAGATTTTAGCTGCCCTGGACGATTTTTTCAAAATTGAGGCGGGCCGGGAAAACCGGAGTAAGGTTAAGGGGATAAAGGTTGAACTGGGGGTCATGAAAAACGCCATTGTCAAAGCAAATCAGTTGCGTCATGAATACAGCGCTCAGAAGGAAGAAGAAGAACAGATGAAGAAACTCGGTATCGTTCCCGGCGCTGCTCCCAGTGCCGCCGTCGTTGCCGGTTCCGGATCGTGAGGACTGGTAAGTCCTAAGGAGCATAGCTATGAAAAAACCGGGAATTCGGTATCCGGCGTGTTTTAAGCGGCAGGGGCATATTTTTATCGCCCTTAGCCTTTTTCTGATGACCGCCGTTTGTGCCGGCGCTTCCCCTATGCGGGACGAATCGGGAAACGATGCTGTACCCGCGCCTGGAAGCCCCGTCCCCCCCGCAGAGCCGCCGCATGGTACGCCGGAGGATGATTGGGGTGATGATAACCCCCCGTGGGCCGAAGGTGAACGGCCGGACTTTGGCGAATCCCGGCCCCAGGTCGTAAACCGGGAAGAGCTGACCATGGCGGTTTCCTTGGGGGAGGTGGAACTGGATTTCCGGAAATCCTACCTGTCCAACGAAGCCCAACTGTATACCGCCCTTTATGAGGGGCTTTTTTCCTATCATCCCTTTACCATGGAACCGGTACCGGCCGCCGCCAGCGCTTGGGAGGTTTCGGATGATAAAAAGGAATGGACATTTACCATCCGGGACAACGCCCGGTACTGGAACGGCGATCCGGTTCGCGCGGAGGATTTCCGCGCCGCCTGGCTTTCCCTGCTGAACCCCGCGCGGGAATCACCCTATTCCTCCCTCTTTGATATTATCGAAGGGGCGCTGGATTTCAGGCTGGGTAACACCGTTGATCCGAACACGGTGGGCATTGAAGCGCCGGACCCGAAGAAGCTGGTGGTGCGTCTGAATTTTCCGGCGGCCTTCTTCCCCAGTATGCTCTGCCACCATTCCTTCAGCCCCATTCACCCCGCGATGCTGGGGATCGATGACTGGTCCGCGGCCGTCCCGATTTCTAACGGTCCCTTCTATATAATAGAGGCTGCCGCTGATGCAATGGTGCTGAACCGGAACGAACTCTACTGGGATGTGTCCCGTACCGCCCTGAAAAAGATCACCCTCAAGTTTGTTGAGGACGGGGACGAGGCGGCGGCGCTCTGGAATTCCGGTGAAGTCCGGTGGATTGCCGGGGAAGTCAACCTGGACGCCCTGACCGACCGCAGCGGCATCATGGTGAACCCCATGTTTGCCACACACTATTACTACATCCGTTCATCAGACAAACCCTGGAACGATTACCGGGTACGGCAAGCTCTGTCCATGGCCCTGCCCTGGGATCAGATCCGGTCGGGCCACTATCTGCCCGCCAAAACCCTGATCTACCCCATCCATGGGTACCCCGAAGTTGCGGGGCTGGATACCACGGACATCGACAAGGCTAAGCAGCTTCTGAGCGAGGCCGGTTACCCCGACGGCCTTGGCCTGCCGGAACTGGTGATCCGCCTGACCCCTTCTCCCGAGGCAGACCGGATTGGCAAACTGATGGCGACCGCCTGGAAAAACGATTTGGGAGTGCCGGTTAAGGTAGAGGTGATTCCCTACCGGCAGTACTTTGACGCCATGAAACAGGATAACTATCAGGTGGGCAGCTCAACCTGGATTGGGGATTTCCCCGATCCCTACACCTTCCTGCAAATGTGGCGGCGGGACTCCAACCTGAACGACGCGCATTACAACGATGCGGATTACGAAGCGCTGATGGACAAGTCTATGACAGAGGACGGGAATACCCGGCTGAGTACCCTGGCCGCCGCGGAAAAACTGCTCCTGGAACGGGGCGCGGTGCTGCCCATAAGCTACAGCCCTGCGTTGAATATTGTGGACACCGATGAACTGGAGGGATGGTTTCCCAACGCGCTGGATATTCATCCCTTTAAATATTTTTCGTTCAAAGCATTCAAGCCATTGCCGGGGGTGGCCCTGCTGGCGAAGTAATAGTAACAAACATAATGGAAAAGACAAACCGCCTCGTGGCCATTTTAGAAATCGGTTCCACGGGCATTAGATCACTTGTCGCGGAACTGTACGGCGGGGGGACATGGAAGTTCCTTGACCGGGCGGGGAAGCCTATTGCCCTGGGCCGGGATGTGTTTACTTCCGGGCAGGTATCCCAGGAATCTTTGCTGGAATGTCTTACGGTACTCCGGGGTTTTCGGGAACTGCTTGCCGGTTGGGGTATTGCGGATGAAGATATCCATTGCATTGCCACCAGTGCGCTGCGGGCGGCGAAAAACCGGGATGTCTTTGTAGACCGGGTGCGGCAGGAGACGGGCTTTAATTTTACGGTGGTCGAGGGCATTGAGGAAAACCGCCTGATGTACCTGGCGGTAAACTTTGCCATCAAAAACGAC
This sequence comes from Spirochaetia bacterium, assembly GCA_025997495.1. GTDB lineage: Bacteria > Spirochaetota > Spirochaetia > Treponematales > Breznakiellaceae > Termitinema. Next base: position 2,028 of record BNUR01000077.1, on the reverse strand, counting down.
CTGCCCCAATTCCGGCGGGCCAATTCGATGATCATTGATGTTGGGGGGGGCTCCACGGAAATCATGCTGCTGCGAAGGGGCAAGATGGTGGCCGCCCACAGTATCAAGCTGGGAACCATCCTTATCGATCAGCAGTCCCGGATGGCCCTGGGTTTTGCCGGCTCCCAGGCACGGTACCTGAACGAAAACATCCGCAACACATCGGAATTTCTCAACGCGGAATTAGTGTTATCCCATGTCAGAATTTTTGTAATCGCCGGCGCCGATGCCCGGCTGGTGGCGGCCCTGATTGGCCGGGAGGTGAACGAAAACTGCCGTGTCATGGCCCGGGATGACTTTATCAAATTTGTGGAGAAGGTACAGAACTACAGCATTGATGATACGGTGCAGAAACTCCATGTCCCCTTTGCGGATGCCGAAGGTTTTGTGCCGGGCATTCTGGTCTACAAACTTTTTCTGGAACGTACCGCCGCCGTCCAGGTGGTGGTTCCCCTGGTTTCCATCCGCGAGGGCCTCCTTATCGACATGGCCCGGGGGGTTGACCCGGAACTGCAGGAAGACTTTTTTTCCCAGGTGATCGCCTCCGCGGTAAACCTGGGCCGGAAATACCATTACGACGAGCCGCACAACCGGCACGTAGCATTTCTGTGTCTTTCCCTTTTTGACTTCCTGATGAAAGAACACGGCATGAACCGCCGGGAGCGGATGATGCTGGAAGTGGCGGCCACCCTCCACGACATCGGCATGTTTATCCGCAGTTCCGGTCACCAAAAACACGGCCAGTACATTGTGGCCAACTCGGAGATCTTCGGCCTGCACCAGGAGGAACTGGACATCATCGCCAACGTGATCCGCTACCACCGGGGGGATCACCCCTCGCCTACGGACATTGATTATATCACCCTCCAAAAGGAAGATCGTATCCTGATGCTCAAGATGGCGTCCATTCTGCGGGTTGCGGATTCTCTGGATAGAGGCCATTCCCAGCATATCCGCAGTATTACGGTGGAGAAGAAAAATGAAGCCATTCTGATCTATGCCCAGGGAAATTATGATCACAGCCTGGAGCAGATAGGGCTGGAAGAAAAGGCCGGGTTGTTTCAGGATGTGTTTGGGTACAAGATTGTTTTGAATTAGGATTCAGAAAAACGTATGAAGGATACTAAGGCAGTAGTAAACAGTAATACTCCTCATTTTTTTAACCGGGATCTTTCCTGGATTGATTTTAACGAGCGGGTTCTGGAGGAGGGTCTCCGGGGGGATCTGCCGCCCCTGGACCGGTTTTGGTTTCTTTCAATAGTCTCGGCTAATTTTGACGAATTTTTCATGGTACGGGTTGCCGCCATGAAGCGGGCTTTGCTCTCCGGCGTGGGATCGGATCCATCGGGACTTGAACCGGAAGAGCTGCTGCGGAAAACCGGGGAGAAGGTTCGTTCCATAACCCGGCGGCAGTATGACTGCTTGTTGAACGAAATCCTTCCCACCCTTGCCGGGAACGGGCTTGAATTGATACGTCCCGGCACGTATTCCGCCGCGCAGAAAGACTACCTGGCAGGATTCTTTCAGGGGCAAATTTATCCCGTGCTGACTCCCCTGCGGATTGGGGAAGAAGAAACTGTACCCGGGGTATGCTTGCCCTTTATCGGGGGTAATAATCTCTATATCGCCTTCCTGCTTGAACGGAAGGGGGAAACTTCGCTGCAAAAGGCCATCATACAGCTTCCCAAGGGGTTGGATCGTATCGTTTGGCTTCCCGCGGATTTGACGGGACAGTTGGACACCAAAGAGCCCGGCGACATGTGCGGCGGCAAGTGGGCGCTGCTGGAGGATTTGGTGCTCACCTGGGGCAGCAGCTTGTTTCCGGGATACCGGGTTAGGGAAGCCATGGTTTTCAAAATTAACCGGGACGCCGATTTTTCGGTGGATGAAAAACGGGACGAGGATTTTATTGAGGCCATGGAGGAAGTTATCGAGGGGCGCTCCCATTCACCGGTGGTTCGCATGACCTGTTCCGGCGGTAAGGCTGCC
>BNUR01000076.1 GCA_025997495.1 Spirochaetia bacterium | reverse complement strand
CTCTTCCCCAATTACTTTGAGGGGATACTCCCGGGGGAAAGCAAATCAAAGGGGATGGGCATAGCCCTTGCAGCCCTTGGCATCCCCCGTGAAAACAGTATTGCTATCGGTGACAGTAGAAACGATATTGACATCATCTGTGCCGCCGGCCTGGGCATCGCCATGGGCAACGCCTGTGATGAACTGAAAGCCCTGGCCGGGGCAATCACCGGCGACTGCGGAAAAGGCGGGGTCGGGCAGGCGATTAAAAAGTTTGCGCTTTAGAAATCCACCATCGGTAACCTGCTCTCCCGGCATCTGATACCCGCCGCAGATACCGAAGACCATCGTGTCGCCTTCGGCAAGACGGAGGATTGCCGTATCAAGGCCGCAAAGACGCAGCCATTTGAGATCAGTAATGGTGTTTTTTGTGCCCGGCAGGATCAGCAGATCCGAGGCTGTAGTGGAGAGGCGTCTCACTGCGGAAAAGCAAAAAATTCTTTTGAACGGTCTAACCGGGGCATCAGCCTATCCTTCCTTCGTCTATCCATTTCGCCAGTTCCATCGCATAGTAGGTGATCAGAATTTCCGCGCCGGCACGGAATATGCTGACCGCGGTTTCGCAGACGATGTTTGCCTCGTCGATGAAGCCCGCTTTGGCTGCGGCTTTGATCATGGAGTATTCGCCGCTTACGCTGTAGGCGGCAACCGGCACTAATACTGCGTCGGAGACCTCCCGGATAATGTCCAGGTAGGAAAGAGCGGGCTTCACCATCACGATGTCCGCGCCTTCGTCAATATCCCGGAGCGCTTCCTTGAGGCCTTCCTTTTTATTGTGATAGTCCATCTGGTAACTCTTCCGATCCCCAAAGGCCGGGGCGGAACCCGCAGCCTCACGGAAGGGGCCGTAGAAGGAGGAACTGTATTTGGCGGCGTAGGACATGATTGGCAGGCTGGTATAATCCTTGGCGTCCAGGGCGGAACGTATGGCCTTGACCCGGCCGTCCATCATATCCGAAGGGGCTATTATCTGCGCCCCGGCATCTGCCTGGGACACGGCGATCCGGGCAAGGTAGTCCAGGGTAGCATCGTTGTCAACGTCGAAAGGACCTACCGGCCCTTCGCCCTGGAGGATGCCGCAGTGGCCGTGGCTGGTGTACTCGCACATGCAGAGATCGGCGATGCGGTAAATCTCCGGGAAGTGATCCTGCGCGTAACCCAGGGCGGTCTGGATGATGCCGTCATGGCGGAAAGCGCCGCTGCCCACTTCGTCCTTCTCTGCGGGAAGACCGAAAAACATGACCCGTTTTACCCCCGCCAAGAGAAGCCGGTCAAATATCAAACCCAGTTTGTCAACACTGTAGCGATACTGTCCGGGCATCGAAGCAATCTCTTCCGCAATGTTTTTCCCTGCCTTAACGAAAACCGGGTAGATAAGCGCTTCCCTGGAAAGCCTGGTTTCCCGGACCATTTTGCGGAGGGTTTCGTTCCCCCGCAGCCGCCGTTCCCGGTGCAGTAATTCTATCATCATTTATATCCTTCTGCCCGCCGCTGTACGCTCAAGGCTTCTATCATGCTTTCTAATGTTGCGTTTTCCGCGGTCAAGGTTTCCATACCGTATTTTTCCGCAGCCGCCGCGGTTTGTCTGCCGATACACAGGGCGCGAATCCTCGGGGCACGCGCTTTTTCTGCGCCGAACTTGTTCGGGAACATTGTGATAAAGCCCTCCACCGTGGAAGCGCTGGTAAAGACCAGCCAGTCAAGGTTTTCGCAGAGCATGTCCCGGTACACAGTATCACTGTTTCTGTCTGTGTAGGGCTGTACCGATGGCAGAGTATCATAAATGGGAATATCCAGGCAGGCTATGCCCCCCTCCCGGAGATGCCGGGTAAGCTCATCTGATCCCTGCCGCGACCGGGGGAGGATGACCCGTTCACCGGGCTTAACCGCTTCCCGCAAAGCCCTGCCCAGGGCATCCCCGCTGAAATGGTCCGGAACCAGGTCCGTCAGGATGCCCCTGGTATGCAGCGCTCCGGCGGTGACGCTTCCAATGGCCGCGAACTTGACACCCGCCAGGGTCCGGACATCACGTTTATGGGAACTGAGCTTTTCGAAAAATACTTCCACACCGGCGGGGCTGGTAAATACCAGCCAGTCTTTTCCGGTCAGCGTAGGCAGCGGCGTTTCTTCGATAGCAACGGTGCGGATCGAGGGAAGTTCCACCACTTCCGCTCCGCAGGCGGCGAGCATTTCCACAAGCCTTTCTATCCGGTTCCGTGGGCGGGTTATGCCGATCCGCAGGCCCGCCAGGGGCCGCTCTTCGGCCCAGGAAAACTGTTCGGAGAAGGCGCAGACCTGCCCAATTATGATGATCGCCGGGGTTTGAATGGCAGCCTCTTTAACCGCTCCGGATAGTTTTACTACCGGTGAAAGAACCTTGCGCTGCCTGGCGGTGGAGCCCTGTTCCAAAACCGCGCCGGGGGTTTGGGGATCAAGCCCCGCCGCCAGCAGGTTTGCGCATATCGTTTCCAATGACTCAAGTCCCATAAGGAAAATCAGGGTGCCCCCGGCTTTCACCAAAGCAGGGTAATCAATATCCCTGTTTATGTTAGCGCCGCCGTGGCCTGAGATAATGTGCACCTGGGAGCAGCAACCCCGGTGGGTTACGGGGATGCCGAAATAGGCGGGGACCGCCAGGGCGGAACTTATGCCGGGGACCACTTCAAAGGGGATGCCCGCAGCCTTGAGACCTTCCAACTCTTCGCCCCCCCTGCCGAAGAGGAAGGGGTCGCCCCCTTTGAGGCGCACCACCCGCAGTCCTTCCGCGGCCTTTTGTATCAGCAGCTTTCCGATTTCGTCCTGACACACCGTGTGATTGCCGGACTTTTTTCCCACATAAATTGCCTCGGCCTCCGGAGGTATCCGGGAGAGGATGCCCCTGCCCACCAGGTTGTCGTAGAGCACCACCTCCGCATTTTGCAGAACCCGGTCCCCCTTTAAGGTGAGAAGCCCCGGATCGCCCGGCCCGGCTCCCACAAGCCAGACCTTGCCGCGGCGGGTGTCTGTAAGCCGTGCGTCTATAAGCCGTGCGTCTAAAAGCCGCTTGGCGGCGGCCTGGGATTGGGCTCTTAGCCGGGCGGCCAATTCGGCCCCCAGTTTTTCTCCTTCCGCCTTGGGGCCGCTGATGCTCCCCTGTGCAGCTAGGGCATAGTCGCCGGGGCAGTAGATACCGGTCAGGGTCAGCCGGTCTCCATCACCGATGGTGGCGTAGGCGGCGATGGGGACGGTGCAGCTTCCGTCCAGGGCGCGGACAAAGGCCCGCTCCGCCGCCGCGGCATATCTGCTATCACGGTTATCCAGGGCGGCGAGAAAATCGAAATCATCAGTATCCCTGTGTGTCAGTACTATGACACCCTGACCTGCGGCGGGCAGCATTTCCGCGGGCTCAAAGTACCGGCTGATCCGGCTTGCCAGGCCCAGGCGCTTAAGGCCTGCCGCCGCCAGCACCAAGCCTCCGAATTCGCCGCGATCAAGTTTTTCCAGCCGGGTAAGCACATTCCCCCGGACATTTTCCACCGGTGTTCCGGGAAACAGCCGGCCAAACTGGAGTCTTCGCCGCTGCCCCGAACAGCCGATGGGTTTAGCTAAGGGCGAAGCCCAGTCCAATTCGCGGATACCCTTGGGAAGGACCAGCACATCCCGGGGGTCCTCCCGGGATGAATAAGCGGCCAGCCGTATACCCTTCTCCATATACATGGGCAAATCCTTCAGGCTATGCACCGTAAGATCCACCCGGTTCTCCAGGAGCGCCCGGTCCAGTTCCTTGATAAAGAGGCCCTTCCCCCCGATACTATCTAGACTTTTGTCCAGGATCATGTCCCCGGTGGTTTTCATGGTAATCAGCTCAAAGCTATAGCCCGGAGCATGGGCCTTCATTTCGCGGATAAAAATTTCGCTTTGGATTATCGCCAGGGCGCTCTCCCGGCTTCCAACCCTGATCACCCTACCCATAGTACCCGCCTTCCCCTATGATGTTTCTGATTTTATCCGCAGTCCCGCGTACCAGGGAATGATCCTTTCCCCCGGAAGACAGGCCCAGCACAACCTGATCCCACAGGATTACTGCGGGGAAATAAAACGTCGATTCTTCCCGGCAATCCGCCACCGAAACCGGGATGTTTTTCTCCAAACATTCCCGCGAAATCCGATGGTTCAGTTCCCGGTCACCGGTGGCCGCCACCAGGTAATCCAAGCGGCAGTCTCCGTCCGCAAAGGGCCGCCGCATAACTTCGATGACCCCGGGATTCGCCGCCGCCAGTACGGTTAATTCGTCATGGAGATCCGGGGCAATTATTTCGATGGTGCAGTCAAAACGGAGCAGGGTTTTTACCCGCCGGAGGGCAATGTTCCCGCCCCCCACAATCACTACCCGCTTGCCCTGGATATTCCGGAAAACCGGAAACCAGCAGAATTTTTTCGCCTGCTCCGGCGCCTGCTCCCGTCCCATCAGAATGGACAGTATCTTCTCCAATGTATACCCCGCTTCTTCCGTTGGCTGCCGGATCACCACGGCGGTAACACCCTCCAGCGCGGCGGCGGATAGTTTTTCCGCAAACCCGCCCTCGTCGCCTGATTCCCTGGTGAGCAGGTATGACGCGCCGATCTGGCGCAGCATGGCCCGGTTCAGATCTTCCGAGAAGGGCCCCTGCATACAGATAAGGTTTTTTACCTTAAAGCCCAGGGCGCGGCACTTTTGCAGGCCATCTTCCAGGGGAAGTATCCTGAGAAACACCCGGTCCCGCAGTTCTTCCTGGGCGAGGGGATCAGTTTCCTTGCTCCCCGTGGTAACCAGGATGCGGCCCGGGTGATGTTTCAGGAACTCCGCAGCGGCATCCATGGTGTCCACATACACCACCCCGCCCTGTAAAGACTTCCCTGTTATCGGCTTCCCCGCCGCGCCGCGCCGCAACCGCAAATACCGGCAACCGGCCTCCCCGCAGGCGGCCCGGATATTTTTCGTAACCATCTGCGCATGGGGGTGGGTGCAGTCCACCACAAAGTCAGGTTTAAAACGCAGCATTTCTGCGTACATTTCCTCAGCACCAAGCCTGCCGGTCCGTATTTCGATGGAGGACTCCCGTTCAGTTGTGGGGTCAGCGGTTCCGCTCTCCTCCGGGCCCAGCGCTTCCCGGAGCAATTCCCCGCCGTATTCGGTGGCCGTATACACCGCCATGCAATAGGGGTTCTGCGCGGTTCTCATAAATTCCCCGGCAAATTGCCTTCCCCCGGTGGTACCGGCGAAAACCATAAGTCTAACCACTGCAAAAATTACCATACTCCGGTTTTTTTGTATCGTCAAGCCCCCCTTCAAATGAAACTTTTTTGTATTCTTGTTCTTGACAAAACCACCAAGCGTCTTTTATGATACGTATAGATTGATATTGGGGAAGCAGGGTTAAATTCCTTCGCAAGTGCGTTACCGTTATAGCGGGGTATCAAAATCGTATCGCTTTGCGCAAACCAAAGCATATGAAAGGAATTTTCCGTTTCATAGCCATGCGCCGCGCCATGGCTTTTTTGTTGTGCGGCGCCCCATCAAATGTTCCGATTCGTTCCAGGGGAACCCGGTTCCCCAATATATTTTAGAGGAGTGTATAGTATAAAAAGATTCCCGAGAACAGGGATAGCCGCAGGCTATCCTGCTGCCTGCGGGTTGTCCCTGTTAAGCGCCCCGTTACCCACCGCCTGTGCCACCACCGGCTCTGCGGCGGGGGCGAAAAAACCCGTCATTTTGGTGGTAAGCTTCGGCACCAGCTTTAAGGAAAGCCGTGACGCGGCCATCGGCGGAATTGAACGGGCCATTGCCGCCGCGTATCCCGCGTACGAGGTGCGCCGCGCCTTCACCAGTCAGATTATCATTAACCACATCAAAAAAGATGGGGATGGCGAAATTGACAATGTGGAAGCGGCGTTTAAGCGGCTGATAAAAGACGGGGTGAAGGAGCTTATCATTCAGCCCACGCATATTATGAACGGTGAAGAATACGATGAGCTTATCACCCAGGCGAAACCTTTCGAATCGAAATTTACCAGCGTGAAATACGGCAAGCCCCTTCTTTCCAGTGATACGGATTATGACGAGCTTATCACTGTGCTCACCGGCGTAACCGCTTCTTACAATGACGGCGGCACCGCGATTATTTTCATGGGACACGGCGCCGGGCATGAGACGAACGCAACCTATGCGCGCCTTGTGGGTCTTTTCAAATCGAAGGGCATACCGAATTATTACATCGGTACCATCGAAGCCGAGCCTGCCCTGGATGAGATAATTGCGGATATTGCGAAAACGGATGTGAAAAAAGTTGTGCTTGAGCCGTTGATGATTGTGGCCGGTGACCATGCCAACAACGATATGGCCGGTGACGAGGAGGATTCGTGGAAATCAATTTTGAGCGCCAGGGGTTATTCCGTCACGCCGGTACTCAAAGGCTTAGGCCAATTCCCGGAGGTACAGGCCATGTTTGTCCGCCATGCCGGGGAGGCTCCGGTAACCAGGGGAAGTTCCATAGCTTCCTTCGGCGCCTTTGCGGTTTTTCTTCTTCGTTTTTGATCTGCGGGTCAAGTTTAGCGCAAGCAGCCGGGGTATGTACCTTCGCTGCGAATCACCTATACTGTGCGCATTTTTCCAGAAAACGCCGGGCCGCTCCGGGAGCACCCTTAACCCCTCCCGATCCGCCTCCGAGCTTCCTCCACAACAATCCTCTTCCGCGCCGCCCAGTCCCCGGTCTGATCCTCCCCCACCGGAGCGGCGCTGAAATAGTAGGCCCCGGGGCTGGAAAACACCATGCCGCACACCGATGCCGCGGGCACTATCATGGCGGATTCGGTCAGGGTAAGGCCGCAGCGTTTCTGCGCATCAAGCAGATCAAAGGCGATCCGTTTGTCCTGATGATCCGGGCAGGGGGGATACCCGAAGGCGGGGCGTATCCCGGTGTATTTTCCTGCAAGCATATCCTCTATTGAAATGTTTTCCTCCGCCGCATACCCCCACCATTCCCGGCGTATGCGGTGGTGGACTTCCTCGGCAAAGGCCTCTGCTAAACTGTCCGCCAGGGTACCCAGAAGCAGGGCGCTGTAATCATCGTGCCGTGCCCGGTATGCTGCTGCGGCCTCCTCCAACCCAAACCCGACGCTTAGGGCAAAGAGGCCCAGCCATCCACCGGTATTACTATTGCTGCCAACACCATGACCGCCGCAGGAACACGGCGCCATTACTTTTGCTGTCCCTGTTTGGTTCGCCTGGGGCAGGAAATCCGCCAGGCAGGGGTTTGGCCCACCGGCCCGCTTTTTCGCCTGGTTCCGCAGGAAGGCAAACCGGGCAGGTTCTTTGCTGCCCGGCTCCTTGCCGCTGTATACCAGAACATCATCCCCCTGGGAGCAGGCGGGGAAAATCCCGGCGACTCCCCGCAGTTCAAGCAGCTTTTCTGCGCAGACCCGATCCAGGATTTTCCGTGCATCCGCTAGTAATGTTTCTTTGGCTATCTCTTTTTCGGTAGAAACACTACCCTGCTTGTCAACATTCCAGATGTGCAGAAATCCATTCCAATCAATGTAGGGCATGATCCGTTCCAGGGAATACCCGTTTACATCAATGAGGCCCTTGGTTGCCGGTTCTTGAACCGCGGGCTCCCGGCCCGGCCCGGCGGCTCCCCTTACCCGGTTCTTCCGGGCCGCCGCGAGGGGGATAAGCTCAATTTTTGCAGCGATCTGTTCGTGCTGTTCCACCGCTTCCCGGTACCGCCCTTCCATTTCCTCCAGGAACCGGGGCGCTTCACTTTCCGAAAGCAGGGAGCGAACCACACCGGCGGATTGTCCCGCGTCACTCACGTACACCACGGGGCCGGAATACTCCGGGGCCAGCCGCAGGGCAGTATGGACCAGGCTCGTGGTGGCGCCGCCGATGATCAGGGGAATGGTCATCCGCCGCTTTTCCATTTCCTGTGCGGTGTGAACCATCTCCTCCAGGGACGGGGTGATAAGCCCCGAAAGGCCAATCATACAGGCGCCCGTTTTCTCTGCGGCATCCAGAATATCCCCGGCGGGAACCATGATCCCCAGATCCCGTACCGTGTACCCGTTACAACCCAGGACTACCCCGACAATGTTCTTGCCAATGTCGTGGACATCTCCCTTCACCGTGGCCAGAAGGATCGTCCCGCCGCCCTCTTCCGTTGCACCAGCCACTTTTTCCTGTTCGATAAAAGGCTCCAGAACAGACACCGCCTTCTTCATCACCCGGGCGCTGCGTATCACCTGGGGGAGAAACATCTTCCCCTCGCCGAAAAGCCGGCTCACTTCCCGCATACCCCGCATCAGAGGGCCCTCTACCAGTTCCAGGGAACGGGCGTACCGGGGGCGCCCCATGCAACGAAGTTCCCCGCGCAGTTCCAGTACATCACTTTCAATATGATCATCAATACCTTTAACCAGGGCATGAACCACCCGTTCTTCCACGTCAAGGGATCGCCAGGAGGCGGCGCTTGTCTTAGCAGCATTACTCACGCCGGAATCATCAGAGGAATCTTTTATGTTTATGGCAAGGGCCAGGAGCTGGTCCACGGCGTCGGGGGTTTTGCAAAGCAGCAGGTTTTCTGCGGCATCCCGCAGGCCTGTGCCCGGTAGGCCGCTGTCAACAGCATCGTAGGAAATCAATGCACCGGGATTTACAATCGCCATGGAAAGGCCAGCATCAAAGCTGTGCTTCAGAAACACTGCGTGCATGGCCTCCCGCACCGTATCGTTACCCCGGAAACTGAAAGAAAGGTTGGTTATGCCGCCGGAAATCTGCGCGTAGGGGCAGTTTTCACTGATCCATTTACAGGAGCGGATGAAGTCCAGGGCATAACGATCGTGTTCGGGAATCCCTGTGGCTACCGAAAGAACATTGGGATCAAAAACGATATCCTCCGGGGGAAACCCGTCATCAACTAAAATAGTATAACTGCGTTTGGCAATTTCAATTTTCCGTTCATAGGTTGCGCCCTGGCCCCGCTCGTCAAAGAGCATCACCACCACCGCCGCACCGTAACGGCGGGCAAGCCGGGCCTTCCGCAGAAACTCCGCCGGCCCCTCCTTTAAGCTGATGGAATTCACCAGAGCCTTCCCCTGGATAAGCTTGAGCCCCGCCTCAATCACCTCCCAGCGGGAACTGTCCACCATCACCGGGACACGGGCTATGTCGGGATCCGCAAGGGCCAGGTTGAGAAAGGCCTTCATGGCAACCGGGGCATCAAGGAAGGGGTCGTCCATCCCCACATTGATAAGCTCCGCTCCCGCTTCTATCATCTCCCGCACCAGGATCAGCGCCGCAGTATAATTTTCATCCTTGATGAGTTTGAGGAATTTCCGGCATCCCGCAACATTGGTGCGCTCCCCAATTTTCGTCAGGCCGTGATCACGGCTTACCGTGAAGGGTTCAAGCCCCGCCAATACGGTTCGCCGGGGGATTTCCGGAATCTTCCGGGGCGCGTAGTTCACCGCCTTGGCGGCAATAGCGGCAATGTGATCCGGGGTGGAACCGCAGCAGCCCCCAAGGATGTTTACCAGGCCTTCCTTCATATATTCTTCCACCGCTGCGGCCATGGTTTCCGGGGTTTCGTCATATTCGCCGAAACGGTTGGGCAGCCCCGCGTTGGGGTAGGCGCTTATCAGGCAGGGGGCGGCGGCGGCAAGGGCGGCGATGTGGGGCTGGAGCTTTTCTGCGCCGAAGGAACAGTTCAAGCCGACCGCCCAGAGATTGGCGTGGGACATCGAAACCCAGAAGGCCTCCACGGTCTGCCCCGAAAGGAGCCGGCCTGCGGTGTCGGAAACGGTGACGGAAAATATCAGGGGCACATCAAGATGCCGCTCTTCCAGCAGCCGGTTAATGGCAAAGGCGGCGGCTTTTGCGTTCAGGGTGTCGTAGAGGGTTTCCGCCAGCAGGATGTCCGCGCCGCCGTCCAGCAGGCCTCGGGCATTGTCGTAATAGGCCGCTTCAAGTTCATCCCAGGTAACGCCCCGTTTGCCGGGGTCGTCCATGTCCGGGGACATACTGCCGCTCCGGGTGGTAGGGCCGATACTCCCCGCCACAAACCGGGGCTTGTCGGGGGTGGAAAATTTGTCCGCCGCTTTCCGGGCCAAAGCTGCCGCCGCAACGCTTATTTCGTAGGCCAGGCCGGCCAGGCCGTAATCCGCCAGGGACACCGCCGTGGAATTGAGGCTGCAGGTTTCGATAATATCCGCCCCGGCTCTAAGGTATGCTTCATGGATGGATGAAATTATGGACGGCTTGGTCAGGCAAAGCAAATCGTTGCAGCCCAGGAGTTCCGTAGGATGGTTCGCAAACCGGTCGCCCCGGAAATCCGCCTCCGTGGGTTTGAAACGCTGGATCATGGTACCCATTGCACCATCCAGAATGAGGATGCGCCGTGAGGCCAGGGCGGTAAGCTGTTCCCGTATATTCATGGGAAGAGTGTATCAAAAAAATATAAAAGAGAATATGGTTTAGTACAGCCTCCCGTATATCGAAAAAGTGTATTATATCAAGCTCTCTCTGGGGGCTGGATTCAGGATCATGAAATTATCTAATTCCTTGTACTGTAACAAATTAGCCCCCAGACCGCTCCCCCTGATAGGGTTTACTAAGATATAAAAATTTTCTGAACAAGCTTTATTTCTCATTTACCCATTTTCATGTGTATTATGGAGTGTCTCTGCATACCGGTACCGGACCAGGTTCGATACGGCACGCGGCGGGACTTCTTATTTTAATTTCATCCATAAAGGAGTTATGCGACATTTGCCCTAAAATTAGTTGTAAAATTATTGAAATATTGATTGACAAAATTTCTTGAATATAATATTATTATGAAAATGGAGATACAAATATGGATAACAAAGACCAAATTGATAAAATCATAAAAGAACATAGTTTTACTGATTATAAATGGATACTTCCTCGAGAAAATATTATTGTTGCGCAATGGGTTAGGTTCCGCTGTCAATTTGGCTGTAAAAATTATGGCAAGAACGGCAGTTGTCCCCCCGCAGTACCTTCGGTTGAGGAATGCCGTAAAATGATTTATGAATATGAGAACGCGATTATTTTTCATTTTTCTATACAATCGGCGGATAACGATGATACCTACAAATTGGTATCAAGGCTTTCTGAATTGGAAAGGGCAATATTTCTTGCGGGGAATTATAAAACTTTTTTGTTACAGTATAGTTCATGTATTTTTTGTAAAGATTGTATAGCCGAAGGTACTCGTATAAAATGTATCCATAAGGATAAATCCAGACCCGGTGCTGATGCTATGGGTATTGATGTATATCAGACTGCTCATAATGTTGGGTATCCAATTCAAGTGGTTAAAGACCATAATGAAATTACCAATAGATTTGCTTTTTTGCTTATTGATTAAAATATAAAATAATTACTCAATAATTGAAATAGATAAATATGAAAAATAATGGGGTACGGGCAAACGTCGCATAACATACGTTATACGCAAGTTTTTTGAAATTGTTAGAAAAAACTTGACTATCCGGGCTGATGGTCTGCAAAACATGCAATTTTAAAGGAGTTGACTTTAGTAAAGAAAGGGAGTAGCATAGATCGGGAGTAAAACATGAGGAAAATTCTGGAAAAGGCGCGCCTGATACTGAGAAATGTATATATAGCTTTAGGGGCAACGGCGATGCCGATTTTGATTCATGCCGCATATGGAATGCGTGAGCCCGATCTCAGCAGCTATACGGTTCCCGTTCAGGGGAGGGTTGTCTCTGAAGAAACGGGCGATCCGGTAGCGGGAATTAATGTCAGATATGATCAATGGGCCGCTGTTAATACTGACAGCGACGGGGGTTTCCTTATCTATGTTCCCGAAAACGATTCTTACACGGTCAGGTTTTTCGATACTGACGGCTTTGAAAACAGCGGATATTTTTCACACAAATATATGACTATTCCCCGGGATGAAATCGCGGATCCCCTGGCGGTGAGCCTCTCCAGGGAAAGCCAGGTTGCGGTTATTCGCGGGACGGTACGCTCCAAAGGAACAGGTGAACCGGTTTCGGGAATTGGAGTCTCTGCTGGCTACGGGAGTGACAACGGCAGTGAATCCGAATATACTCCTTTTTATTCCCGCTTTGAGGCTTTATCGGACAACGACGGCCAATTTTCCATTCAAGTGCCTGAACGGGATGCTTATTCTGTCTATTTTTGGGATAACAATGGTTTGTTTCAGCGGAAAGTGATGCGTGTTAGTTTCGATGAAATTAAAGATTCGTTAAAAGTGGATTTGGAGCAAAAACCCGAGGAAGATGGCAAATAAATTTTCCCAATTCATTTTCAACCAATTCAGAAAAAATGAAACGCATCTTCATCAACTGTCGTATCTCTTTTGGGAATGTACCCGGCGGTGCAACATGCAATGTCTGCATTGCGGCTCCGATTGTTCCGCCGATAGCAAAACGGAAGATTTGCCCTTCGATGATTTCCTGGGAGCCATTCTTCCGTTAAAGGAAGTATATAAGCCTGACAGCATAACCATAGCCATAACCGGAGGCGAACCCCTCTTGCGGGAGGATTTACCGGAGTGCGGCAGAAGGCTGCGGCAGCATGGGTTTCACTGGGGAATAGTTACCAATGGCTATGCCTATACTCCCGCTATACACGGCAGGCTGCTTGCGGCGGGTATGGGTTCCATCGCCTTGAGTCTTGATGGACTGGAGCCTTCCCATAACTGGCTCCGGGGAAACGATCAAAGTTTCAAGCGGGCGGTCGATGCTTTGGCGTTAATCACCTCCACAAAACACCTGACCTATGATGTGATATCCTGTGTGAATCAAAAAAATATTTATGAGCTTGAAGAAATGAAAGCGTTTTTGGTTTCCCATAATGTCAGGGCGTGGAGGCTGTTTACCATTGCGCCAATCGGAAGGGCGGCACGGAACGATGATTTGTGTTTAAGCCCCGAACAATTACAGTATCTTTTGGATTTTATTGTCAGTTCCCGCGCCGGTAACACTATCTCTGTTACGTTTGGCTGTGAATTCTGGGTTGGGAGATATGAAAAAAAGATCCGGGACGCCTATTTTTTCTGCCGCGCCGGAATAAATATCGCTTCTGTTTTGATTGACGGCTCCATCTCCGCCTGTCCCAATATTAACAGAAGTTTTGTTCAGGGAAACATATACCGCGATTCGTTTTTGGATGTTTGGAATAACCGGTTTGAAATCATGCGGGATCGCACATGGACAAAAACGGGGATATGCAAAGACTGTAAGGATTACCGGAACTGTTCCGGCGGCCCCATGCATTTGTGGGCTGAA
>BNUR01000075.1 GCA_025997495.1 Spirochaetia bacterium | reverse complement strand
GCACCACGATACACTTGAGCCCCGCCATAGCCGCCTGGGACGCAACCGCCGCGCCGTAGTTTCCACTGGAACTGCGGAACATTACTGCTCTTGCCAGAACATGCGCCGCCATGCATGGCGCAAAACCCGGTTACGGCGCGCGGATTTTTATCAAGGATGAGGCGGCCAATCCATCGGGCAGCTTTAAGGTCAGGCGGGCGGCTACCTCCATCTATCATGCAAAGAAGCTGGGGTTTAAGGGGGTCATCTCCGCTACCAGTGGAAACTACGGCGCGGCGGTTGCGTCCCAGGCGGCTATGGCGGGGCTCAAGTGTATCGTGGTGCAGGAATGTTACGATTCACATGGGTTAGGGCAGCCGGAGATTATCGAGAAAGCGCGGAAGTGTGAGGCCCTTGGCGCGGAGGTTGTCCAGCTTTCCGTGGGGCCGGAATTGTTTTACAAGTTTCTTTTACTGTTGGAGGAGACCGGGTACTTTAACGCGTCCCTTTACACTCCCTTTGGTATCGCGGGTATAGAAACCCTTGGCTATGAGATCTCTACCCAGTTTCAGGAAAGGTTTGGCAGGGATCCTGACGTGGTTGTTTGCACCAATGCCGGCGGCGGAAACCTCACCGGTACTGCGCGGGGCCTTTTAAAGGCTAAGGTGGCCAGTAAAATTGTGGGGGCCAGCGTAAACTTGGCGGGGCTGCACATGGCCTCCGACGGCCAGTTCAACCGGAAGTCATTTACCACCGGCCATACCGGTTTCGGCGTACCCTTTAGCTCCTGGCCCGACCGTTCCGATGTTCCCCGTTCCGCCGCCCGTCCTTTGCGGTACATGGATCGTTACGTGACCATAACCCAGGGCAGCGTCTTCTATATGACAGAAACACTAGCGAGTCTTGAGGGGCTGGAGAAAGGCCCCGCAGGCAATACATCTTTGGCCGCCGCCTTTGCCTTGGCCCAGGAGATGTCGGAAGACCAGATGATCCTGGTTCAGGAAACAGAGTATACCGGGGCGGGTAAGCATGTGCAGCCTCAGTTATCCTTTGCCCGGGAGAACGGAATAAGGGTGTTTTTGGGGGACCCCAAGGATGAAATCCCCGGTGAAAATCTGATCCTACCATCACACCCGTCGTTGATAAAGGCGAGCGAGGTGGATCTGGATCATATCCGTAAATCCTTGATCAAAACCGCCCTCGGTAATTGCGGGACTGCACCTACGGAAGCGGACATAGCGTTTTTGGCGGAGGAAACCCGTAAGGACGAGGCTTTTGTCAGGAAGGTCATTGTAGAACTGACATGAAAAATTATAACCACGAACCACACGAACAACGACATAGTATTAAAGTTCGTGGCGTTTGTGTAGTTCGTGGTTGATTTCTTATCTTAATTTATTGGAGGAATTAAAAAATGAAAAGACAGGACGATTTTTCTGAACGGCGGAAACATATTGCGAAACTCAGCGATGAGGAATTGTACAATCGTTTCTGGGAGCTTACCGCTAAGGTGGTGGATCCCCTGCTGGAACTTGGGGTGAAAAACACTTCGCCATCCATTGAACGGTCGGTTCTCCTTCGTATGGGGATTTCATCAACCGACACGAAACCTATCGTGAACGGCTGTATTGACCGGGGGCTCATGGGTAAGGGCGCGGGGCATGTGGTTTATAAGCTTGCCAAATCAAAAAACATTTCTATTAAGGAGGCCGGGGCATTGTTGGTTTCCGGCCAGGGTTGGAATGAAGTTGTTGCTTTATTTAAGGAGCGAGTAAAATGAGTGATACCCCGTTGAAACCGAATGAAAAACTGGACATAGAAAATCTGCTTAAGGATTTGGATACCTACCGGCCCAAGCGCCGGGGCTGGACATGGCGGACACCCGCGCCGGGTCTTGCGATGGATCCCTTTACCTATCGTGATGCTGCGGCCCCCTTAAAAAATTCGGTGCCCCTGCCTTCGGCAAAATATTTTAACAACATTGATCCCCAGCCTATGCCGGTGATCACCACGGAGATTGCCTCCGGGCGCTTTGAGGATGATATTCGACGGATGCGGATGGCGGCCTGGCACGGCGCCGACCATATCATGGTTATCCGTACCGCCGGGCAGTCCCATATTGACGGCCTTATGGAAGGTACGCCGCAGGGAGTGGGCGGGGTGCCCATCACCAGGAAACAGGTGCGGGCACAGCGAAAGGCCCTGGACTATATTGAGGAAGAGGTGGGCCGGCCTATTAACTATCACTCATACGTCTCCGGGGTCGCCGGGCCTGAGGTGGCGGTGATGTTCGCCGAGGAGGGGATTAACGGGGCACACCAGGACCCGCAATATAATGTGCTGTACCGGAATATTAACATGGTGCGTTCCATGGTGGACGCCTGCGAGTCAAAAAAAATAATGGCCTGGGCGAAGATGGCGCAAATCGACGGCGCGCATAATGCCAACGCTACTGCGCGGGAAGCCTGGAAGGTGATGCCGGAACTTATTGTGCAGCACGCCATCAACGCGCTCTTTTCCGCGAAGGTTGGGATAGAGAAATCCAATATCTGCCTGTCCACGGTGCCGCCAACCGCGCCCCCCGCGCCCTGCGTGTTTATGGATCTGCCCTACGCGGTGGCCCTTCGGGATTTCTGCGGCGAGTACCGCATGAGGGCGCAGATGAATACTAAGTATATGGAAGCATCAGCACGGGAGAACACGGTTACCCATGTGTTGAATATGCTTATCTCCAAACTCACCAGCGCGGATATACAGTCCACCATCACCCCCGATGAGGGGAGGAACGTTCCCTGGCACATGTACAACATTGAAGCCTGCGACACGGCGAAGCAGACCTTCATGGGGCTGGACGGCCTTATGGACATGGTTGCTTTGAAGGACGACGGCCCCCTGCGGGAAAAAGCCCGGGAGATCAAGGAACGGGCCTGTCTCTTTATGGAAGAGATTGTGGAAACGGGCGGTTATTTCAAGGCGGTGGAGGAAGGCTTCTTCGTAGACTCCGGCTGCTACCCCGAGCGGAATGGCGACGCGATCATCCGCAAGTCGGAAGCGGGGGTTGGGGCCGATTCGATTTACGAACGGGGCAAGGATTATTTTGCGCCGGTCACCGCCCATTACGGGTACAACAATGTGGCCCAATATGATCCCTCTGCGGTGGACAATCCTTCCAAGCTTATTGACGGCTGTACTTTTGAAAGACTTGAGAAGATTGTCTATATTGATGAACTGGATCAGGAAGATAACGTTACTGTGCGGATGGCGGAGACTGCCAAGTACAGGAATACTAATCTGCTGAAACCTGAAATGGAATGGGCCGCGGACGGCACGGTGATGGTCACCCTGTTCCTGCCGGCGGAAAAACGCGTGGCCGAAGCGGCGGCTTTGGAACTGGCCGCAAAGATGAACCTGCAAGACCCGGAGATCATCAACCTGGAAATTTTGCAGGAGGCGGAGGGAGTTCGCATAGAATTGAAGGGCAAGCTTCCCTTTGAGGTGAACACCGATACGCTGGTTATCCCCCCGTTGCCGGAGATACTTTCCGATGATGAGATCCGCGCCGATGTATCAGCCCATCCTTTGAAGGTGGTATGCGCCACCGTTGGTGAGGACGAACACTCCGTCGGCCTGCGGGAGATTCTCGACATCAAGCATGGGGGCATCGAACGCTTCGGTATAGAGGTGCATCATTTGGGGACTTCGGTGCCGGTAGAAAAACTGGTGGACGCCGCCATTGAACTTCATGCGGAGGCTATCCTGGCGAGTACCATCATCAGCCACGATGATATTCATTACAAGAACATGAAGCGTATCCATGAACTGGCGGTGGAGAAGGGCATTCGGGACAAGGTGACTTTAATTGCAGGCGGTACCCAGGTGGTTCCCAAACTCGCGGTGAACAGCGGGATGGACGCGGGCTTCGGGCGGGGGTGTCACGGTATTGATGTGGCAACCTTCCTCGTAAAACACCGGCGCATGAAACGGTAATGCAGGTAGATATACTGGTCGCGGAAATCGGATCGACCACGACTTTGGTTAACGCCTTTCAGGGCGTTGACGGCCAGGAGCCGGGCGATGAAACACCGTTTGGCGGCGACCCGGTTCTGTGGGGGCAAGGGCAGGCGGCCACCTCGGTGCTGGAGGGGGATGTCAGGGTTGGGCTCCGGGGGGCGATAGA
Organism: Spirochaetia bacterium; assembly: GCA_025997495.1. GTDB lineage: Bacteria > Spirochaetota > Spirochaetia > Treponematales > Breznakiellaceae > Termitinema. The sequence goes on along the minus strand of BNUR01000075.1, from coordinate 9,234 downwards.
GGATCTGTGCCGGAAAAAAGGCGTGGAATCCATTGACTACCGGGAAATGCTTGCCTCAAGCAGCGCTGCGGGGGGGCTTAAAATGACCGTCCATGGCCTGGTCTACGACATGACCGCCAGAGCCGCCAAAGAAGCCGCGCTGGGAGCCGGGGCTATCATCCATCAGGTGACCGCAGGATTACTGCGCCGGTCGGACTTGGAAAAACTGCGTGAGATACGGCCGAATATCATCATGCTGGCCGGCGGCGTGGATCACGGGGAACGGGAGACTGCCATTGCCAACGCGGAACGTATCCGGGACCTCGGCCTTGCAATCCCGGTACTGTATGCGGGGAATGTGGACAACCAGGGGGAGATGCGGTTATTGTTTAAGAATAGCGCTATGCCCCTCTATCTGGTGGAAAATGTGTACCCCCGGATTGACGACCTCCAGGTGGAACCCGCCCGCCGGGTCATACAGGCGGCATTTGAAGAGCATATCGTTCATGCGCCGGGGATGGAACATGTGCGGGATATGGTGGGCGGTCCCATCATCCCCACGCCGGGGGCGGTGATGGAGTGCGCAAAGCTGTTATATGAATCTTTGGGGGATCTGATGGTACTGGATGTGGGGGGCGCCACCACGGACCTTCATTCCGTAACGGCGGGGTCCGAAGAAATTGCCCGTATTTCCATTAGTCCCGAGCCCTTAGCAAAGCGCACCGTGGAGGGAGACCTGGGGGTGTATGTGAATATGAAAAACCTGGTTGCCCTCATCGGGGAGGAGAAGCTGGAAGCTGAACTTGGTTTCCCGCCGGAGGAAGCTATGGCCGCCTACCGGTTCATTCCGAAAACCGAAAAGGAACTGCAATTTGTGGAGCGCCTGACCCGGGAAGCGGTTCTGTTGGCAACGGAACGGCACGCGGGGCATATCCGGTACGTCTATGGCCCGGGAGGCCGCAGTACCTTGGCGGAGGGGAAGGATCTGAAAGAGGTAAAGTACATCATCGGCACCGGCGGCGCGTTGACCAGGCTGCCGCGGCGGGTTGAAATAATGAAGGCCATTGCGCAGCATAACGAAACGGGGATTTTTCTGTTCCCCCCTGAGTCCGCAGCGATACTGGTGGACAATGATTACATTATGGCATCCCTGGGGGTCCTTTCGAAAAAGTATCCCAAGACCGCCCTGAAGCTTTTGCAAAAAAGTTTAGGTCTGGTAGCATAAACATGGTATTATCCGGTAAGTATTTACCGGTAGTTTAGAATCTGCGGACTAGTAAGTCCGTGCGGACTGGTAAGTCCGTGTTTATTGAGGAGGACTATATGAGTATTGAAACTAAAGTTTCCGGACTGAAAAAGAAAAGAACCCCCCGGACTCCCAAACTCTGGGAGGCGCTGCTCTCATTCGCCGTATTGATCGGCGTCATGGCGACGGGTATCGCGGTGTTCAAGGTGGACCCCCATGTCCCCATGATCATCGGTACGGCATTTGCGGCCATCATGGCGCTTTACATCGGCTATGACTGGAAGTTCATCGAAAAAAGCATGTTCGACGGCATCTACCAGGCATTGCAGGCGGTAATCATCCTGGCGATTATCGGCGTACTCATCGGCGTGTGGCTGGTAGCGGGGGTTGTTCCCACCATGATCTACTACGGCCTTCAAATCATCACCCCATCCCTCTTCCTGGTGGCAAGCCTCATCACCTGTTCCATCACCTCCCTGGCTACCGGTACTTCCTGGGGCACCTGCGGTACCATAGGGCTGGCCCTAATGGGGGTGGGGCAGGGTCTCGGAATCCCCCTGCCCATGGCGGCAGGTGCGGTACTCTCAGGAGCCTACTTCGGCGACAAGATGTCCCCCCTCAGCGATACTACCAACCTGGCCCCCGCCATGGCAGGGACTGATGTATTCACCCACGTAAAGTTCATGCTCAAGTCCACCATTCCGGTATACATTATTGTGCTGGTTATTTACCTGGTTTTGGGTTTCCAGTTCGGTAAGGGTAGTACGGACATGGGCAGTCTGGCGGTAATCACCAACGGTATCCGCGATAGCTTTACTATTAATCCGCTTCTGATGATTCCACCCCTGGTGGTCATTCTCTCTATCGCCTTCAAGATGCCCGCCATCCCCGGTATTTTCTTAGGTATCATCTCCGGGGGTATCCTGGGCGCTCTTGTGCAGGGGAACAACTTTGGGGATCTGCTCTCCAGCGCATACTCAGGCTTTGAAAGCAACACCGGCGTAGCGGAAATCGACGAACTTCTTACCGCCGGAGGATTGGAAAATATGATGTACTCCATCTCCCTGACCATTCTTGCCATGACCTTCGGCGGTATTATGGAGAAAACCGGCCAGTTGGAAGTTATCGTGCAGCAGCTTATCAAACTTGCCAAGGGAACCACTTCTTTGGTGGGGCTTACCCTGCTCACCTGCGTCGGCAGTAACGCTACCATGCCGGAGCAGTACATCTCCATCGTGGTGCCCGGCCGTATGTATGCCGCCACCTACCGCAAGCGGGGCCTGCACCCGAAAATGCTGAGTAACGCCCTGGAAGGTTCCGGTACGGTGACCAGCGCGCTCATTCCCTGGAATACCTGCGGCGTGTTCATGGCCGGCGTCCTTGGGGTAAGTACCTTCCAGTATGCGCCCTGGGCCTTCTTTAACTACCTGATGCCCATAACGGTGTTTGCCATGACCGCCTTTGGCCTCTTAACCGTCAAGATCAGCGACGATCCCGGCACGGTTATCTCTGCGGATCCGGTTAAGACCGATGAGGTTAACGCCGGCGCCGAAGTTGTTGTGCAGGAGACGAACGCGTCCTTGTAGACAGCACGGAAGTTTCGTTGCAAGATGCGGCCCTTTCCGGATGGAGAAGGGCCGTATCTGTAAACACCGCGGCAGAAACTGTACGAAGCGCAACAAACTCTATGACGCCGCGATAGAATACGTACGGGGTACGGCATTTTCATCAGGCCGAACCTTGCGCCGTTCATCGTAATACACTTCCTCAATTTCCCGTACCCGCCGGACAAGGCCCTTTTCATAGATGTAGTCCCAGCCCGCCCAGCGTATTTTTGCTTCAGGGGGCAGGGCGTGGTTAACGTTACTGTTCACATGGGCAAACCAGCCGTCGGCCATGATCTGCCCCAGTTCCCGGCTAAAGAGCCATTCCGCCGCGGCGTTCTGGGCATCGCTCAGATCCTTCTTGATGAGGGCGTACATGGGGTTAAGTACCGCGCCGTCTTCGGGCCAGACAATTTCCAGGTAATCACGCTTGGGAATGGCGTGGGCGAAAAACCAGGACATAAAGTAGATACAGCAACCGTCGCGGTTTCCTAACGCATCGGCGGACATCTGCGGGACACGGCCTATAAAGCCGATGTTCCGGGCCAGGGAACGGATCCCCGGCTCTCCCTGCTCTTTCGCGATTTCTAAAAAGAGCAGTTCCGTAATATCATCCGGGGCAAAGCCCGTCCCCAGGCTGCCTTCGTAAACCGGATTAGTGAGGTCTGCGATTCTTCGGGGTGCGGGACGACCCCCCAGGCGATCATGGTTCAAAAGGAGTACGTAGGGCATGGCGCCAAAGATGCTGAACAGTCCCTTGGGATCACGGAGATTCAGGTTACGGAACAGGGGATGTACCGGTTCCGGGAGTTTCCATTGCGAAAAACAGGACTGCTTTTCCGGGGTTGCCAGAAAATTCCCGGTAAAGAATTCGCCGTACCCGGATTCCGAAAGTACCGCCGGATGTTTCTCCATGTTTTGAATCGTGCTGATATTATAGTAGATATCCAGCCCGCAGCCCCCCATGGGGACGATGCCCTTCACTTTCTGTTCGTGGGATTGGTTATACCGGCCTTCAAAATCCTGCCAGGCCCGGGAAAACCGGTCCTTGATAGGGCAATGGACACGGCCCAGGTAGTCCAAATCTTCCCGCATATGATCCGGCACCAGTTCAATGATTGATTCTATTTTCATACCGTAACTCCTTCTTGAAAAAAAGTTTCCATATCAAAATCCAGGGAGGCCCCTTCCCGGAGCATCTCCCGGAGAACCAGGAACTTTTCACTCACCGCCCCCATGAGCGCCGCATTGTGCCGTTCGTAGAGAGAGGTCTCGATGATGCGCCGCACCCCGCCGCGGTGTATGCAGACTCGCCGTTGTCCCAACAGGGCCAGCACCGGATCGTGGGTGGACACCAGAACTATCTTGTCCTCCCCCACCAGCAATTCCAGCGCCCGGCGCCGATCCACCCCGGCGTTTTCCAGCTCGTCGATGAGCACCACAGGTGTTGGACTGAGCAGGGCCGTATCGGCAATCATCAGGGATCGGGACTGGCCGCCGGAAAGCTGTGTCACCGGAGTATCCGCCGACAAGGCCTCCCCGGTGAGGCGGTTTGCGGCGTCCACGATGCCAGACACTAATGTGTCTGCGGACTCTAATGTGTCTGAGGACTCCGGGTCGAAAACGGCGGCGGCCGCAACCGGTGACAACAAATCTGTGTCCGGGCCGCTGTTTTGTTCCGGCGGTGGTTCCTCTGCCATCTCCGGCGCTAAATTTGAAATGATATCCAGCGCCGCGTTCGTTTCACCCCTTGGTACTCCCCGGCTCTCAGCGTGCATGAGGATGAATTCCCGCACCGTGAGATCCATGATGAAGTTCATATTCTGGGAAAGTTGGGCCACCAGTTTCCCCTCCAGGGAGTAACGCTGTTCCGGGCTGGGTGTTCCGCCGTCCAGGAGTATGCGTCTGCCCGTGGGGGTATCCCCCTGTGCCAAAACGCTGATGTCCTCCAGGAAGCGGCTTTTCCCCGCGCCGGTGGGCCCCACCACGCACAGTATATCCCCCGTTTGCAGGGTCAGGGTAAAATCTTCGCTCCGGCCGTCCTTGTCATGGCCGCCAATAATAGTAATACTACGCATGGGCGCTCCATAAGAATTTTAACCACGAACCACACGAACGTACACGAACAAGAGTAAGATGGCAAAGTGAAAGTTCGTATTGTTCGTGTGGTTCGTGGTAGATTTCCTCTTTTCTTTTCTTCATTCGGGTATCTCGATTTTCCGCGCAATAACACTGTTGGTCGCATAATCCTCGCCAATGCGGGTTTCCCCCAGGCAATAGGAGCAGAGGGCCTGAGGCAGGGGGAAACGGATCTTGGCGTGGTTCAGGGTATCAATTTCCGGCGCGTCCTTGAGGAACCGGGCCAGCTCCGACGCCCCTTCCCCGGTGAGGCCGTTTACAAAAAGAAACCGGGCTTTCCTGTTTGCTTCCCGCGCCCGGTAGGCGAAGACCTCCCGCTCGGCCTGGGAAACCACATCGGCCTTGGTGATCACCACCATGTCCGCAAAAAGAAGCATGGGGCCAATCTTCCGGGGAGTGTTTACCCCGGACAGGCAGTCGATGACGCAGAGGGAGCGGACGCCCTTGATGTGAGGGGAGCAGCGGTTGCAGAGGCCGGCGCTTTCACTGAAAAGAAAATCCAGTTTATGGGAGAGGCCCCAGCCCACGCAGTCTTCAATATTGGTGATGAAATAATGGTCAGGACAAAGGTTTCCCGAAATACCCGTAAGCACCGGTATGCCCCGTTTGCGGTAAAGCTCGTCGTCCGCCGTGGTGATACAGTCGAATTTGACCGCCCCAACGGTGAAGCCCTCCTTCAAAAGAAACTCCGCAGTCTTGATCGCGGCGGAGGTTTTCCCTGCCGATGGCGGGCCGGCAAAGGTAACAAGCCTCATTTGGGCCCCAGCACGAGCCAGTCACCGGTATCATCGTGAACTTCCCGAACATCCCCAATCCCCATGGCCATGGCAACCGGGGCGTAATCCTCCGGCGAATTATCATCGGTATTTTTCTTTTGCCGCGCCTCAAAGTCGTCCCCGTTTCGTTCAGACATAACCCGGTAAATCTCCGCCCTCATGGCCGGGCTGCCGTAACCACCGCCGATGATCGCTACACCCGCCGGAGCCAGGATGCGCCAGATTTCGGCAAGACTCCGCTGCTTGTCCCAGAACCACATGGCCCCCCGGCTGATAACCAGATCCACCGAGCCTGCGGGGATGGGCATATCGTGGACATCCGCGCAGAGCGTCGAAACGCGGCCCCGGTCTTTGCCGGCGATACGTTCCTCCGCCAATTCCAGGGCATAGGGGTTTGAGTCCAGAAGGATGATTTCTCCCGTAAACAGGCCGGCGGCGGCCAGGGCCAGATGCCCCCCGCCGCTGCCGATCTCCACACAGCGGCCCCGGTAAATTCCACCAAGTTCCAGGAGCCGTGCGGCGATTACCGGGTAGATGGGGGCAAAGACCTCGCTTGCAATATGGTCGAATTCCAAGGCTTTAGCTTTAGCGGCGGCCTTTTCCGCCTGATTCATTGCTCTACCCTGGCTATGCTCACCCGCTTCCCTGCCGCATGGATGGTGGAGCCCGTGGCTTTCCCGTTTACCAGATCCCGGCACAAGTCCGGGTCGGTAACCACCATGCCCTGGAGATCTCGCACCCCGAAATCGAAGAGCGGCGGCGTAAGGGGGGTGGTAGGCCCGGCGAGGATCAGCCCCTGCCGCCGGGAAAGTTCCAGGAGCCGGGGCAGGGTCTTGTTTACCAGGGTCACGGCGGTGACAAAAACAAAGTCCTGACTGGGGAGGAGGAATTCGCAGGCCGAATCGGGGTAATCCCCGGGGCCGGGCCGTTTTTCCAGAATAGACAGGCTGGCCGTATCCGCAAAGGTCTTTTCCAGGATGGGAAAATGGCCTATCACCGCGACTTTTTTCCCCCGGACCCTGTCGCGCCAGGCTTCAAAAGCCTCAGTCCCCTCCCCTTCCATGGCCCGGGCCACCGGTTTGTGCTCCGTGGCGTTCCAGAAGGCGTTGATCGCCGCCACCCCCAGGCCGGCCTCGGCGAAATTCCAGGATTTTGCCGCCGCCGCTATCTCCTTCAAAGGCATCCCTGCCAAGTTCCGGCTGTCCCGGGGCAGCATCCGGGGCCGGGTTTCCGTGTTCTGGACACCGGCAAGGTTCATGGCCAGCCCAACCCGGTCACCGGAACGGACATAGACCCAGCCATCACCGGTGATAGCTTCATCGGCCTTTAAGCCGGAAGGGATGGGATCTATCAGCACATCGTATAGCGCCCAGGGTGTTTGGTTTGGTTCTATCATTACCGCCTCTTTTGTCATAGCAGGATTTTGTAGTTTATACTAACAAAACCAATCAAATCAATGGGGAGAGGGGGAATTACAGGAATAAGAAGATCAACCACGAAAAAGACAGGAAACACACGAAAAAAGAATTACACATTGAGCCAGTTCCAAAATGCAAGACCTACCACGAATTACACGTCGAACCTTTGGTTCGCGAACACGAATAAAACAAACTTATTCGTGCTGATTCGTGTCATTCGTGGTTATAATCTTATTTTGGAACTGTCTCCATTAAACCCTAATATTGAACTTGCTAAAGCTGTCTATCAAATGAAAATACAAGGCGAGTGGCAATGTAGCGAAATCCCAAAAAGGACCCGCGAAATCTTCAAAAAAATAGGCATAGACTGCCTAAAATAAGCGGAGTTAGGGTTTAAAACAATCATGCCGCCGCCTACCAGCCCCGGTGGTATTCTTTAAAGCAATCAAGGCAGACCTTTTTGCCCTCCTGGAGCCGCATCCTATTTTCCGACGCCGCCTCGCCGCAGACTTCGCAGGTAATGGTGGAAAAAATACGGGCAGGCTCCGGTTCCGGTATGTTCACTTCCCGGTAGTCAAAAATTTCGTCCACCGGCGCGTCCAGGATATACTCCTGATACGCATCCCGGGTCATGCCGCCGGAATTCCGTACCTTGCAGTAAAAACGCATCGCCTTGCCGGCCCTGCGGTCGATAAAGGTGTAGCCGCTTTTTCCGGTGGGCCGGTAGATCAGATTCCCCTTCCCCATGGTACAGCTCATAATTGCCTGGATGGCGTCAATCCCGCAGGCGTCATTTTCGGTAATGCAGACCAGTTCCTCGTCAATGGAGGGGCTAAGCCCCATTTTCTCCACAACCGCTTCGCACACCTTAACGCCGATAGCAAGCCCCGGGCACCCATGGCCGTGAAAGGCCCGGGCCCTATCCCAATACTGTTGATTCATACTACTGACCCTCCCCTCCTTTTATACCCCTTCCCGCCCCTTTGAGCAATGGAAAACAATACCGGTAAAAACAGCATAAAACGGCATTTTTTCGCTTGACGTTTTGAAACCATTCTATTATAGTGTAATTATGTTGGACTTATGTTTCAATACAATTCGTGTTTAAAGGAGTTTTCTATGGTTATGAAAAAACGGTTCGGGGCCATGCGGGTTGGTCTTGTGGTGTTTGCCACGGTTTTGGCGATGACGGTGTTTGCAGGGTGTAATCTGGACGATGGGGACGATGATGTTATACCCCAAAAGATTACGTATACAAGCAAGGATGCGGCGGGGAATACCTACGCATTGACCATTACCGAAAATACCGGTAGGGCTGCTTATACGGCAAAGACCGGTGATAGTTATACATTGACCATTACCCCACCGTCCGGACCAGCTACAACCAGCAAGGGAACTGTCACAACTGTCAGCGGGGGGAGTATAACCCTGAAGCCTTCAACGGCAAATGCAGCAACATTCAGTGTAACGGTTAGTGCGGGCGCCATTGGTACTATTACCGGGGATATCACCTTTGATGATGGAACAAAGGAATCGCCGCCGACAGAGTTGACCCCTGCTCCAACTGAGAGTGTCTCCGTTGCATTCAGCAACTTGACCGCCAATAATCCAGTAGGTGTAACCACAATAGTGACCCTCAGCTTCGACCAGGATGTCCGCTTGGATGCCGATGATATTACGATAACAGCCAACGGTACCGGGATAACCAAGGGTACGCTAACAAGAACAGAATCGGGACTCTACGACCTCAGTGTCAGTGGCATAAGCGCTGCCGGTACTATTACAGTCGCGGTTGCAAAATCACCCTACACCTTTACACCGGCTTCCCAAACGGTTAGCGTCTCCTTTAAGACGCCAAAGACCTGGACAGCTGCAACGCCCCCCTCCACCGGAAATTTTTCGAACATTGCTTACGGAAAAGACGTGTTCGTAGCTGCCACCAACGCTAAGGAAATAATCTGGTCGGCAGATGGGGTAACATGGAACCTCGCCAACACTGATGCCATTTCAATGAGTGGAGGCGCTAACTATGTTTATTTTCTTAATGATGAGTTTTTACTGGTAACCCGCGA
>BNUR01000074.1 GCA_025997495.1 Spirochaetia bacterium | reverse complement strand
AGCATCCACGATTCGGTGGAGGGGGTCTCCCGCCGCGTGGAGGCTTTGCTGGATCAGCTTAATCTCCGCGCAGGTGAGGCGGGGGAAACTGTTCTGCTGGTAACCGGAAGCGGCCCACCGGAGCCGGTATGGCAGGAGCGGGCCCTGGCCCTTGACCCGCACGCTTTGGCGCTCAGCTTTCGTATTGAACAGGGATACTGATATGACAGGATTGGTTATCCGGGGATCCCGGAATATTTTTACCGTGAGGAGTGAAGGAGCCTTTTTTGAAGGGGAGGGCGGCGCCGAGCTTGAATGCCGAATCAAGGGAAAGGTTCTCAAGGGGGTTGAGGGCTTTTACAATCCCCTGGCGCCGGGAGACCGGGTGAGTTTTGAGCCCGACGCCGCCCATGACGGAACCGGGCTTATCCTGGGCCTTGAACCGCGGCGGAATCTTCTGACCCGGTTTAACCAGAAGGGACAGTCACCCCAGCTTTTGGCGGCCAATGTGGATCTGATTCTCTGTGTGACCACCCCGGTTTCCCCTCCTTTTCGTCCCCGCTTTTTGGATCGGGCCTTAGTGCAGGGGGAAATTGCCGGTATCCCCACGGTTATTATCTGTAACAAATATGACCTTTCGGAGGACGATCCCGATGTGGAAGAACGGCTTGAGGATTATATCCGCATCGGTTACCCGGTTCTGCGGGTGTCCGCGAAAACCGGGGAGGGGATAGATCAGTTCCGTGAGCTCGTGACGAATCGTATTGCTGCGCTTTTGGGACAAAGCGGGGTAGGGAAGTCCAGCCTTATCAACGCCCTGGTACCGGGCCGGAATATCAGGGTGGGGGCCATCAACGAAAAGTACGACCGGGGAAACCATACCACCACCATGTCTTTTTTAGAGGCGATCCCCGGAGTAGGGGAGGCCGGCGCCTATATCATCGACACGCCGGGGATACGCCGATTTGTACCCCACGGTATCACCGGGAATGAACTCATCCACTATATGCGGGAATTCGCCCCCCTGGCGGGAACCTGCACCTACGGCCATTCCTGCTCCCATGTGACCGAGCCGGGCTGCAAGATCATGGAGGCCGTGACCGCCGGGGTGATCCACGAAGACCGGTACGAAAGTTTTCTCCGTATCCGCGCTGAATTGCTGGAGCCTTCCGGTGAATGAAAAGATTAATGACAAAGCCATACATCTACTGGAGTTTTCCGCCGTTCTTTCCCGTGCCGCCGCCTGTTCGGTAAGCGAAGAAGCCGCTGCCCGGATTCGTGAAACCGGCCCCCTGACGGATCCCCCGGCTGTGGCGGGTCTCAAGGCCCAGGTACAGGCCGCGCTGGAGCGCATCAATTCCGGTGACGATGAACCCCATGGCGCCCTTCCCGACATAGGCGGGATCCTCCCTAAACTTAACGTGGAGGGGGCCAGTATTGAACTGGACGAAGCCTATGCCCTGGGGATCTTTATTGAGCGGGGAGATCGGCTGAAAGGATGGCTGGCAAGAGGAAGCTTAGATATAAAGGACGCCGCAGAAATCGCTTCAAACTGTAAGAAAAATAATATATCGAAAACCACTTTACATAGTATGAATATGGATACATTTACTGGAGAAGGCGCTTTATCTAGTATAGATAATCATACCATTTTTGAACAAAACACCGCCACAATTCCCCTTCCCGCCTTGATTGCGGCTATTCCTGATTGTTCCGCCCTGTCACGGGAGGTATTCCGGGTGTTAGATCGGGATGGGAAGCTCCGGGACTTGCCGGAATTCCGGGACATTAAACGGCGCATTGCAACCCTCACCCGTGACCTGGAAAACGCCGGTTCCCGGTATACGGGCAGTGAGGAAACCCGGCGTATGCTGCAATCCGGTGTGCCCTCCCAGCGGGACGACCGTATGGTTCTGGCGGTGAAGGCCAATTACCGGGGCCGCATCCGGGGTATCGTCCATGAGGTTTCCGCTACCGGTCAAACCGTTTTTGTGGAACCCGAGGATGCGGTGGAGAAAAACAACGAACTTCTTATAGAACGGCGCCGGCTGGATGCGGAGATACGCCGGGTACTTCGAACACTGACCGGAAAAATTGCCGAAAACCGTGAAACCCTGGAAAGCTTTTACCGGGGCATCCTGGAACTGGAAATAATCCGCGCCAAAGCCCGGTATGCCAGGGAAACCAGGGGGGTATTTGCGGAAACCTCCGGCGGTGTAATTCTGAAACAGGCCCGGCACCCTCTCCTTGGTTCCGCCGCAGTTCCCATAGACTTCGTCATGGACGGCGCCATCCGTACTTGTCTCATCACCGGCCCGAACACCGGGGGCAAAACGGTAACCCTGAAAACCGTGGGTCTCTTTGTGCTGATGAACCAGTGCGGCCTTGGCTTGCCGGCAGCAGAAGGTACCGGCCTGCCGGTCTTTGACAACGTCTACGCTGACATCGGTGACGAGCAGTCCCTGAGCCAGTCCCTGTCCACTTTTTCCGCCCACATGACCAACATTGCCGCCATAAGCCGCGAAGCAAGTGACCGATCCCTGGTATTGCTGGACGAACTCGGCTCCGGCACCGACCCGGAGGAGGGGAGCGCCATCGCCATGGCTATCCTGGACTACCTAATCGACAAAAAGGTACGGATCCTGGCCACTACTCACCATGGCATTCTGAAAAATTACGGCTATACCAGGGAAGGGGTAGAAAACGCCTCGGTGGACTTCGACAGCCGGACACTGTCCCCCACCTACCGCATCGTCATGGGGCTTCCCGGTGAAAGCCGGGCTCTGGACATAGCCACCCGAAACGGCCTGCCCCCCGCCATGGTCGAGGGCGCGCGGCATTACCTGGCGGAGGAGCGGGCCGATGTTTCCGCCCTTATTGCGGGCCTCAAGGAAAAGCACCGGGAACTGGCCGCCGCCGATGAAGCCCGGCAGGAAACGGAAGCCCGGCTTCGGGAAGACAGGCGGGCGGCGGATTTGAAAACACTCCGGCTGCGGCAGAAGGAAATGGAACTGAAAGCCGGGGGCATAGGACAGTTCCGGGAACTGCTGAGTGAAAGCCGGAAGACCCTGGAAAACCTGGTACGGGAAGTGAAGGAGGGGGAACTTTCCCGGGAAAAAACGCTGGAGGTAAAGGATTTTCTCCGTACCCTGGAGGAAACGGTACGGGCTGAAGGCGCCGCTTTGGAGGCGGAAGAGGAAAGCCTGGACGAAGAACGGCGCAGGCTGGAGGCCCTCTACGGGAATGATACCGGCACTGCTGCCGGAACCGGGGGGCGGAAAGCCCGGAAAGCCGGGCATTTTGCCGGGCAGGAAACCAACGGTGGTGTTGCAGCGCGGGAAACTTCGCTGTACGTAGCGCCGGGGACGGAGGTTCTGGCAGGTGTTCAGCGCAGCCGGGGAACCGTGCTCCGGTCTGCAAAGAAGGGTGCATGGATAGTGGAAATCGGCTCCCTAAAAATGACCTTCAACGAAAGTGATCTGATCCCCCTGCCGGCCTCCGCCGTACCACGAAAACCAAGCATTGCCCCGGTTGATTTTGCCGTTTCGCCCCAGGCTAAATTTGAGCTATCCCTTCTGGGGATGCGTTTGGAGGAAGCCCTGTTCGCCCTGGAACGGCAGATGGATGCGGCGGTTCTGTCCGGGCTCCGCGAATTTTCGGTGATCCACGGCAAGGGGGATGGCATACTCCAAAAGGGTGTCCACGACTACCTGAAAAAACAGCCCGTCGTGGCGGATTACTATTTCTCACGCCCGGAACTGGGGGGCTTCGGCAGAACCGAAGTTATATTGAGGAATTTGTAGAAGAGAATTTAACCACAGGACAGGAGGAGGTTTTTTCGTTAAAACTAACGAAATTACGTTGCGAGATAAAATTCCGCAAAACCATAAAAAAAAGTTTGACAATCCGCCGAATCCGGTGTAAACTTTCCATATAACTTAATGCGTTAGCTAAATCGGTATTATGGAGGAAATTTTCAATGAAAAAGATTTTTTTGGGAATGGTTGCGGTTGTCACGATGCTCTGCGCCGCATTGCTCGTTGTGTCCTGTAAGGGGAAGTCTCCCCCAGGCGGGGGAGGGGATATCCCCTCAATTGATTCGGTGACCCTGGGCAAGGATTATACGGACCTGAAGGCTTCCATCCAGTTCAAGACCCACCGGACAGACATTATTGATTCCCTTTTAAACAAATATGTGGCAGATTTCCAGAAAATGTACCCCGGCATCAGGATCACCTATGAGGGGATCACCGATTATGCCGCCGGGATGACCACCCGGCTCAGTACCCCGAACTGGGGTGATATTTGCATGATCCCCACCACGGTGCCCCTGACCGAGCTGGCAAATTATTTCCAGCCCTTCGGCACATTTGACAAGCTGAAGGAAATCTATAACTTTGCCGATAACCGGATGTATCAGAATGTGGTGTACGGGCTGTCCTCCACCAATAATGTCCAGGGCATCGTGTATAACCGCCGGGTTTTTCAGGAGGCGGGGATCACCACCCTTCCCAAGACCCCGGATGAATTCCTGGCCGCCCTGCAAAAAATCAAGGCCAACACCAAAGCGATTCCCCTCTACACAAACTTTGCCGCCGGTTGGACCATGGGCGCCTGGGATGCCTATGTAGGCGGCAGCGCCACCGGGGACACCTACTTTATGAACCAGGTACTCCCCCACGCAGTAAACCCCTTCTCTGATCGCGGCGATGGTACCGGCCCCTACGCAGTGTACTACGTCCTGTACGAATCCATAGCCCGTGGCCTAGTGGAAGACGATCCCTCAACCTCCGACTGGGAAGGCTGCAAGGCCATGATCAACCGGGGTGATATTGCCTCCATGGTTCTGGGAAGCTGGTCAATCGTGCAGATGCAGGAAGCGGGCCCCAACGGCGCGGACATTGCCTACATGACCTTCCCCATCACGGTGAACGGCAAGCAATACGCCGCCTCCGGCCCGGACTACACCTACGGCATCAACAGGAATTCCTCCCGGGATGTAAAATTAGCGTCACTCTTGTACATGAAATACCTGGTGGAACAGTCCAACTTTGATTACGACCAGGGGGGCGTTCCCACCGCGAAGGGCCACCCCTATCCGTCCACCCTGTCCGCTTTTGACGGCATTGAACTGGTGCCGGACAGCCCGACCCTTCCCGGCGAAGAGGATCTCATGACCAACATCAACGTGGATTCCGAAGTGGGCCTTAACATGGATAACCACCATGTTATTGAAGTTGCCGAAGCGGCGCTGACAAAGAAAAAGACCCTGAAACAAATTACCGACGAATGGAATACCCGCTGGACCGCCGCACAGAAAAAGTATGGGGCGCGGTAGGGTTAGAAGACAGAACCGCAAAGGACGCAAAGGGAAGGCGCAAAGAACGCAAAGAAGATAGGATAATTTGAAGTTTCTTTGCGAAAACTTTGCGCTCTTTGCGGTTACTCTTGGTATTTCTTGATAGGGTAGGGTATGACAAATAAACCGGTTACAGTACAGAGTGTATTTTCAAACAGACGGAACCAGCAAATCATTGTGGGCATCACCTTTATGCTGGTCCCTTTGACATTGCTCTTTGTGTTTACCTATCTCCCGTTTTTCAAGATGTTTCAGTTCAGTTTCTACGAAATGCGCTACATCGGGAAACGGATCTTTGTGGGAACCCGGAATTATCAGGATATTTTTCTGCGGCCCGAGATATTCAATTCCCTCAAGCTGAGTATCTATTACCTGTTTGCATCCTTTGTGCAGTTGGCCCTGGCCCTGTTTTTCGCTACCATCCTGAGTTTCAAAACAAAGGGGGGCAATTTCTTTAAGGGGGTCATCTTCTTCCCCTACCTGATAAGCGGCATCGCCATCGGGTTTATCTTCAAGTTTTTCTTTACCCGGGGCTTTGTACTTGATTCCCTGTTAGTATTCTTAGGGTTTAATCAGGAAAACCTGCCCTACTGGCTCCGGGATAATTCGGTAAACAATACCATGCTGGCCGCCACCTCCATCTGGCGGTATATGGGCCAGAACATGGTGCTGTTTATCGGGGCTATCATGTCGGTGGATCCGCAGTTATACGAAGCGGCGGATATTGACGGCGCTACGGCGTTTCAAAAGTTCCGTAAGATCATCCTGCCCGGCATTAAAACTATCGTGGTGCTGAACCTGATCCTGTCAATCACCGGTTCTATCAGCGCCTTTGAACCGCCCTACGTTATTACCAACGGTACTTTTGATACGGGCACCTACTTTATTATCATGAACCGGCTGGCCCACGAGATGCAGAAAGTCGGCCTGGCTTCGGCCATGGCGGTGGTGCTTATGGCGGTAATTGTTTTGGTTACCATGTTTCAGAAAGTGGTGTTCGGCATATTTATTGATCCCGATGCCAATGGCTATACCTTTAGCGAACGGCGGGCAATGAAAAAACGCCGGGCGCAAGCCGCGCAAGCCGCACTGCAAAACGGAGGCGCCCAATGAAAAATCCATCCATTTTAACGGCGAGAAAATACCTCATCATCACCCTGAAATACGCGGCCCTTTGTGCGGCGGGCTTTGTGGCATTGTTCCCCCTGGTTTCAATCGTGATCACCGCCTTCAAATCCAACCCGGAATATGCCTCCACCACCGTGATGCAAATGCCCCAAAGCTGGCTCTACCTTACGAACTTTATTGAGGCATGGCGGCGGGCCCGCATGGGGCTGGCGTTTCTCAATTCATTTATCGTGCTGGTGTGTGTGCTGGCGGGCAGCATCATGTTCAGCTCCATGCTTGCCTTTGTGCTCAACCGGTTTAAGTTTCCCGGCAACCATTTGATCCGCAACCTCTTCCTTTTTGCCGCCCTCATCCCCGGCGTCGCCATGCAGGTAACGGTGTACCAAATCATGTATACCCTGGGCCTGATAAACAGTCTCTTTGGCTACATCATCCTGATGCTGGGCACCGATGTTATTTCTATTTACATTTTCCTGCAATTTTTTGAAAACCTGCCCACATCCCTGGATGAATCGGCGATCCTGGACGGCTGCACCTACTTCGGCGTCTACTTCAAAATCCTGCTCCCCCTGTTGCAGCCCGCCATTATCACCTGTATGATCCTGAAAGGTGTGGGTACCTATAACGAATACTACATGGCAAACCTATATTTACAGGACAAGACACGGCTCCAGGTGGTGGCCACCTCCCTCTACACCTTTACCGGCCCCTTGGGGAATCAGTATAACTACATTTGCGCCGGGGTAATTATCACCATCATTCCTGCGCTTATCATCTTTATTGCCTGCCAGAAACAGATATACGCGGGCCTTGCCGCCGGCGCTGTGAAGGGGTAGGGAGTGAACCAGTTCCAAAATATAAAATACCCTCCGCAAATTAAACAAATGAACGTTCGTGTTTTTTGTGAAGAGTAATGCTATGACAATCGGTGATGAATTTAAGACACACCTGACCCGGCGGATGATACCTTTCTGGTCATCCCTTGCGGATACCCAGTACGGCGGGTTTATCGGGGAGCATGACGGAAACAACCCGCTGCCCAGGGCAGATAAGGGCAGCATCTACCACGCACGGATCCTGTGGTTTTTCAGCGCCGCCGCCCGGATTTTGGGGAACAGGGCATTGCTTAGCAATGCTGAACAGGCCTATGAGTTTATCAAACAAAACTTCATTGATGCACGATCAGGGGGCGTATACTGGTCGGTGGATTATACCGGAAAGCCCCTTGATACGGACAAGCACATCTACACCCTTGCCTTTACCCTCTACGGCCTTTCCGCCTACTATCGCGCAAGTAAAAACCCGGAAGTCCTGGAGCGTGTCCAAGCGATTTTTACCTGCATGGAAACCTATTACCGCACCCCCCAGGGTTATATTGAACAATGCGATGCCAATTTCAGGCCCTTGGTAAATACAAAACTATCCGAATCCCTGTCTACCCCGAAAACGATGAACTCCATGCTCCATATAATGGAAGCATACACCGAATATTTTATCGCCCTGGACGGAGCGGACGGAGCGGGGGAGGCCCTTGGGTACATCTATGATCTGATGCTGGATCATGTATTATGCGACGAAAAGGGCCGGATGGATCTTTTTTTTGACGATAACTTCCGCCCGCAGAGTGATGAAAAATCCTACGGCCACGACATAGAGGCCTCCTGGCTTTTGACGGAAGCTGCCCGTGTTCTTGGCCGGCTAAGCGCTGACCGGAGCCGGTTCCTGCATCTTTTGGATACCACCGTTGCAGAGGGCTTTGACGGCAGGGCTCTCTGCAACGAGCGTAAAAACGGCGCCGAGGACACCGACCGGATCTGGTGGGTACAGGCGGAAGCGGTGGTGGGCCTGGTAAACGGCTATGAGCTTACGGGTGCAGGCGGATACCTCCAAAAAGCGCGGGCTATCTGGGAAAACACCAAAGCGGGTATCATCGGCGAAAAGGAATGGTACTGGGGGAGAACCGCGGCGGGGGAACCCTTTGACAGGCCCATTGCGGGGATGTGGAAATGCCCCTACCACAACGGCAGAATGTTTTTGGAAGTTATAAAGCGGGGCGTTGAATTTTGATCATTACCTTTAAGTCCACGGTTGGTACAAAAAATCACAAAAAATTGAAAAAAAGTTTGACAGGTAAAAGATATCATGATATACTACTGTTAGTTAACGCATTAAGTAAATGAAGCTTTATGTTAACCTTAGGAGGATTATCATGAAATCTGCAAAATTATGTTCCGTTGCTGCAGCCTTTGCTGCTGCGTTTCTTGTTTTTTCCTGCGCTTCTACCGGCGGGAGCGGAGGCGGCGGTTTTGCCGGGGGTTGGAATTTTGATGACCCCGCAAAAGGTACCGACCGCTGGGGTTTGGCCCGCAGCGAGTTTTATCAATATACCGGTGATATCGCTATAAGTCAGGACAGCGAAACCTTTGGGGACGGGAAGCTCCGTATAGACCTGGACTTTTCCGCGCCGGAAAACCAGAAGGACTGGTGCGAACCGAAACTGGTGATCGACCTGCCCCGATCCATAAATATCGGCGGCTTCGGATCCCTGGCCTATGATTTTTATTTTGACCCTTCCGCCCGGAACCAGGGAAACTTCCAGACCAAGATATTTACCAATACCAGCGCCCCGATAGATGCGAACGGCGGTATCCCAAGCTCCGGGGAAGAGTTGGAGAACGGCTTTACCCATGTGGAAGTGGTTATCCCCTTCAAACCGACCAAGGGCTTTATCACCGATCTGCGGCTGAGTATCGTGGGTTCCGGTACCGACTATGTTGGCCCGGTCTTTATCGACAACATTCGTTTCCTGCCCATTGAATAGGAAGGAATTGATGAAGAAACTAACTACCCTTTGGGGGGCAGTGGTACTGCTCTGTGCCCTTGTGTTTATGTATGCCTGCGGAACTACCGGTTCTGCGGCCCCCGGCAAGGGTGGTAAGGACCCGGCGGCAAATGTTGTTCCCGGGCCCGGAGGTGACTGGACCTTTGATGATCCGTCGGCTCTCAAAGCCTGGTATGTGGCGGTCAATGAATTCTGGCAATATACCGGGACGCCAACCCTGAGCTATGACGATACGGTAACGGGCAGCGGCGCGCTCCGGCTCGAACTGGACTATTCGGTTCCGGATAACCAGAGCGATTGGAGCGAGGCGAAGGTAAAAACCTTTATTAGTCCCGCCCTGGATGTGCAGGAATATAACGAAGTAGCTTTTGACTTCTATTATAAGCCTGCGGATGTGAGCAAGGGCAGTTTTAAGACCAAGGTTTTTGCCAACGGCGGACTGGAAGCCAATGGGCTCATCGCTGCCGAGGGGGAGGATTTGGGTAACGGCTATATCAAGGTTGCCGGCCTCGTAAAATTGGCCCCCCCGGCTAAGCCCATTGCGGATTTGACCTTCAGCATCGTGGGGTACCAGACCGATTTTAAAGGCGCCGTCTTTATTGACAACCTGCGGTTCCAGTCCGGCGCGCCTATTGATGTGGAGATCACCGGGACTCCCGGAGCGGGTACCAAAATTGATCCCGCGGCCCTCAAGCTGGCATCATCGGTAACGCTGGTGGACGGCAGCGCGACACCCGCAACGGCAAAGCTCTACGCCTACCTTGATGCGGTGGGAAAATCCGACTACGTGATCTACGGGCATCAAAATGATTTCCACCACAAACAGGGCGGCATGTATGAAGGGGCATCTTCGTCGGACACCAAGGATATTACCGGCTCAATTTCCGGGGTGGTGGGCATTGACGCCCTGTCCTTTGTAGGGGACGAGTTCCCCGGCGGCGTTACCGGCTACGGTTCCGACCCGGTGGCGGGTTCAGCCAGGCTTTGTATTGACGCGGCCAAACAGGGGGCCATTATTACCCTTTCCGCCCATCCGCCTAATTTCGACGTGGTGCGCCGGAAGCCCAAAAAGGGCGGGGCCTATAACTATTCCGGGTACACCCCGAACAACACCGTTGGTAACGTGATGCAGCGCATCCTCCCCGGCGGCGACCTTAACCCCATCTTCCTCGGCTATGTGGACATCATTGCCCAATGGGCAAAGCTCCTGGAAAAAGAAGGGGTACCGGTTCTGTTCCGGCCCTGGCATGAGCATAACGGCAGTTGGTTCTGGTGGGGCGCCGGTTCATGTACGGCGGAGACCTACAAAAGCGTATGGCGGTACACGGTAGAATATCTGCGTGATGTAAAGGGCGTCCATAACTTCCTGTACATCTATTCCCCCAATGCCACCTTTGATCAACCCCTGTACGAAGAGCGCTATCCCGGTGATGAGTTTGTCGATATTATGGCCTTTGATTATTACGATAACGCCAACGGTTCCGACGGCTGGATGACTTCCATGAGAGAAACCATCGCTCTGGTGGACAGGATCGCTGCGGCCCATCATAAGGTAGCCGTGGTATCCGAAACCGGCATGAGCACCAGCGGCATTATCGAAAATCCCCGTACCACCTGGTTTACCGATGTGCTCGACCTGGTATCCGCTTCCAATGCGGGCTACTACCTGGTGTGGGCAAACTTTGGCGGCGGCGATAACTACATGGCCCCCTACAAAAACAGCGCCACCCGTGGCCACCGGATGGTGGATGACTTTATCGATTTCTACAATAACCCCAAGTCCGTGTTTGCCGATGGAACCGGCTTTAACGCGATAAGCGCCGCCCCAACGGTACGCCCGGCGGGGACGGAAACCGCTTATATCACCGCTCCTGCGGGGGGCGTATTCCTGGGGGGAAAGAATATCGAGAAGGGCCTCAAAATTACGGCCAATGTTCGTAATCCTTCCGGGCCGGTTTCCTTTGTTATCAGCAACGGTAAGGGCGTGGACATTACGGTAAACGGGACAAAAGATTCGGGGAATGGCAATTCCTATTCCGGCAGTATTACGAAGGCCCAGGTTGAGTCCTTTGGAAATATCGGCGGAACCATCACCCTAAAGGTGGGGAGTAGGACCTTCTCGGTGATGACCCTCTTCTTTGGTGAAAAAACGGTGCGCAAGGACAAGAGCATCGCCGACGACTTTGAACTCTACTTTGGCGAGAACAGTCTTCTGCGGAATGACTGGCAGACCAATTCCGCCCCGGACAGCAGTAATACTATTAGCCTGTCATCGGCCCAGAAAAAAGGCGGCAGTTACGGGCTGGAGTTCAAATACCGTATTTCCACCAAAAGCGGCGAGGGCTGGACCGGGGAAGTAATCCCCCTGTCTGCCGACTGGTCCGCCTACGATGCCCTGCAACTCTGGATAAAACCGGACGGCAAGGGCCAGAAGCTGGTTATCCAGATAAAATCCGGGTCCGAAGAGTTTGAAGCCTTCCTTCCGGAATTTGCCGGAACCACCGAGGTAAAAGTGGTGACCATTCCCTTCTCGGTCCTGGCGGGGAAGAGCGGCGGGGTCTTTAGGGCGAACACCATCAATGCCCTGGGCCTCTGGGTGAACACCATTCCTAAGGACAATAGCAACCCCTGGGTGGTGGAATCGAGTTTCTATTTTGATGATATTAAGGCGGTTAAATCCGGCCTTAAAGAAATTAAGTTTGAGTAAGGAGTATGTTTTTATAGGAGGAGTATGAACATGAAAAAGTTGATTTTGTCGGCAGTATTAATAACCGTTCTGACATGCGGAGCGGCCTTCGCGCAGGTATCGGTGAGCGGAAACGCAAAATCGTACTGGATTCCCTACATGGCTACCATTCCTCAAGACGAGGATGGTGAGGTACTGCATCAGACTGCCGTACAGGTTCCCTGGGGCGGGCCGGATATTTCCTCCGGGATATCCGTTAACGGCTGGTCCGACTATGCGGGTTTTAACCTTTCCATGGATGTGGCCTACGGAACTGGTAACCGGGCCTCTAACCCCTTTTCCGTCAAGGCGGGGCATAGTTATGTGTGGGTAAAGCCCATAGAGCAGGTGAAACTAACCCTGGGAACCCCGTATGATGAGACCCTGATGGGAAAGGTGGGATCTTCAAACCTGTCGCGGTATGTATTGGATTCCGGATATAACCACAATGATAACCGGTTGGAATTAGGGGATGGTCAGTACAATATCTTTACCCGGATTAATCCCTATTCCTGGGGCAACGCTGATTTTAAAGCGAATCAAAACCTTGCGTGGCCGGAAATAGCGGCGGCCGCAATGCTGAACATTACTCCGATTGACGGCCTTAACATCATCGCCTTTTTTGCGCCGGAAATGTTTATTGGTGATGGAACCTGGACTACTATTGTCGGATCAAGTGTCAGAGAGGATGCCCCTTCGGTTAATGGTGACCAGAAAAGTGACATAGGCAATGAGCAGGATTTCTATGATGCAAAACAGGTCTATAAAAATTTGCAAGTTGCGGCAGGCTATGAAATACCGGGCTTTGGCTTAGTCCGCGCTCAATATATCGGCCTGCGGAGTACTGTTGAACTGGCGGCGCAGATCAAAGCCCTGGGGGATGTGATGCTTGATGTGGGTCTAAAAATTCCCTTTGAAGGCATCGGCGCTGAAAAACCCGGAGATGACGTTGCCTGGAATGAATCCTATATGTATAAAGTCCGAAAGGATTTTCAGATTTCTGTAGGAGCTACCTATCGGTATTATGACTTCAACCTATTGGGACGTATTGATACGGCGTTTGCGGGGGCCGATGCCAGTCCGGACAATCCTTTTGATGGGACAAAAACCGCAAACAGAGGTCTGGATCTTTTGGTATACCTTGTACCCTCATACAATCTGAGCTTTGCAACGGTGGGCCTGGATTTCGGTTTTGAATACGAGGCCGAAGATGATTTTTCGAAGGATAAATATAGTCACGATGGCGCCGGTATAAAAACCGGACTTGGCGCCTGGATTGAGAAGAAAATGGGCCCCGGATCAATTAAAGGCGGTCTGGTTGTCCAGTTCCCCACGGACTGGCACGGTTTAGAACTGCCGACGAAAATCTTGTTCCCGGTCTTTGTTGAAGTTGCATTCTAGTTGATTACTATGGGGCGGTGTTTTTGAGCAT
>BNUR01000073.1 GCA_025997495.1 Spirochaetia bacterium | reverse complement strand
GAAAAGTGTTACAGAAAAGTTGATTCGAGGCGGGATAACGTTGTTCGCTATGCTCGCAGTATTAGTGTGTTTCGGTTGTAAAACCGCGCCGAAAGTAATTGTAACGGATACCTACTATGTTTCTGCTGCAGGGGATGACGCCAACGACGGTTTAACGGCAAAGACCCCGTTTAGAACCCTGAAAAAGGCCCTTGATACGGCCAAGGGGGAGGGCGCGTATAAAACCATTACCGTCCTTGGCCTTCTGAACGCGGCCAGCGAAGGCGCGGGGGAAGGGAGCAGCGTGTTTGCTGCCAGAACCACCGGGGACGAAACGATAACTGTCAAAGGCGGCGATGCCGCCGCGGCGCTTTCCGCTCTTAATGCGGGCAAGCGGGTTATTGAAATCGTCGGCAATGCCCATATCCGTCTGGAAAACATAGAAATCTCCGGCGGCAATATTGCTGATCCGGACATTAGCAAGGGCGGCGGCGGGGGCATTCTTGTTGCTGCCAGTACTACTAACGGCGCTGCCCTGATTGCCGGGAAGGGAACGGTGATTAAAAACAATCAGGCCCAGGTCGGCGGCGGCGTGGTGGTTATCGGGAAGGGCAGCAGCTTTACCCTTGACGGCGGAGAGGTACGGGAGAACAGTTCCGCAACAGACGGCGGCGGTATCCTGGCTGCGGACAGCGCTTTGAAGATTTCTGCCGGGAAAGTTGACAGCAATACTGCGGCCGTCCAGGGCGGCGGCGTCAGCGTATACACCGGGGCCGTTTTTAATTTTGACGGCGGCGAAATCACCGGGAATCAGGCGGAGGACGGCGGCGGGCTCCACGTTATCGGCAACGCGGTCATGCAGGGCGGCAAAATTAGCGGGAATAGTACTCCTTCCAACGGCGGCGGTGTCTACGTGAACAAGGGCGGCAGTTTCACTCTTCAGAAAGGGGAAATCCTGGATAATAAGGCGCTCACCGCAGGCGGCGGTGTTTCCGTATTTGAAGGAACCTTTGTCATGCAGGATGGGATCATTGCCAATAATAACGCTTCTTCCGCAACCGCCACCGAGGGTACCGGCGGCGGCGTGTTTATCATCCAGGGCAGCTTTGAATTGCGGGGCGGCAAAATTACCGGTAACACCGCGAACAATTCAGGGGGCGGGGTAAATGCCAACCAAGACAGTACCTTTACCATGTCGGGCGGCGAAATCGGCGGCAACAGCGCGGTGTTCGGCGGCGGCGGTGTGGCCGTTCTGGGGGCAGATAACAGCTTCAAAAAAACCGGCGGGGTTATTTACGGATCAGACGCCCCGGCGGATCAGCAGAATACTACCACTAAGGATGGAAACAGTATTGATGTCAGTAAAAGCAGTGACCTCCGGACTGCGGTGATTACGGATATTAAACGGCGGAGAAGCACCGCCGGCGAAACGGTAAACCTGGACAGCACCAGGAACGGCGCCGATGGGGGCTGGGATCTGCTGAGGTAGGAAAAAACGCCTCCTTCCGGTTATACTGCTTTGGGGATGAAATTATAAGAATTCATCCGCGAATAAACGCTAATTAACGCGAATAATACGCTCCGGGTATTTGATTTATTCGCGAACATTCGCGAACATTCGCGGACCCTATTCTTTATTGATATTTTCGTTCCTAAAGGAGTATATTACATCAACCCCCGCAGGAATGCTGCGATATCCGTTCCCGCCGGTGGACATCCCGGTAACGACGCGTCAAAGCTGCCGGTACAGCGCCCTACCCCCAGCGTTCCTGCTTTCCCCTTAAAGCCCTGGCCTATGCAGACCTTCTCCGGCAGTTTTTTCAGTTCGGCCTTTTCCATCCGGGACAGGGCAAAGATGAGGTTGGCGTAACAGGCGCTGCATGACTTTTCTTCATTTATATACGAAGCAAGCTGCCGTACCTTGCCCGAAGGCTCAGACCTTTGGTCTGTTGGGGCTTTTCGCGGAACCAGGGGCGGCGTAAGTTCCCGAATCACCGCCTTTGCCGGGTCCGCGCAACCCACCCCCAGGGCCGCCGCCATGCCGATGTAGGGAATCTCCTCCACCCGGTAACCCATCTGGGCGGCCGTCCAGGCATCGCAGAGTACCGGGTCACGGGCGGCGTAGAGTTTTCCCGAGTAGACCGGGTTGCCCCCCTCCTCAAAATCCAGATCCCCGCAGATACCGTCCACCAGGATAAAGTCGTTTTTTGCCACCGTGTTCAGATGGGCAATAGGTTTATGGAGCCCCAGGCTATGGAAACGCTGCTTTTCCCGATCCGGCAGTACCCCCTTATTGTTTTTCAGGGCGCAGGTTACGAGGGTTTGGCAATGACCCTTCATCACCGGAAGGTTTATCATAAAATCTACCGCCATGGCGCTGTCGCAGATTTCAATCTTCATGCCCTTGCAATCATAGGGGTGGGCGCGGTCAGCCTGGAGATCCAGGAGTTCTACCCTGGTTTCTGCGGACCCAAGGTCCGATACCAGGGCAGTGTAGCCGCAGAGGGGGAAGGCGTCGCCGGTACGGGCTCCTACCCAGGAACCCTCCAGGATGACGATGTTCGTAAATCCGTTTTTCCGCAAATACCGGATAAGCCCCCGGGCAATCTCCGGATGGGTGGTGGCCCCTTCCTCCGCCGGGCTTGCAAGTACCAGATTCGGCTTTAACCCGATACGCCGTTCCCGCCCGCCGATAAGCGCCGACAACTCCGCCGTTTCCGCCAAGGAGTAGGCCTGTTCTTCAATATTTTCCCCGTAAGTTACCAAAATTTCATTCATTTCCATGTTTTTCCAGGGTATAGGGTATGGAGTATAAGGTATAGAGGTTTGAACGTTGACATTCTGCCCCGGTCAGCGTAAGCTTACTATTATGAATATAGCTACCTACACGGTTAAACCGAAACTTCCCCTTTCCCTTAAACCATTGGAAGAGATTGCCCGCAACCTCTGGCTTTCCTGGAATTTTGACGCGGTTCAGCTCTTTATTCGTCTGGACTATGATGTTTGGATGCAAAGCCAGCAAAGCCCCATCCGTACCCTGGGTATGGTCAGCCAGGAACGGCTTGCGGTGATGTCCAAGGATGATTCCTACCTGGCCGCCCTGAACGAGGTCTATAGCCATTTCCTCAAGTATAAGCGGGGCGATACCTGGTATCACGGTTCCAAGAAGGATGTGGTAGCCTATTTCTCCATGGAATACGGCATGGATGTCTCCCTCCCCATCTATTCGGGCGGCCTGGGTATGCTTTCCGGGGATCATATGAAGACATCCAGTGATATGGGGCTGCCCCTGGTGGGCATCGGTCTCCTGTACCGGCAGGGCTACTTTAAGCAATACCTCAATGCCGACGGGTTCCAGCAGGAAACCTACCCGGAAAACGACTGGTACAATATGCCGGTGGAACGGAAGAACGATAAAAGCGGCAATCCCCTCAAGATTTCCGTGGATTTGGCGGGCCGGGTGGCGGTGGCGCAGATCTGGGAAGTCAAGGTTGGCCGCAGCCTCCTCTACCTGCTGGACACTAACATAGAAGAAAACGCACAGGATTTCCGCAATATTACCGCCACCCTATACGGCGGGGACAAGGAAACCCGGATTCAGCAGGAAATCCTCTTAGGTGTTGGGGGCATCCGGGCGCTCCGGGCGCTGGGAATCAACCCCGCGGCGACCCACATGAACGAAGGCCACGCCGCCTTCCTCTGCCTGGAACGTGTCCGGGAAATTATGACGGAAAAGAAGTTTAACTTTGACGAGGCCCGTGAAGTGGTGTGGCCCACCAACATCTTCACCACCCATACCCCGGTACCGGCGGGGAATGAACGCTTCGACACCGCCCTTATCGAAAAATATATGCGGTCCTGGACACAGACCCTGGGCATTTCCTGGAAGGACTTCCTCGGCCTTGGCCGGGAGCGGGTCTACGATGAGCATGAAAGCTTCTGCATGACCGTCCTGGCCCTCAAGTTTGCCGCCTATGCCAACGGCGTTTCCGCCCTCCACGGCGAAGTGAGTCGGCGGATGTGGAAAGGCCTCTGGCCTAACCTGCCCCTGAATGAAGTGCCCATAGGCCACGTTACCAATGGAGTACACCCCCGAACATGGCTTTCCAACAACATGACCGACCTCCTGGATCGCTATTTCGGCCCCCGTTTTGTGGATGAACCTACGGAACTGGCAATCTGGGATAGGATGGATCGCATTTCCGACGAGGAACTCTGGCGCACCCACGAGCGCCGCCGTGACCGGCTGGTTGCCTTTGCCCGGGATCGTATCCGGCAGAACCTCAAGCGGAACGGGGCGGTGGAACGCCGTGTCCAGAAGGCCGAGGACGCCCTCTCCCCCTACGTCCTGACCCTGGCCTTTGCCCGCCGCTTCGCCACCTATAAACGGGGAAACCTGCTCCTTCGTGATCCCGACCGGCTGCTCCGGCTCCTCCGGGACAATGACCGGCCCATCCAGTTGATTTTTGCCGGAAAGGCCCACCCCATGGACATGCCCGGCAAAGAGCTCATCAAGGAGATCATCCACTTTGCGGAACACCACGATGTGGAAAGCCGGATCATTTTCCTGGAAAATTACGACATGACCATGTCCCATTACCTTACCTCCGGGTCCGATGTGTGGCTTAACACCCCCCGCCGCCCCCTGGAAGCTTCCGGCACCAGCGGCATGAAGGCCGCCATGAACGGCGTCCTGAACTGTTCTGTCCTGGACGGCTGGTGGGACGAGTCCTACAACGCCGGGGTTGGCTGGGCCATAGGCCAGGGTGAGGAATACGAGGACACCAATCTACAAGATGAGGTTGAGAGCAAGGCCCTCTACGACCTTCTGGAACGGGAAATTATCCCCATGTTCTACCAACGGGGCCGTGACGGTCTGCCCCGTGAATGGATACGGATGATGAAGACCTGTATGAAGGAAATTGGTCATTCTATGTCCAGCCACCGGATGCTCATGGACTATTCCAACAATTTCTATTTTCCGGCCCTGAAAAACTACCGCCGTCTGGTCAAAGATGACTATGCGGAGGGCAAGTTACTGGCTGCCTATATGACCAAGCTCCAGGGCGCTTGGGATGCCCTCAAAATCACCAAAATTGAATCCAACGCAAGGCCGGTGATGCAGCGGGGTGATTCCCTTACGGTGACCGCCCAGATAGAACTGGGTCCAATACAGCCCGAGGAAGTACTGGTGGAATTGTACCACGGATCTATCTCCAACCAGGGCAAAGATATCACCCATGCCCGCCGCACCGAGATGAAACCCATCAGAGATGGCGCCATCCGCAATGAAGGCGGCAGCTATGTATATCAGGTGCGTATCGACTGTGCCGATACGGGCCAGCAGGGCCACACGGTACGGATACTGCCCAAGCATGAAGGGCTGGTGCACCCCTACCGGACGGGGCTGATCAAGTGGGCATAGATACCAAGCAGTATTAGAAAAAAAACCCCCGGTTTTGGCCGGGGTTTTTTTTAACGGCCCTGTCTGTGCGTACGGGAGGAAGAAAGGGGGGCATACGGCGCCGGGATAGGATAATTTTCGGAGAGGGGGGATTCGAACCCCCGACAGCCAGTTCCCAAAACTGGCGGCTTAACCACTAGCCAACCCTCCGGTGTGTACGATTACTGTACAGGATTTGGGGGTGGCGGTCAATTCCGCGCAGGCTCACCCCATTGGCTGGCGGCTCCATCGCTTCACCGAGTTAAGGTATTCAATCACCTGCAGCCCGTTGACGGCGGATGACCGGGGTTGCCGGGCAGGATCGCGGTAACAGGCCACAGCATCCGCAATCATATTGGTAAAATATCCGGTGGGTCCCCCAAAAGCATCGCCGGTTTTTTTCAGTGACAGGAATCCTTCTGCGTAGGGGCTTTCGGCGCTTTCCCAAACCTCAAAAACCCCGTTTCCGATACGCAGCCGGCCACGGGCGCAGGAAAACTCCAACTCGAATACCAGATGATCCCGGCCCGCCCCAATTTCCATAAGGAAAGGCACTCGTTCAATTGTCCTCTCCAAATACCCTTCCAGCCACGCCGTCCCGGTCCGGCTGCTAAGCGGTGCCCCCCATCGTTTCCGGTGACGCAGATTTGCGCCGGTCAGGAACATGGCGGCGTCCGCCAGATGGGTGCCGTCGTGCCAGAACACATCCAGGAGGCGCCGGGTTTTGCCCATATACAGTACAGTCCGCACACTGAGCAGGGGGCCAAGCCGGTTCTCGTCCAGGATGGCTTTGGCTTTGATATAATCCGCAGAGTAACGCCGTTCGTGGTTGGTGAGGATCCGGGTGATACCTTTGCCGTGGAGGGCCGCTATCTTTCGTGCGGCAACAATGGTGTCCGCCAGGGGCTTTTCGCAGACCACCACCGGAACTTCGTGACGGGCGGCAAGCGCGCAGTAATGGTAATGGCTGTCCGGGTGGGTAGCGATGCTGAGTATGCCCGGATGTAGTTCGGCAAGCATGGCGTCAGCATCGGCATAGACCGGACGATGCCAGCGTTCAGCAAAAAGACGGCGGCGATCCGCGTCGGAGTCGCAGCCCGCAGCAATGGTGCAGGAAGGGTTTGCCGCAATAGCCCCGGCATGGGTACAGGGTTTTTCACGGAGGGTATCGTTCTCCAGGAGGCTGGCAATACGGCCTAAGCCAATGATGGCAACGGGTATTTTTTCCATTTCCTATTTTCTCCTTACCGCGCCCCGCCCGCCGGTGCTGAAATATTCGGCGCGTCATTCCGCACAATCTTTAACTCCGTAGTCTTCTTCTCCGCATCGGCAGGGAATACATCACCGGGGTTACGAAGAGGGTCATAATAGAACAATTTTACCGGAATCGGCGTTACACTACCAGTGGAACCTGCGCTCCGTCAGTACTAAATCACCAAACGGTCTACCAGGTACCCTAGTAGGCAGACACGAACTAAATTGTGTATATCGGCGAAAGAATAATTAACCACGAACCTCACGAACTAAGGATACTATATCAGTGATAAGTTCGTGGCGTTCGTGAGGTTCGTGGTTTACCTTCTTCATTAACATTGTCAATGGTGTCTACCTACTAGTTATAGCTGCGCATCTTCCTTACTATTATGGGGATTATGAATGTACAGCCTATATCAGTGTTATCCTGCGGCATTTACCAGTTGGAACTGGAAAAGATACTTCCGGAGATTCAGGAAGAACTGGGGGCCGGACTATCGGTGCAATACCTGCCCCCCGCCCTGGACGTGAACGCGGATCGCCTGGCAAAGGGGATCCGCGAGGGCCTCTATGCGCTGGCGGGCAAAAAAACCATGCTCCTCTACGGCCGCATGTGCCACACCGATATGGCGGGGATCACCAAGGATACCGGCGCCGTCTATCCCCAAACGGCCAACTGTGTGGAGGCGTTCCTGAGCCCTGAAAAAAAACGGGAGATGGACGCCACCGGGAATGTGTATTACCTGACCATGAGCGGCCTCAAGCTCTGGCGGGAAATCTACCGGCAGGGCCACGGCTGGGATGAGGTAGACGCCCGGATAAACTTCGGTTCCTTCGACAAGATCGTGGTGCTGGATTGCGGCCTCTTTGAGATTACCGATGAGGCGCTGTTTGAGTTCTTCGAGTTTACCCAAACCCCGGTTGAGGTGATGCCGGTAAGCCTGGATTACTTTAAGGAAACGGTGTTGGAGATTTGCCGGAAGCTGTTGCAGGATCGCCGCCAATAGGGTATACCTACGCTGATTATCTGGTACATCACTTCCTCCGGGTATTGAAAATGGGATCAAAGTATTTCTGCACATCCACTTTTTTCGTGAACAGCTTTAGCAGGGCCTGGTATACAACAAAAGAAACGATAAGGGCTGCCAGGAAAATAAGCCCCAGTGCCCAGATGACGGAATTCGCCGGCAGCAGGGGCCGTAAAACTACGGAATAGAGAATAAAAAACAAAAGAAAACTAAGAAGAACCAGCGTAATATTAGTAAGCGTGGCGGCCAGGATAAACAACAGGGTATTAGTTTTTTTACTCATCGGCTGTCTCCTGCGGCTTTTCAGATTCCCCGAGGTTCAGGGGGATCGTGGTGGAGAAAAATATCGTCAGGAACAGGATGATGCCGCAGACTACCACACTGGAATCGGCAATGTTGAAGGTGGGCCAGCGCTCGTAATTTAAAAGAGGGACGGGTTTGCCGTTGGGAAATGTCAGCCCGAACCATTTTACGCTGATGAAGTCCACCACCCCATCGGGCCGGAAGACACGGTCGATAATATTACCGATGCCTCCACCGATGATCCCCGTAAATGCCCAGCGCTGGAGGCGGCTCAGGTCTTCGGTCTTGAAATAGTACACGCACAAAACGCCCAGCACCAGCAGGGGCAGGGCGATAAACAGAACCAGCCGCAGGGTGTCCGGCAGGGTATGTCCCAAACTAAAGGCGATGGCATTATTCCGTACATGGATAATATTGAGCAGGCCGTTATTGAATACGTCCCTGATAAATATCCCGCCGATCCCGTTCTCCAGGGGCCAGGTGTTTGCAATAAAGCTTTTTGATAGTTGATCCGCCAGAATGATAATGACGGTCAACAGAAAAGGCCGTGTCTTATATAGTGTTTTATTCATACTTTTCCCCCTTCCTTTACAAGCCGGTGGGCGCGTCGATAAACTCTACGTCCAAATTTAGCTGGGCGGCGCAGTGTTCCATAACCCGCCTGACCCCCCATACCTCGGTAGAATAATGCCCCCCGGCGATTATGTTAAGATGCCCTTCCAGGGCCTGATGATAAACCTGGTGGGACATTTCCCCGGTAACATACAGGTCGATGCCCTCGTCCAATGCCTGGAGGGATTCGTCGGCGGCGCCTCCGGAGATCACCGCGCAGCTTAGACTTTCCCGTTTGCCGAAGGGATACACCCCCAATGGCGGCCTGTCTTTAAAGGTTATCCGCTTAAGCGCCTCTTCTATTGTGAGGGGCTTGGAAAGGGTCCCCTTATACCCGATTTTCCGGCCATGGTAGGTTCCAAAGGCTTCCGGTGATTCGATACCCAGCAAATCCGCCAGGGCAACGTTATTTCCCAGTGACGGGTGCTGATCCAGGGGCAGGTGAACGGCATAGAGGGCCAGGTTGTGGTTCAGCAGGAAAGCAAGCCGCATTCGGTGCGTCCCGGTAATTCGCAGGGGCTGCCCCCAAAACAGGCCGTGGTGTACAAAGAGCATCCCCGCCCCGCTGTCCGCAGCCCGTTTAAAAGTTTCCAGGCAGGCATCCACCGCAAAGGCAATTTTGGTAATCTCCGCCCCGTCATTGTCCGCCTGAATGCCATTCAGGGAAGGATCCATGGAGGCAAACCCCTCAAGGTCTAAGAGGCTTCTGAAATAGGCGTCCAGTTTGCGGGATGTCATAGCCCCAGTATATACCCGGGGGCCGTTAAATTCCAGGCCTTGTTAGTATCTATGGAAATATTGCGGTTTAAAACGGTGCGCTCAAAGACCGGGGCAGTATCGCCGGTTCCCGGGATCGTTTGCGAAAGGGCGGCGGCAAAATTGATTATCAGGGAGGCGGTTCCATCCAGATAGTCTTCCCGGGCCCAGACCGGGGTTGCGTCACCTGAAAAGAGCCGGCTAAGGAGGGGGTATTTTTCCGGGACATCCGAGTAGTCCAGGGGGCCTGCGCCGGGTACCATAGCCAGGGCTGCCGGGCTGGCGCTCATTTGGAAACTCATCTGGACGCTCATATACCCGTTTTCCCGGCGCCGTGCGTACAGAGCCCGGTCGGAGAGGATGAAAAAGGCAGGAACCTCCGGCAGGGGAGGGGTTTCAATGCCCTTGACCTTTCTCGGCCCCAGATTGGCAATCCGGTTACTAAGGTTTGCCAGGAAAAACCGCAGCCACCCCGCTTCCTCCCGTGATATCCCCACAGTTTTTACTTTTTCCTGCTCCATGGAGGACAGGATAGGGCATTCCAGGCCGATAATCCCCTGAACGGCGGGGTGAGCGGCGGCAAATCCCGGACTTGCCGCCAGGCTGACCGCGGCAGCGCCCCCCGCGCCATACCCGGCGATAAAAATATGATCCCGGTCTGTATTTTCGTTCAGTAAATTTCCCATACTACCCCGGTTTTTAAGGGAATTGAGCAGAAATATCAGATCCTGTTTCCGCTCTTCCTCCAGGGCCCGGCCCAGCGTGTTTGCCGTCGCCCATTCGGTTCCCTGGAAAATGATCCGCAGGAGCCGGATAGCCCGTGCCGGGGAAAGGGACAGCTTTTGCCCCCTTTCCCCTATTGCCGGGAAGTCGATGCCCTTCCGGGAATAGGTAAGTACCGTAAAGCCCCGCCGGGAAAGTTCCCCGCAGAGATTGTTTATCGTCATCAGGGAACCCGCCGCCGGGGGGACAAGAACCAGCAGTGCACTTTTCTCCTTATCAGGCTGGTAGATACGCAGGAACAAGCGGACAGGGCGCCCGTTCCTGTTCCGCCCGGTATCCTGGGCAATATGGGTACGCACGCCGGAATCAGCCATATGGATATCAAGGGAAGGGACAAAATAAATTGCCAGGACGGTAGCCGCGATGAGCAGCCCTAAAAGGAACCCCGTAGAAAAGGGCCCCCGATCCCGGAAATTATCATTTTTAAGGCGCCTGAACACGGCGCCCAGAGCGGGAAGATTGGCGATATTCAGAATAATCACATAAAGGATAAGGGGGATACATTCGGGCCGGATACCATAGGCAGGAGAAAGGCCAATAACGATTAAGAGGGCAAGCAGGGGAAGCACCGCCAGCCCGTCCATAGGCCACAGCCGTTTGACAAAGGGTCTGATAAGGGGAAGGAACAGAAAAAGGGCGATAAGCAATTCCAGAACGCCAAGTTCCCACATACCGGAAAATTATACCCCGATTTTGGGCTAATGAAAAGTGTTAGGGAAGATGGTGCAGCAATTTTACTTTTAGGAAAAACAAAGACTTGGCACGGTTTCAATGCCGAATTGCCGCTTGTTTAAGAAGTTTTGGGCACATTTTTGCTCTGTAAGCACCACGTTTTTCGCTCCAATCCTACGGATTTTTGCTTCAATCGCTTACACGGGAAGCAAACAGAGGCTTTTCTCCCAATTAAGCTCAAGCCGAGGGTTTTTTGAGCCACAAAATGGTTCCTAAAAGTAAAATTGCTGAAGATGGTGCAGCAATAGCTGGGGGGCCTAATGACGACCGGCTGTATCGGCAGGGTTCCCCCAGCCCGTTTAGTATTATAGTGATGACGAAGCGGTCGGGGCGGGGCATGAGTGCGTCACGGAAGCCCGTGAAAGGAGGAATTAGGAGAAACCTTTCGAAATGACCTAATGAGACCATGAGAAATCATGCACCTCATCCGGGAAGGTGTAGCGAGCCACCGGAAGCGAGTCTGGCATGGGTCTTGGTGACAAGGCTCGTGAAGCGTAGACAGCGAGTACAAAAGCCGCGTAATAGAGCCTCGAAATCGCCAATGCAAGAGGTTTTCACTATTCATGCAGTGGGAACAATAGCGACCTGCGATAAGCGAGCAGGGAGCCTCTGCCGGGGTCGGAGAGCGGGGCAGATGTATGGAAGGTCATACGGGAACGTGAGAGAACTCAATGTTTCTGGCAAGGAATGCCGCGAAGGGCAAGCGGGATATAAGAAGTCCGGGCTTCTCCCCGGCTCTGGGGAGAAGAGGCCGAAGCAAGGAGGCGAAGGTAACACGAAAGGAGCAAACTTGCCAGTATCGCCGAGCGTGGGAACGAAGCGAGGCGAGAAGGACGGAGAGTAGTCGGAGCACAGCCATAGTATCGGCGAACCAAAGGTTCGATGAATGGGGGAACCTGATCGAAGGGACCCTAACCTAACCCGGAGAGTTCAGAAACGAAGTTTCTGCGGGCTGTGTCTGGGAAAAGGACTGATGAGAGGAAACACAATGGATGCACAGGAATTCTGGGAAACGGTGTCAACGAAACAGCGTCGGATAGCGGAAGCGGCCCGGAAATATTCAGGAGAGAGTCTGGTGAGTGCGAACCTATGGTTCGATGGCACATCACATAGATGTGCAGTGGATGTATTGTGCGTATGAATTGACGCGCAAGGATGGAGCGGTGGGGATAGACGGAGTAGGAGCGAAAGAATACGAGGTGGGACTATGGCCGAAGCTGGAAAACCTGGTAGAGCAGTTGAAAAGCGGCAGATACCGGGCGCCGGCAGTAAAGCGGGTGTTCATACCCAAAGCGGGGAGTAAAACCGAGAAGCGACCCATAGGAATACCGACGTACGAGGACAAGATACTCCAGAGGGCGGTACAAATGGTACTGGAACCGATATACGAGCAGGAGTTTTACGACTTCTCGTATGGGTTCAGGCCGGGGAAATCGGCCCACAAAGCCCTTGAGCGAATCTGGAAGGAAAGCATGGACATAAACGGTGGTTATATCATCGACATGGACATAAGCAAGTACGCGAACCAAAGGTTCGACGACACCATACCACAGGACAAGCTCCGGGAGACAGTCGGGCAACGGGTTAACGATGGAGTGATACAGAGGATGATCGGAAAGTGGCTGAATGCCGGGGTAATGGAACAGGGAAACCTGGAATACCCCGGGAAAGGAACCCCGCAAGGGGGAGTAATCTCACCGATATTGAGCAACATATACCTTCACGAAGTGCTGGACAAGTGGTTTGTGGAAATGGTAAAGCCCTGCCTCAAAGGGAGAGCATTTATGGTGCGATATGCGGATGATGCAATCATCGGCTGTGAGCTGCAAGATGATGCGGAGCGGATAATGAAGGTCTTGCCCCTCCGGTTTGCAAAGTATGGACTAACCATACATCCCGAAAAGACAAAGTTAATTGACTTCAGAGTACCACAGGGAAACAACCGGAAAGGGAAGGGCAGCTTCACGTTTCTTGGCTTCAAACATTTTTGGAAGAGGTCGAAGAAAGGCAAAGGGTCGTATACCACAAAACAGACAGCAAACGGCTGGCGAGAGCAACGGCGGCAATCACCCAATGGTGTAGGCGCTTTCGGGATACGCCGCAAAAGGAGCAACACGCAATGCTTGCGGCAAAACTGAAAGGGCATTACGCATACTACGGGATTACGGGCAACTATAGGAGCATAGCGCTATTTTATCATTTAGTTCAGGTGGTATGGCTAAAATGGCTTAATCGCCGGTCTAACCGAAAATCCTATACTTGGGAGCGGTTCGCGGACTACTTGAAGCAGTTCCCGCTACCAACACCCAGGATTGTACACTCATATGGTTAAGCGAATCTTTTTCCAGAGGAGCCGGATGCCGCGGACCGGAGGTCCGATAATTGGGCATGTCCGGATCTGTGGGGGTTCCGGGTGGGTGACTGCCCGGTTCTACCCGACCGGGCCGAATGCATCCGGTTGTCTGCGTAGGGAGACCGAAAGGCCCCCTGATATGATGTGCTCCCCTGTCAAGTACCTGTAACAACTATTTTTACTTTTTCCTCCAATTTATCACGGTAAACTGGTGATACTGATAGGAGAATGAATAGGGAAGCTTTTCGCGATGCTGCGGACTTTAGTCCGAGATCAGCCTGATATTCGTGGGTTGGATACCATCGAACCTTTGGTTCGCTGACAATCTGTTCATCGGGGGTTGCCTCAGCCTGGGGACAAGGGTCAGCTTTTCAGCAGTTGCCTTAAGGGGGCCACGAGGATTTCCCTTTATCGAATTGGACACAAGGCCCAAAGCTTCCCTATTCATTCCACTATCAGCTCCATACTCCGTTTTCTAACTGACCATCACAGCCCACAGGAATC
>BNUR01000072.1 GCA_025997495.1 Spirochaetia bacterium | reverse complement strand
AAGAATAATTAACCACGAACCACACGAACCTCACGAACTGAGGATACTATATCAGTGATAAGTTCGTGTTCGAACCGAAGGTTCGCTTCGTGGTTTACCTTCTTCATTAACATTGTCAATGGTGTCTGCCTACCAGGAGCCTGTTTCACTTCACAAAATACGCCCTCTCCCGGAATAGCCGGGTAATAGTCCAGTCCGCCAGTGTGTACACGTAGGATGAACCATTTACCGTTGCGCCCCGCTTGTCCCCGGGCAGGCTCCCCACATTGAGTGTCAGGGAAGCGCCGTTACCCAGTTCCAGTACGATCCGTCCATCATTGAAGGCCGCGGAAGCGGCGTTAAGGCCGGGTACGAAGTTC
Organism: Spirochaetia bacterium; assembly: GCA_025997495.1. GTDB lineage: Bacteria > Spirochaetota > Spirochaetia > Treponematales > Breznakiellaceae > Termitinema. Next base: position 13,581 of record BNUR01000072.1, on the reverse strand, counting down.
TCCCCCTCGGCGTCCAGGATACCCCGCACATAGGTATCCACCTTTTGGGAATCCACCGATTCGTCGTCCAGCCCCGGGATGCTCCAGCCGCCGCCGTTCCGGGTAATGACCAGGGGTTCTTCCCGGATGCCGCCATCTTCCGTTGGAGGCAGGGGATTCACGGTAACACGCTGAACGGCATCTAAGGTGGCTTGGGCGGCCTGCGGGCCGGAAAACAGCCGCAGGTTATACCAGGAAGTTTCGGCGCCTGAAATGTAGGCCGAAAGTTTGTCCTCGCCGGAGCGGACTTCGTTCTGACCGTTTTTTCGCAGGTACACTTCCTGACCCGCAGCATCCCTGCCGCCTATAAGCAGATCCAGCAGAGGCAATCCCGCGCCGCCCTTTACTACAATACGGGCGGCGCTGTTTTCGGCCAGCCCCAGGCGCTCGTGGGAAGACGCGGCGGAACCGCGGACGGGATATGCGCCCCGGCTGCCCAGGATGCGGAGGAGATCCTCCACACGGGTAGTTTTGGCGGGGAACTCGGCATCCCCTATGACGGTATACCAGGCATCCCCCCGGCGAAGGAGTTTGACCGGATTGCCCCATTCGCCGGCCTTGGCGATTTCTATGCCGTCCGCCTGATCCTGGAGCTTGGGGTCAAGCCACAGGAATGCTGCGCTCCGGGTATTAACCCGCTCGGGATCAAAGAAGAGGGTGAGCAGGTATACTGCCGCCAAAATGCCCACTAAGCCGGATAGTACGGCGAGTTTCTTTTTATACACCATCGGAAGATTCCTTTCTACGGCGCCGCTGCAATGCGCGGCCCACCCCCAGGGCAATCACCCCCAGGGGAATAAGTATTACATTTAAGGTCCGGGCAAACCCCATGGCCTTAACTTTTTTATCAGCATCGGTAATCTTATCAAGCCGCCCTGATGATGACCGGCGGCTGCGGATACCGATGATATCATCGTCGTTCCCAAGCCAGTCCGCGGCCTTGAGGAAGAAATCAAAGTTACGATCACTGCGGGTATACTGGACAAGGCCCGATGCCAGATCCGTATCGCCAATGACGATGATTCGGGATTCCCTGGCCGCATCGGGCATATCCGGCAGTTCTTCCTCCGAACCTTCCCGAACCGGCTTTGCCACGCCGTCAAACCAACTGGGGAAAACACCGGTAAGAGCGGCGGCCAATAGCTTTTCTCCCTTTGTTTCGCCCAATTCCCCCTGGAACTGATAGCTCTGTTCCGGGTTGGCAACAAAGTCCCTGGTCTGTGACCATGCATCCGGGGTTGTATGAAACAGGGGGGCCGCGCTTATGCCCTCCGGGGGATTCAGTTCCAGGGGGCTTGCCCAGTACACATCAACGCCGCTAAAACCGGCGGTTACCGGGTGGGCGGTGTTGCCGTTTTGGGGCAGCACGCTCAGCCACAGGGGATACCGGACAATGCGGTAAACCCGTGAACCGGAGGGGTCAACCGACTGGTAGGAAAGGCTCTGGGCGGTAACATCCATAACCAGTTCCGGTTTGACCGTGGCGCCGTAAAAAGACACCATGGCCTGGAGGCCCTTGTCTATCATCACCCGGCTCTGGAGCGCGTTACCGTCATCCACAAAAACGCCGTCCAGGGCGAAGAGTACCTTGCCGCCGCCCCGGATGTACCGGTCGATACGGTAGAGTGCCCATTCGTCCAGGCTTTCTACCCCGCCCAACACAAATAGTGCGGGGAGACCGTCGGGGATCTCATCGCCGGGATTTATGACCCGCACCCGGAAGCCGGACTGGACAAAAGCCTGGTTGAGGATGGAATAATTACGTGACCATTCTTTGTTTGGATCCCCTACCAGGAACGCCGCTTCCCGCGCTTTTCCCCGTACTAATGTTCGTATCCGGGATGTCAAATCGTATTCCAGGGTTTCCAGGTTAAAAGCAAAGGGTATCACATCTTGCTCGTCCAGGTATTCAATGACAATACCCGAATACACCATGGCAATGTTCGTCTGATCCTTTTCCACCACTTCGATTTGCTGGGGGATGATGCCGAGGGACTCCACCTCCCGGTTTAGCCCCGCCTTTACGGGATCACGAACCGTAAGCCGAATCCTGCCCCGTGAATAGGCGGCATATTCCCTAAGCAGATCCTCAAGCTCTTTGGGAACCGGATGAATGGCGGACAGCTTTTCTGAAATATAATAGGTAATCCGCACCTGGTCGGGAATTTCGGTATGAAGATTCCGGGACACCGGGGAAATGGTATAGGCCTTGTTTTCCGTTAAGTCAAGGCGGAACCACAAACGCCGGCTGATGAGCACAGTCAGTATCATTGCGGCAAGGGACAGAAGGGTAATAATAGTAACTTGTCGTTTGGTCACATCTACCTCCACTTCCGGTACAGGATTACCCGGGTATTGAGAAACAGAAACAGTACCGTGGCAAGGATGAAGAACACCAGATCCCGGGAATCGAGGAGGCCCTTGGCAAAGCTTTCAAAATGGAAGGCCAGGGAAATAAAGTTGAGCGCCCCCGCAAGAGCCGCCGGTAATTCAAGGCTGAAGGTTATCTGCTGCACCAGCATTACCGCCATGAGTACCACGGCGCTGCCCAGAAACGCCCCTGCCTGGTTTTTCGACAGGCTGGAAAGCAGGAGCCCCAAGCTAAGGGCGGCGGAACCTAACAGCAATGTTCCCACATACTCTGCGACAATAACCCCGCCCTCAAAATGCCCCAGGGGGATGAGACTCAGGGGAAGGGGGATGGTTAAAAGGAGAATAAAGACAAGCACCCCCAGGCTGGACAAGTACTTTCCCAGCACCAGTTCCCATTCCGAAAACGGCATGGTAAGGAGCAGTTCCACACTGCCCGTTTTCCGTTCCTCCGCCCAGCTTTTCATGGTTATACCCGGGATGACAAAAATAAAGGCCAGGGGGAACGCGGCAAAGTATCCCCGCAAAGAGGCTAAGTCCTGGGTAAAGTAACGCTGAATATAGAACAGCCAGATTGAGGTAAACAGCAGAAAGAAAAGGGCAATTCCGTAGAAGGCCGGGGAGTTGCTGTGGGAGTAAAGCTCCTTCCGGGCCAAGGCTGCTGCCCTGCGGGCAAAGGCTTGCGGGAATAATGTCCCTTCAGAAATCAGTTTCATGATTTGACCTCCTCGTTAGTAGTACTACCTTCGTTTGTCAGCTTCACAAATATGTCCTCCAGGCTCAGATGCTTCCGGTTCATCCTGAGGATTTTGTATCCCTCCGCTACTGCCCAGTCAAAGATCCGTTCCCCATCCGATTGTTCCGAAGAGGCATCCCCGGAACCGGGCAGGAAGAAACTCAGGTTGATCGTGGCGTCCTCCCGGGCTTCCAAATCACCGGGTTTAACGTTACTGTCAAGCGCCGCGAGCCGTTCAGGAATACGGTGAATGTCGGCGCCCTTCAGGGTCAGTTCCCAACACCGTTTCCCTTGAACGCTGTCTCCGCCCTTCATTGCGCCGGCGATTTCCTCAGGCCGGCCCTGGGCCGCGATACGCCCTCCATTCAGGATCAGCACCTGGGAACAGACCGCTTCCACTTCCTGGAGGATATGGGTGGAGAGGATTACTGTTTTCCGTCTCCCCAGATCCTTTATCAGGCCGCGGATTTCGATGATCTGATTCGGGTCCAGCCCGGAGGTTGGTTCGTCCAGGATGAGGATGGGGGGATCGTGGATGATGGCCTGGGCCAGGCCTACCCGCTGTTTATAGCCCTTGGAAAGATCCTCGATCCGCTTGGAACGCACCTGCCGGAGCCCGCAGGCGTCAAGCGCCGCGTCAAGTCGTTTTTGCCGGTCCTCCTTCGGGATAAGCCGGGCCTCGGCAATAAAGCTGAGGTACTCCGCGGGGCTTAAATCGCCGTAGAGGGGCACACTTTCCGGCAGGTAACCGATGCGCTTTTTTACCTCAACGGGATCATCCTCCACGGAAATGCCGTCCACCAGGGCTGTACCCCCGGAGGGAAAATGGTAACCGGTGAGGATCTTCATGATGGTGGTTTTCCCCGCGCCGTTGGGGCCGAGAAAGCCAAGAACCTGGTCTGTGCCGACGGAAAAGGAAACATCCTTTACCGCTAAGACGGCGCCGTACTGTTTTGTTAGTCCATGTACTTCAATCATGCGTCCAATTCTCCTTGAAGAATTTTAACCATGAACCACACGAAAGGCACGAATCTTTTTCTTTCATTCGTGTTGTTAGTGTGGTTCGTGGTTAATTTCTTCTTAAATTGTTTAATCGACATACTCAATGGGATATACCATCCTGTCCCGGGACAGTATCGTTCCGGGGAATATGCTTTGCGCCTCCTTCAGAAGCTGCTTCAAATCGTATTCCGTATACCGGGGGCTGTAATGGATCAGGGCAAGCTTTTTGACTTCCGCCGCCTCCGCAATAATCGCGGCCTGCTCGGCGGTCATGTGTTTCTTTTCACGGGCGGTCTCTTCCAGGGCCCGCTCGAACATCCCCTCGCACACAAAGAAATCGGAGTAATGCACCTCGTCGGCGATCTCCGAAAAAGGCAGGGTATCGGTAACAAAGGAAAACTTCCGCCCTGACCGCCGTTCCCCCAACACCTGATCCGGCCGCACCTCGCTGCCGTCCGCAGCGGTCACGGTTTCCCCGGCCTGGAGCTGCGCCCAGAGCGGCCCCCGGGGCACCCCCAGGGCATCGGCCTTTTCGGGGTGAAACATCCCCGGCCGCCAGTCTTCTTCCAGGGTATAGCCGTAACAGGGCTTCGTATGCCGCAGGGGAAAGGCCCGCACATGGAAGCCATCACCCTGGTAAACAATCCCCGGCTCGGTCACTTCCTGAACGATAATTTCATAGTTGATATACATATCCAGCACCCGGCGGCTGGTCTCGATGTACTCGGCAATCCGCGGGGGGCCTATTATATAGAGGGGATCATCACGATCCACCTGGGAGGAGAGCATCAAAAGCCCCGGTATGCCCGTGACATGGTCGGCGTGGGTGTGGCTGACAAATATGACGGATATCTTCTTCCACCGGAGGTTGAGCTTCCGCAGGGACACCTGGGTGCCCTCCCCCGCGTCAAACAGAAACAACTCCCCTTCCCGCCTGAGCAGCACCGATGTAAGATGACGGTTCGGCAAGGGCATCATGCCGCCGGACCCGAGGATAAATGCTTCAAGGTTCATTAGGGCGAATATACCAAAATTTGAGGGGAATGGCAATTGAATACTAAGGTATTTATACCGGTTTGCCGATTACTATAATATAGCAGTGGGTTTTTAAGAACCGCACTGAATAAGGGTTATGTGGTGAAACAACGAAAAACTATGATCCTCGTCCTGGTTATGGGTATCCTTTCCGTTCCCGTCTTTGCCGACGGGCACGATATCGGGCTGAGCATCCGGTACTTTGACAAGCGGATCTACTATCTGGCGGAGGATCCCATTTTTGTGCAGATCACCATCGCCAATACGGGCCCCTCCCCCTACCGGTTCGTCCTGGCGGATGACCGAGCCTTTTCTATCAATTTTGAGGTGCGGACCATGACAAACCTCCCGGTAAACCCCGCGGAAACCCTGGTTCGCCGAAGAACCAATAACGCGCAGGTGTTTTTCCGGGAAATAACCGTGGAAAGCGGGGAATCCTTCTCCTTCACGGAGAATCTGCGGAATTATACCCTGCTGGACAAGAGTGGCGCCTACGTGGTTCAGGTACGGATGTACCCGGAACTGTACCGGATGGTCACAACCCCCGTCGGAACCGGCGGTTACCGCGAAACAAGTTACCTGGAATCCAACCGGCTCAGCCTCAACATACGGCCCCCCGCCCTGCAAGGCCCCGGCGGCCTACCCCAGGCGATGGACATGGAAACCAACGCCAACCTGGTTCGGGAAAAATTGCCCCCGGATCAGGTGGTAAACTACATCCTCACCGCCCGTCAGAAAAGCCAGTGGGAAAAATTCTTTCTCTACCTGGATTTGGAGGCCATGATAGTCCGGGACGCCCCGCGACAGCGCCAATGGCTTGCGGAAAGCGAAGAGGGCCGCCTGCGCATGTTAGCCCGGTACCGGGATGAACTTCAGAAGGAGGTCACCGATGGGGAGATCGCCACCATCCCCATGGAGTTTACGATAGAGCGGACCACCTACAGTGCCGAGGAGGGCACAGTTTCGGTGCTGGAAAAATTTAAGACCGGTAATTATATTGAGCGGAAGCGCTACACCTATTACCTGCGCCAAAGAGACGATGTATGGACCATCGTTGATTATACGGTCTTAAATTTGGGAACCGAATGAAAATACTGCTTATCATTGGCTCCGATGAGCTCCTGAGCCTGGTATCCGAAAACATTGAGCCCCTGGGGTTTGAGGTAATCAGGTACCAGCATGTCCTTAAGGCCATGGACAGCATTGATGAAATAGATCCCGACGCCATTATCGTAAATGCCCGGGACTTCCCCCGGCACTGGAAAACCCTGGTTCAGTTTGTCCGCAGCAATTATTCCAAAGCGGAATGCCCCGTCATCATCCTTACGGGGCCCACTTTTTCCGTGGATAACGCTTCGAAAGCCTTCTACCTGGGGGTCAACGGCATCGTTTCCTGCGATCTCTCCCGGCCTTCGGAACTGGATCATCTCCAGCAGATCCTCCACCGGTACTTACTGCTGAAAGAAAAGCGCCGCACCACCCGCATTCATATTGAAGGTTCCCGGGATGTCGGGATTTGCGCGGTAAACCCCGTGACAAAATCGCTTATCCTGGGTGAGGTACAGACCCTTTCCACCACAGGCCTTTCGTTCATCCCCGGAGACACCGCCCCCCTGTATCACCTGAAAGAAAACATAGAACTTGCCGAATGTTCCATCCGCATCGGCAAAGATTTTATCACCCCCATCTGCCGGGTGGTTCGGGCCGGAGTCGATATGTCCCTGGAATTTATTTTTCTCCCGGAGATGGACCGGATACGACTGGACAATTACCTGGAAGCCCGGCCTTTGCAGGAACACAGAAGAAGTTAAGGCAAACCTCACGGCTTTGTGTGCAGGCGCCGGAAATCAGGAAAAGTAGAAATAATACCCAAAAACAATAGGGCTAATTCCTTATAATACAAGGAATTAGCCCTATCGCCACAAAAAGATTCCCTTAGTCGGGCAACCCGGATTCGAACCGGGGACCCCAAGTCCCCCAGACTTGTACGCTAACCAACTGCGCTATTGCCCGATGTTCCTTCCTAATATAATAGACTGTGTTATATTAGTTTATAGCGTTTTTTGTGTCAATAGGAAGAGAATTTAGTGTTTTTTTATTGCCTATTCTTCGCCTTCCACCGTCGAAATTTCCCGCCGTTCCCCGTTTCCTACGGCTATCCACCGGGTTTCCCATGGTTCCAGGTCTATCCTGTCCAACGCCACACCGGCCTCCCCAACCTGTACCATAGCGGGCGTTCCCCCCAGGTTCTGGGCGCAGAGAACCCACCGTAAAGAGGCAGCCCCGCCAACCGGCCCCCGTAACAGGGCAAACACCGCGCCGCCTGAATCCAGGACTTTCTGGGCAACCCCCGGGGAAAAGGCCTCCTCGGCCTTTCTGAATTGGAGGAACCGGTTAATACCACGGTATACCAGGGCACGGAGGGAGGCGGGATCATCCAGTTCCATTTCCACCCGGTCTATGGGGGGCCGCTCCCGGTTGACGGCCCGGTTATACCCCAGCAAATCCGGCCCCTCCTTCCAGGCTTCGGAGCCAATCCAGCTATGAAAGTATACCGCCGGGAGGCCGGAGAGGGAGAAGAGCACCCCATGGGCGGCGAGGAAAGCCCGGGCGCGGATTTCCGGCGAACCCAGGAACGGCGGCGCAACGATGCTGAGGTACGAGCAGTTCAGTTCGTAAGGGACAGGGCCTTGGGGCGTATCCTTGTAGCTTACCAGGGCGCCCCGCTTCCGGGCCTCCTCAATAGTAGCGGCAAAGGCGGCATCCTCCACCAGACCCTTGGCGGGAACCACCCCTACCCCGTCATGGCTGGCCAGGTAATTGAGGAAAAACCAGCCCGTCTCAGGGGACGGCAGGGTCTTTGCCCAGGCACGGAGGGGGGCGGCGTCCCCTGAGAGCATGGAGTGGAGAACCAGGGGCGGCAGGGCGAAGTTATACACCATGTGGGCCTCGTCACCACCGCCACAGGCAGGGTTACCGAAATAGGCCACGTTCTGAGCATGGGGGACGTTGGTTTCCGTGAGGATCAGCACGTCAAGGTCCAGGGCTTCCGCGATGGCCCGGAACAGTTTTACTACCCCATGGGTTTTGGGATGATGAATGCAGGGATGACCGTCTTCCTTCCATAGATAGCCTATGGCGTCAAGCCGGACGATTCGGGCGCCCCGTTGGACGAATTCCAGGAATATTGTTACAAACTCCAGAAGCACCGCCGGGTTACTAAAATCATAATCAACCTGATCGGCGCTGAAGGTGGTCCACACATATACTGTAGAGCCATCCTTACGCACAAAGGGGGTGAGCAGGGGATGGGTGCGGGGACGAACCACGGCGGAAGAATCGTAATCCCTGGGCCGGGTGGTATACCATCCGGCATAGCCCTCATCCCCGGCGAGGAATCCCTGAAACCAGGGGCTTTGGACGCTGCCGTGGTTCACCACAAAATCAAAGACCAGCTTAAAGGAGCCGCCCCTTTCAGGGGTTCCCAGCGCCGCTATATCATCCCAGGAACCGAAGCGTTCATCCACCTGCCGGTAGTCCACCACGGAAAAGCCATCGTCCGAAGTGTAGGGATGAAAGGGCAGAATGTGCAGATAGGTAAAGCTCCCCTCATTACGGCGTTCCAGAAATTTTCCCAGCCGGGCAAGTCCGGTATCCGCCGCCGCGCCCTTACCCGGCGCCGCTGCCGGGGGGGCAAGCATATCACCGTAACTTATCAGGAACGCGTCCCTATGGGTAAACCGGCGCAGCCCCGGCCCGCACTCCGCCGTATCCAGGAGCGAAAGCAGTTCGGCATTGGTTTTCCGGCTCGTTTCCCCGCCGTAGATAAAAACCAATAGCTTTTCCAGTACTTCTTTTTTGTCCATACCTATCATTCGGCCTCCCCCTGTTCTCCTCTTGAATTGCTTTATTTCCGCTTGTCCTTTATTATAGTTGATATAAGGAATGTATGAAATGAAAAAAACAATTTTACGGTGCACCCTGACAACAATTCTGGCGCTCGCCTTAAATGGAGCGGGAACCTTTGCCCAGGCTATGCAGGAGGAAACGGCGATTCCCGGCACCACGGCGCCTGTCCGTAAAATCTCCCTCTTCTCCTCCGGGGTGGCTTACTTTGAACATACGGGGGAAGTTTCGGGTAACCTGGAGCTTGCCCTCCCCTTCAACCTGGCCGCCGTCAATGACGCCCTCAAGTCCCTGGTTATCAATGATTCCGGATCCGATTCTCCATCGGTGCGATATCCATCGGAGCAGACCCTCTACCGTACCCTGCGGAGCCTGCGGATCGACCTTTCAAGCAATCCCGGGGCCGCCGCGATACTGGAAAACCTCCGGGGAGCCGAGATTCAGATAAACACCCCCTCTACGGTAACCGGGCGTATCCTGGGGGTTGAATACCGGGCGGCGGACGTACAGAGAACCATATACCCTACCCCGCCGGTTTCCGAACCCTGGCTGTCCCTGGTTACCCCCCAGGGTATCCGGGTTATAGCGGTGAAGGACATCGTTTCCTTTTCCTTTACCGACCCCCAAATAAACGGCGACCTCAGCCGTGCCCTGGATCTCATCATGGCATCCCGGGAGGCGGAAACCCGGCTGCTGACTATCAGCCTGCCGGGAACTGAAAGACGCCTCGTGTCCCTGAGCTATGTCATCCCCGCGCCGGTGTGGAAGGTCTCCTACCGCCTGGACTTAAACCGGAAGCAGCCGGGAACCGATGGCGCCTTACTCCAGGGCTGGGCGATTGTGGACAACGACGGTGACACGGACTGGACCGATGTGGAGCTATCCCTGGTTACGGGCCGCCCGGTTTCCTTTATCCAAAACCTCTACCCTCCCTACTACCTGTCCCGCCCGGTGCAGCCCCTGGCCATTGCGGGGATCGCCGAGGCGCGGACCTACGATTCCGGCTGGGGAGGCTCCGCTCGGGATGAAGCGATGGCGGATACGGCGGTGGCGATGGAAAATGAGGACTACAGTTCCATGGCAAAGTCTCTGAGCAGGGTAGCGCCTTCCCCGGTTGCCCCGGCCTCCCCCTCCGCCGCGTACAATACGGTGCAGCAGGGCCTTGCCGGGGGAGCATCGAACCTCGGGTTCGCAACCGCCCGCGGGCAGGTACTGGGGGATCAGTTTGAGTTTACCCTGCCCCAAAGAATTACCCTGGAACGGCAGCAGAGCGCCATGTTCCCCCTGGTGGAGGGGACTGTAGGGGTGAAGAAGACCCTGGTTTTCAGCGGGGAGCGTGCGGCAAGCGGCGGGATGAGCCACCCGGCGGTGAGCGCGGAACTAACCAACACCACGGGGATGAAACTTCCCGCAGGACCCATCACGGTTTTTGACGGCGGCTCCTATGCCGGGGACTCCCTCATAGAGTTTTTCCCGATTGGCGAAAAGCGGCTTATCTCCTACGGCGCAGACCTTTCCGTAACCGGGGCGCTTATCGCCGTAAACTCCCAATCCTTAAGCGGGGTAACGATTAGCGGCGGGGTAATGACCATTTCCCGGAAAATCACCTGGGAAAAATCCTATACCTTCAATAACGCTGCGGGGGAGGAAAAACGGCTCATCCTGGAGCATCCCATTACGCCGGGAACCGAACTGGCCGTCCCCGCAACCGACGACAAAATGTCCTTTGATGAGCGCACCGATTCTGTGTACCGGTTCAGCATGACATTGCCGGCGGCAGGGTCGGCGGCCGTGCCGGCGGCCATGTCGTTTACCGTGACGGTGCGGGAAGAAAGTCCCCGGACGGAACGGATAGCCCTTGCCCAGGGCCGCCCGGAAACCTTCGCCGCCTATGCCGCAAACCAGGAACTGCCCGAAAATGTCCGCACAGCATTACTGCGGGCGGTTGAGTTGAAAAAAAATGCCGATGCCGCCAAAGAGGCCCAGGCGGAAATCGAAGAACAGCGAAACTACCGTGTTTCCGAACAGGACCGGATACGGCGGAACCTGGAAGCGGCGGGGAACCAGACACCCCAGGGGCAGGAATACCTCAAACGGCTGGTGGCCATGGACGGCGAAATCGACGAGCTTTCGGTACAGGTTGACGCCGTCCGGAAGGAAGCCCAGGCCGCACAGAAAGCGTATGAGGAATATCTGGCGGGGCTGAGTTTGTAGGCTGTCCGGTTAAAAGTGATATTCAATTCCCGCCTGTTTCATAACCGCATTTCCATTACGCTGCCACCGCAACCCGTTCAGCCTTAAAATGCAAGGTCATACCCTCATGAGGTTTGCCGTTCATTTCAAGAATTTCCGGGGTTGCCAGCTTTACGCGCTCCACGAGTTCATCCAGGGACGCTGAATTAAGGGCTATCGGTATATCGTCGTTTACCGCAACCCATACCTGCGCCTCTTCATCCCAGGTTAATAAAACCTCATACTCCATCTTATCTCCTATTGACCAGTATAAACCCTCGGACTCATCGATCCCGCTTCCGCCGAATTTACCCTCCTATTCCGGCGGCAGTTCCGTATTGCCCGAATCCTCCGCCCGGATCTGCACCCGCCGTATTTTCCCGCTGATTGTCTTGGGAAGCTCGGTCACAAACTCAATGATACGGGGGTATTTGTAGGGGGCCGTGGTCTTCTTCACATGGTTTTGAAGTTCTACCTTCAGTTCCTCCGAAGCGGTCCAGCCTTTGGCGAGAATTATTGTTGCCTTAACCACGGTGCCCCGGTCGGGGTCGGGGACGCCGGTGATGGCGCACTCCAGCACCGAAGGGTGTTCCAGCAAAGCGCTTTCCACCTCAAAGGGGCCGATGCGGTAGCCGGAACTTTTTATCACGTCGTCGGAGCGGCCCACGAACCAGTAGTAGCCGTCCTCGTCCCGCCATGCCACGTCCCCGGTGTAGTAGACATCATCGTGCCACACACTAAGGGTGAGGGCCGGATCCCGGTAGTAGCCGCCGAACATACTATCGGGGCAGCGTTTGCCGGTGCGTACCACAAGCTGGCCCTCCTCGCCCATGCCGCAGGTTGTGCCGTCCTCCCGGAGGAGGTCGATGTCGTAACCCGGGGAGGGTTTGCCCATGGAGCCGGGCTTGGGCTTCAGCCAGGGGTAGATGGTGGCCATTACCACCGTAAGTTCCGTCTGGCCGTAACATTCGTGGAGAGCGAGCCCCGTGCCGGCCAAGAACTGTTCGTATATTTCCGGGTTCAGGGGTTCCCCCGCAACGGAACAGTGTTTCAGCGCGGAGAAATCGTATTTCGATAAATCCTCTTTGATGAAGAAACGGTACACCGTGGGGGGGGCGCAGAAGGTGGTAAGCTTGTACTTTTCAATAATCTTCAGCATTGCCGGGGGGACAAAGCGGTCGTAATCATAGACGAAAACGCCGGTCCCGCAGATCCACTGTCCGTAGATTTTCCCCCAGGCGGCCTTTGCCCAGCCGGTGTCCGCCACGGTAAGGTGAAGGCCGCTGGGAACAGCCTGGTGCCAGTACCTGGCGGTAAGGATGTGCCCCAGGGGATAGGCGAAGTTATGCTGAACCATCTTCGGCATCCCGGTGGTACCGGAGGTAAAGTAGAGGAGCATAATATCACTGTTGGTATTCACCTTCGGGGGCCGCTTGAAATCTGCCGGGGAGTTTTCCCAAAGGGCCTTAAAGTCTACCCAGGGGAAATTGCTTCCCACCGTCAGGCCCGATTTAGCGGCGGCGGCAGCCCGTTCAGCCGGCTGCACGTCAGCGGGGGTGTGGACAGAGCGGACAAAAGCTTTGTAGCGCAGTGCCGCCTTTTTCCCCGGCGTAGTGCCGCCGGAGGCGGCTTGTAGTTTTGCCACGGCCTCATCCACCCGGATCATCACCTGCTCATCGTCCACGCAGATGATGGCGGCAACGTCCGCGGCGTCACAGCGGTAGACCATGTCCTTGGTGGTCAGGAGGTGGGTGGCGGGAATGGTGATGGCGCCCAACTTGTGAAGGGCCAGGATGATGGGCCAGTATTCCCAGCGGCGCTTGAGGATCAGCATCACCGGGTCGCCTTTGCCAATCCCCTCGGCAGTGAGCGCCGCGGCGGCTTTATCGGAGAGGCGCTTAATATCGGCGTAGGTAAATTCCGCTTCGGCACCAAGCTCGTCGCACCAGGCCAGGGCACGGTCATTGGGGGTTTCCGCAGCCCGGACGTCCATTACATCCCAGGCAAAATTAAAGTTTTCCGGAATGGTCACCGAATAATTCGCGTAGTAATCCTCGTAGGAATCAAATTCGCTACGGGGCAAATAGGTATTCAAAACACTCACTTCTCACTCCTTCTATACAATTGAAAAGAACCTGAATCCGTACACTAATTCAGCTAACTCCATATAAGACAAGGAATTATGTTAAAACTACAACCACCCAATGGGTGAAAAAAAAGACATATCCGTTCTCTTATGATATACTGTTCTAACCACCAAA
>BNUR01000071.1 GCA_025997495.1 Spirochaetia bacterium | reverse complement strand
GGGGACTTCGTGTTCCTCAAGGGGGGGAACGGCGGCTGGGGAAACATCCATTTTAAGTCGTCGGTGACCCAGGCCCCCCGGAAGGCCCTGCCGGGAAAGCCCGGTGAAAAGCGGCGGCTCCGGGTGGAGATACAGGTGCTGGCAGACATCGGCCTGGTGGGTTTCCCCAACGCGGGAAAATCCTCCCTGCTGAATCGCTTCACCAATGCCCGGCCTAAAATCGCCCCCTACCCCTTTACCACCAAAATACCAAACCTGGGGGTGCTTACCCTGGGTGACCGGGACATCATCCTGGCGGATATACCGGGGCTCATTGAAGGAGCGTCCAATGGGGCGGGCCTGGGGATACGGTTCCTCAAACATATCGCCCGCACCGCCGCCCTGGCCTTTCTCATAGACCTGTCGGAGGATAATTATCGGGACGCCTTCGATATCCTCTATAAAGAACTGGAAACCTTCTCGCCGGAACTGGTCAAAAAGCCCCGCGTACTGGTTGGTACTAAAACCGATTTGGAACTTTCCGCAGAACGGCTGGCAGAACTACAGGCCAAGTATCCCGGAGAAACGATCCGGGGAATATCGGTGTTTTCCGGGGAGGGGCTGGTTGAACTGGCGGCCTGCCTGGGACGGCTGGCCGCCGAGGTGGAAAAGGAAAAGGTGCATGGCTGGGGAACAGAAACCATGGGGGACTTTGAGGCCGGCGCTTTAGGGGATAGCCGGGACGGGGAAACGGAAACTGTGGAGAATGTTGAGGCAGGTGACATCAACCGGAGGTTCCCCTCTTGAAGTACGCGATCCTGGGGGGCAGCTTCAACCCCATCCACATGGGCCATCTGTTTTTGGCGGATACGGCCCTTTCCGCATTCGGCTATGACCGGATCATCCTGGTACCCGCCTATAGCTCCCCTTTCAAGCTTGGCGCACAGGGGGCCTCCCCCAAGGATCGGCTGGATATGCTCATCGCCTCCATCCCTGCGGATCCCCGGCTGACCATTGATGATGGCGAAATCCGGCGGGAAGGGGTTTCCTATACCATCGATACCATCAAGGATATCCGGGAACGGTACCGGCCCGAGGGGAAGCCAGGGCTTATCCTGGGGGATGATCTGGCCCGAGACTTCCATAAATGGCGGAGCGCCGATGAGATCGTGTCCCTTACGGATATCATCATTGCCCGCAGGCTTTCGGTGGAGGATTTGCCCTTCCCCTATCCCCACAAGCGGCTGAAAAATGAAATCGTGGAGCTTTCTTCGGGGAATGTCCGGGATCGCATCGGGAGCGGGGAAGCCTGGAGCTACCTGGTGCCGCCCGGGGCGCGATTTATTATCGAAGACCGCTCCCTTTACGGCCTGGCGAAGAAACCGGACACGGCTATCACCCGGGAACGCATCGCGGATATCGAAAACACGGTACGTACCATGATAAGCCCCTCCCGGTTCCTCCATTCCCGAAATGTTGCCCTTCTGACGCAGGATCTCTGCATTCGCTACGGCGACCCCTACGGCGCTTGCCTTGGTATGGATCCTGCGGCGGGATATCTGGCCGGAATCGCCCACGATATGTGCAAGTCCCTGCCGGAAGCGGAACTTTTCCGGCTGACACAGATGGACGGGAAGTCAGTATCAAAGCTGGAGCGGAAGAAGCCCACCCTGCTCCATGCCCGGGCGGCGGCGGTATTGCTCAAGGAGCGTTTCGGTATACATAACAAGGATATCCTTGAGGCAGTACGCCTCCACACCATGGCGGATACCGAAATGAGCCCCCTGGCAAAGGCGGTGTTTATTGCCGATAAAATTGAGGTTTCACGGGAGCATGTAAGCGCAGGTCTCCGGGATAACGGCAGTTTTGACGACCTGGACACCCTGTTTGCCGCGGTTCTGAACGAAACCGTGGCGTATCTCCGCTCCCGGAAACTCTCCCTGTCCAAGGGAACCCTGCGCTTATTGGAAGTTATGAAGGGAACCAGAACATCGGGCCAAAGTGCCGCAGGTTCCGGAGGCGGCTTTTGAGAAAAATAAAGGCCGATGCCAGCGCATTTCTTTTAGCACTCATCCTGCTGCTCCTGGGGGGAGGCATTGGGTTCACCATTTTAGCCCTGCGCTCGGATCCGATTGAGGAAGCCCTTTCCGGAGATCGGGTAATACGGACACTCTTTATCATTGAGGGAGATAAGAAGCCCCTGAGTTCCTATGTGTTGTTCTATTATCCGGAAACCAAACGGGCAGCCATTTTCGACATACCCGGCGAAGTGGGGCTGATCATCCAGCGAATCAACCGGGTAGACCGGATCGATACGGTGTATGACCCCCAAAGAGTCAGTGTTTTCGAAAGGGAGATAGAAAAGTTCCTGGGAGTTGATATTGATTTTTCCATCGTGATAGAGCTGGAAAACCTGGGAAAGGTAGTGGATTTAATCGAGGGGGTGGAACTGTTCATCCCTGCCCCGGTGGAAATATATGAAAAAGACAATATTATCCTCTTTCCATCGGGGGTGACCCGGCTGGACGGGCACAAAGCCCAAAGGTACATCACCTATGAATTGCCGGAGGAGGATCGGGAACTGGCTCATTTCCGGCGGCAACGGTTTTTTCTGGGCCTTATTAAGCGGATGGGGGAAAAGGCCGGCTACCTCAAGCAAGCGCCGGTGGCCCAGATATACCAGGAACTGCTAAAAACGCCCATGGATAACCGAACCCGTACCCGGCTTTTTGATGAGTTGGCCAAGCTTGATACGAACCGGGTGAATATCCAGTCCGTGGGGGGCATTTCCCGGGAAGTTTCCGGGCAGCGGCTGCTCTTTCCCCTCTACGACGGCAACCTGATCAAGGAAATTGTCCGCCAGTCCCTTGCGGCCCTGACCAGGCAGATGGAAGGGGCGGTTTCCGAACGGGTCTTTACCGTTGAGGTTCTGAACGGAACCGTCACAGCGGGGCTTGCGGGGAGGACGGCGGATCTGATCCGGGGTTTCGGGTATGACGTTATTTCCATCGGCAACGCAGACCGCAGCGACTACGAAATTACGGAAGTTGTGGATCATTCCGGGTACGAGGACATGGTCAAAACTTTTGCGGAAATAATCCGCTGCCAGAATATCCGGTTCAGGCCGGAACTGGAAATACCGCTTCAGAACCTGGAATATGGTTCGGATTTCACCCTTATTATTGGAAAGGACTTTAATGGAAGATACGCTTCGGGCGAATGACAAGGGCATTGCAAATGACAAGGGCATTGCAAATGGCCAAAACACCGCCCTCGAATTAGCCGCCCTTATCAGGGAACACCGCGGGGAAGATGTCATCGTGATGGATCTCCGGAAAATCAACTACTGGACAGATTTCTTTGTGATCGCCACGGTCTCCAGTAACACCCACCTCCAGGGACTGCAACGGCACATCAAGGACTATGCCCGGGAAAAGGGCATACCGATACTCCGGGGGCACAGAAAAACCGGCGCCGATGACGAATGGAACCTCACCGATTTGGGAAACATTGTGATCCACCTTATGTCTGCGAATGCCCGGTCTTTCTATGAATTGGAACGGCTTTGGAGCGCCGCCGTGGTATTGGATACCGAGCCTTAAAACCCGCTATTCATCGTCGTCGTAGCCCGGATCCTCTTCAAAGTCGTCGTCGAAATCATCATCGTCATCGTCGTCATCAAATTCGTCGTCGTCATCATCATCATCGTCGAATTCGTCTTCAAACTCGTCCTCGAAATCGTCTTCCATGTCGTCAAAATCGTCTTCTTCATCCAGATCATCGTCATCGTCGTCATCCAGGGCCATGAAGGATGGAAAAACGTCATTGTACTCTCTGAACAGAACCATAGCTTTCTCCGTTATAAGTGACTTTCCTTGAAACATAAGGGGAAGTTTCAGTATCTGTCAACTGGTTTGTATAGAATATAGTGTTTTTTTTAAAACCATGGTAGAATCCTTTTGAATCTTGAAAAGGAGCGTTTATGAGGATTGCCACAGACATCGGCGGAACCTTTACAGACCTTGTTGCCCTGGACGAGCAGGGACGGGTTTATACGGTCAAGGGGGATACTACTCCCCCGAATTTTGAACAGGGTGTCATAGAGGTTATGGAAAAGAGCGGTATCAATCCGGGAGATTTAAGCGCCTTTATCCACGGCACCACCACTATTATCAATGCGCTGACGGAACGCAAGGGCGCCAAAACGGGGCTTATCACCACCAGGGGGTTCCGGGATGTGCTTGAGATTGCCCGGTGTAACCGGCCGGATCTCTTCAACCTGGTTTTCGCCAAGCCCCGGCCCTTCATCCCCCGGTATCTCCGGTTCGAAGTGGAGGAGCGGATCGCCGCGGACGGTGAAATCATCACCCCATTGAACAAGGCGGAACTTGCCCAGGCGGCGGAGGGGCTGAAAAAGGAGGGGGTTGAGGCGGTCGCGGTGTGTTTTATCAACTCCTATGCCAATGACAAACACGAACAGGAGACCCTTGCCTGTATCAAAGAAGCTCTGCCGGGAGTTTTTGTGACCTCATCGGGTCAGATTACCCGGGAATGGCGGGAATATGAGCGGAGTTCCACGGTTGCCCTGAACGCCTATGTAGGCCCCGTGGCTTCCCAATACATTTACAAACTTGAAAAAGAACTGGACCGGATCGGGGTGAAGGGGGGCAAATTCTTCATGCAGTCCAACGGCGGGACCACCCCCTTTGAGGGCGCCCGGGAAAATCCCATCAACATGGTGGAATCCGGCCCGGTGGCGGGGGTCTTCGGGACCGCCGTATTAGGTAAGGCCATTGGGGAAGAACAGCTTATTGCCTTTGACGTAGGGGGGACCACCGCAAAATGCTCCCTCATAGACCGGGGTGAGGTAAAGATCACCACCAGTTACCGGATCGAGCGGACGGACCGGAACGCCGGGTACCCCATTATGATCCCCGTGGTGGATATTGTAGAAATCGGCAACGGCGGCGGTTCCATCGCCTGGATTGATCCTTCGGGTTCCCTCAAGGTGGGGCCCAAATCCGCCGGCGCATTGCCGGGGCCGGTGGCCTATGGCCGGGGCGGTACGGAACCTACCACCACCGACGCCTGTTTGATAGCCGGGCGGCTTTCCCCGGCGAATTTTGCGGGAACGGTAGACATTGCTGCAGTAGAAGCAGCTCTGGTAAACCGGGTGGGTAAACCCCTGGGTATGGACGCAGAGGAGGCGGCGGTGAGCGTTATCCGGGTGGCGGAATCGAACATGTACAACGCCCTGAAGCTCATATCGGTGCGCCGTGGCTATGACCCCCGGGACTTTACCCTGGTAGCCTTTGGGGGCGGGGGCCCCATGCACGCCGCCAGCCTGGCCCGGGAGCTGGGTATACGCCGGGTGGTGGTCCCGGTGGCGGCGGCGGTGTTTTCCGCCTGGGGTATGCTCATGACCGATATGCGCCATGATTATATTCAGACCAGGATACGCCTTCTGGATCAGGCGTCCCCCAGGGAACTGGATCAGATGTGGGACGGGCTTCTCGACAAGGCCAGGAAGGATTTTTCATCCCACGGTGTAAGCGATATCAGCTTTGATTACTATGCGGATATGCGTTACGCCGGGCAGGAGCATACGGTAAAAGTGCGGACCCCCGCCCCTTCCTGGGATGATGCGGCCAAGGCCAAAATCGTAAAGGGCTTCCACGAAACCCACGAGCATTACTATACCTACCGGCTGGAAGGGACCCCGGTGGAGATCGTAAACCTCCATCTGGCGGTCTACGGAAAAACCGATAAACCTGAATTGAAGAAACTTCCCCGGCAGAACGGTTCCCTTGAAAAGGCATTCAAGGAAAAGCGGCGGGTGTATTTTTCTCAGGAAGGCTGGCAGGACACCCCCATATACGACCGGGAGCGCCTTTTTCCGGGGGCCAGGCTCACCGGGCCGGTCCTGGTGGAGGAAAAAGCCGCCGCCGCCCTGGCGGGTACGGGCCAAACCCTCACGGTTGACGATTACGGCAACCTGATCATTGAAACGGAGGTAAAATAATGAACGCAACTGACTCGGTAACCCTTGATATTGTAAAAGACTCACTGATAGCTATCGGGGACGAGGTGTTTTACGCCTTTGCCCAGACATCGATGAGTCCCATCATCTATGAAACCCTGGATTATGCCTGCGGGATCGCCGATGTGAAGGGGGATCTCCTCACCCAGGGCAACGGCGCCTGTGGGTTCATCGGCATGATATCCCCCATGATCGGGGAAGTCATCGAGAAATTCGGCAAGGAAACCATGAAGAGCGGGGATGTCTACCTCATCAACGATCCCTACATGGGGGGCGGCACCCATCTTTCGGATATCGGCATGGTGATGCCCGTGTTCTACCGGGGGGAGATCATCGCCTTTGTGGGAAACAAGGCCCACTGGTCCGATGTGGGGGGCATGGCCGCCGGTTCCTTTACCACCAACTCCACCGAGGTCTTCCAGGAGGGGCTCCGGTTTTCCGGGGTAAAACTGGTGGACGCCGGGGAGATCAACCCGTCCCTCACGGATATGATCGCCGCAAACGTCCGCTTTCCGGTTTCCGCCAACGGCGATATGTGGGGGCAAATCGCCTCCCTGCGAACCGGCTTTAACCGGCTGGTGGAACTCTGCGACAAATACGGGAAGGAGGTACTCCTCAAGTCCATGGCCCGGCTCATGGATCAGGGGGAACAGGCCGCCCGGACACGGCTGGCGGAGATGCCCAAGGGGTCCTGGGAAGCGGAGCAATTCATGGATGATGACGGGCATGGCAATTTGGTAAAGATCAAGGTGAAGGTGACCATCACGGAAAAAAACTTTATCGCCGATTTTTCCGGCAGCAGCCCCCAGGTAGTGAGCCCCATCAACACGGGCTACAGTTCCCTGGGCGCGGGGGTTAAGGTGGCCTATATGTCTATCATCAACCCCGGCCTTTCGGTGAACGACGGGGTATTCCGCACCATGGAGGTGATTGCCGAGGAAGCTTCGGTGCTGAAGTGCAAGGCTCCGGCCCACTTCGCCGTCCTTGCCCCGGGACGCCCCCCAGCCGCCGCCGGTGGGCTCCACTATCAGGAAGGGGAGGCCGCTTTTGTGGTGGTTTCCCGCGAGGATCACCGCGCAGACCGAAAGCATGTGCCCCGCGCCGAGATATTCGGGGAACACCGGGGCCAGGGCTTTCCAGACCGTATCCAAAGCGTAGAGCATGCTCTCAAAGTAACAGGAAGTGGGGGCCGGAGCCTTGCACTTCAGCACCGAAGCTTCCTCGGCAATCACCTCCATGGTGCGGAATACCCCGTCGTTCACCGAAAGGCCGGGGTTGATGATAGACATATAGGCCACCTTAACCCCCGCGCCCAGGGAACTGTAGCCCGTGTTGATGGGGCTCACTACCTGGGGGCTGCTGCCGGAAAAATCGGCGATAAAGTTTTTTTCCGTGATGGTCACCTTCACCTTGATCTTTACCAAATTGCCATGCCCGTCATCATCCATGAATTGCTCCGCTTCCCAGGACCCCTTGGGCATCTCCGCCAGCCGTGTCCGGGCGGCCTGTTCCCCCTGATCCATGAGCCGGGCCATGGACTTGAGGAGTACCTCCTTCCCGTATTTGTCGCAGAGTTCCACCAGCCGGTTAAAGCCGGTTCGCAGGGAGGCGATTTGCCCCCACATATCGCCGTTGGCGGAAACCGGAAAGCGGACGTTTGCGGCGATCATATCCGTGAGGGACGGGTTGATCTCCCCGGCGTCCACCAGTTTTACCCCGGAAAACCGGAGCCCCTCCTGGAAGACCTCGGTGGAGTTGGTGGTAAAGGAACCGGCGGCCATGCCCCCCACATCGGACCAGTGGGCCTTGTTTCCCACAAAGGCGATGATCTCCCCCCGGTAGAACACGGGCATCACCATGCCGATATCCGAAAGATGGGTGCCGCCCCCCATGTAGGGATCGTTGATGAGGTAGACATCCCCGCTCTTCATGGTTTCCTTGCCGAATTTCTCGATGACTTCCCCGATCATGGGGGATATCATGCCGATGAACCCACAGGCGCCGTTGCCCTGGGTGAGGAGATCCCCCTTCACATCGGCGATCCCGCAGGCATAATCCAGGGTTTCATAGATGATGGGACTCATCGATGTCTGGGCAAAGGCGTAAAACACCTCGTCCCCGATAGCTATCAGTGAGTCTTTTACAATATCAAGGGTTACCGAGTCAGTTGCGTTCATTATTTTACCTCCGTTTCAATGATCAGGTTGCCGTAATCGTCAACCGTGAGGGTTTGGCCCGTACCCGCCAGGGCGGCGGCGGCTTTTTCCTCCACCAGGACCGGCCCGGTGAGCCTGGCCCCCGGAAAAAGGCGCTCCCGGTCGTATATGGGGGTGTCCTGCCAGCCTTCCTGAGAAAAATACACCCGCCGCTTTTCCTTGAATGCCTTTTCAAGGGAACCGTTCTGCCGGGGAAGTTTCTTCAATTCAGGTTTATCGGTTTTTCCGTAGACCGCCAGATGGAGGTTTACGATCTCCACCGGGGTCCCTTCCAGCCGGTAGGTATAGTAATGCTCGTGGGTTTCGTGGAAGCCCTTTACGATTTTGGCCTTGGCCGCATCATCCCAGGAAGGGGCGGGGGTCCGCACTTTTACCGTATGCTCCTGCCCGGCGTAACGCATATCCGCATAGTAATCAAAGCTGATATCGCTTACACCGTGGGATGAAAAATCCTTCCTGGCCTTGTCGAGAAGCCCGTCCCACATCTGATCCAGTTCCCTGGGGGACGCCTGATCCAGAAGGCGTATCCTGGTCTGAATATAATCATGGCGCATATCGGTCATGAGCATACCCCAGGCGGAAAACACCGCCGCCGCCACCGGGACCACCACCCGGCGTATACCCAGCTCCCGGGCCAGGCTGGCGGCGTGCATGGGGCCCCCGCCCCCAAAGGCTACCAGGGTAAAGTCCCGGGGGTCATAGCCACGGCGCACCGATATGAGCTTCAGGGCGTTGTACATGTTCGATTCCGCCACCCGGATAACGCTCACCGCCGCCTCCTCTGCGTCCATACCCAGGGGTTTACCCACCCGGTTTACCAGAGCTGCTTCTACTGCAGCAATGTCTACCGTTCCCGCAAAATTCGCCGGGGAAAGCCGCCCGGCTATCAAACAGGCGTCGGTGGTGGTAGGTTCCGTACCGCCCCGGCCATAGGCCACCGGCCCCGGCAATGCGCCGGCGGATTTGGGCCCCACCTTGAGGGAACCCGAAGGATCAATCCAGGCGATGGAACCGCCGCCGTTGCCGATTTCTACAATATCCACCACGGGGATCATAATGGGGTACCCGGCGTTCCGGTCCGTCCGCTCGATCCGGTAACTGGTGGTGATCTTTACCTCACCCCGGTCTATGAGGGAGCATTTTGCGGTGGTCCCCCCTACGTCAAAGGCAATAAGCTGTTCTTCCCCAATGGCCTTACCTAATACGGCGGTCCCGAAGACCCCCGCCACCGGGCCGGATTCCACCATGTTGATGGGATTTTCCCGGGCGCCCTCAAAGGGGGTGGTCCCGCCGTTGGACTGCATGAAGAATTTGCCCCCCTTCACCCCGATCCGGTCCAGTTCTTTTTCAAGTTTGTAAATGTATTGGGAAGCCACGGGGCCTACATAGGCGTTCAGGGCAACCGTGGAACTCCGCTCATATTCCCGCCATTCCCGGGTAATCTGACCCGATGAGGTCACAAAAACTCCCGGCAGAGCTTCTTTGATACAGGCAAGGGTCTCCTGTTCGTGTTTGTCATTGGCATAGGAGTTGATAAAACACACCGCGACCGCCTCAACCCCCTCCTTTTTCAGCCCCTCCGCCGCCTGGGCAAGTTCCGCCTTGTTCAATGGGGTGATGATTTCACCGTCCGCGGCGATCCGCTCCTCCACTTCGAACCGGAGATACCGGGGGATGAAGGGCCGGGGCTTGGCGAAAACCAGGTTGAAGAGATCCGGCCGGTTACACCGGGCAATCTCAAGCACATCCCGGAACCCCCTGGTGGTGATAAGCCCCGTTTTGGCGCCCTTGCGTTCCGTCAGCGCATTGATAATAGTGGTGGTGCCGTGGATAAAGGCGCTTAAATCTCCCGGATTGATACCGCTCTTTTCCATAACCTCTATGACACCCTGTTCAAAATTCGGGGGAGTAGTATCCCCCTTGACCGTATAAACCCGTCCCTGCTCGTCCAGGGCAACAAGGTCTGTAAAGGTTCCGCCGATGTCTGTGGCAATCCTCATAAACGCTCCTTTTCAAGATTCAAAAGGATTCTACCATGGTTTTAAAAAAAACACTATATTCTATACAAACCAGTTGACAGATACTGAAACTTCCCCTTATGTTTCAAGGAAAGTCACTTATAACGGAGAAAGCTATGGTTCTGTTCAGAGAGTACAATGACGTTTTTCCATCCTTCATGGCCCTGGATGACGACGATGACGATGATCTGGATGAAGAAGACGATTTTGACGACATGGAAGACGATTTCGAGGACGAGTTTGAAGACGAATTCGACGATGATGATGATGACGACGACGAATTTGATGACGACGATGACGATGATGATTTCGACGACGACTTTGAAGAGGATCCGGGCTACGACGACGATGAATAGCGGGTTTTAAGGCTCGGTATCCAATACCACGGCGGCGCTCCAAAGCCGTTCCAATTCATAGAAAGACCGGGCATTCGCAGACATAAGGTGGATCACAATGTTTCCCAAATCGGTGAGGTTCCATTCGTCATCGGCGCCGGTTTTTCTGTGCCCCCGGAGTATCGGTATGCCCTTTTCCCGGGCATAGTCCTTGATGTGCCGTTGCAGTCCCTGGAGGTGGGTGTTACTGGAGACCGTGGCGATCACAAAGAAATCTGTCCAGTAGTTGATTTTCCGGAGATCCATCACGATGACATCTTCCCCGCGGTGTTCCCTGATAAGGGCGGCTAATTCGAGGGCGGTGTTTTGGCCATTTGCAATGCCCTTGTCATTTGCAATGCCCTTGTCATTCGCCCGAAGCGTATCTTCCATTAAAGTCCTTTCCAATAATAAGGGTGAAATCCGAACCATATTCCAGGTTCTGAAGCGGTATTTCCAGTTCCGGCCTGAACCGGATATTCTGGCAGCGGATTATTTCCGCAAAAGTTTTGACCATGTCCTCGTACCCGGAATGATCCACAACTTCCGTAATTTCGTAGTCGCTGCGGTCTGCGTTGCCGATGGAAATAACGTCATACCCGAAACCCCGGATCAGATCCGCCGTCCTCCCCGCAAGCCCCGCTGTGACGGTTCCGTTCAGAACCTCAACGGTAAAGACCCGTTCGGAAACCGCCCCTTCCATCTGCCTGGTCAGGGCCGCAAGGGACTGGCGGACAATTTCCTTGATCAGGTTGCCGTCGTAGAGGGGAAAGAGCAGCCGCTGCCCGGAAACTTCCCGGGAAATGCCCCCCACGGACTGGATATTCACCCGGTTCGTATCAAGCTTGGCCAACTCATCAAAAAGCCGGGTACGGGTTCGGTTATCCATGGGCGTTTTTAGCAGTTCCTGGTATATCTGGGCCACCGGCGCTTGCTTGAGGTAGCCGGCCTTTTCCCCCATCCGCTTAATAAGGCCCAGAAAAAACCGTTGCCGCCGGAAATGAGCCAGTTCCCGATCCTCCTCCGGCAATTCATAGGTGATGTACCTTTGGGCTTTGTGCCCGTCCAGCCGGGTCACCCCCGATGGAAAGAGGATAATATTGTCTTTTTCATATATTTCCACCGGGGCAGGGATGAACAGTTCCACCCCCTCGATTAAATCCACTACCTTTCCCAGGTTTTCCAGCTCTATCACGATGGAAAAATCAATATCAACTCCCAGGAACTTTTCTATCTCCCTTTCGAAAACACTGACTCTTTGGGGGTCATACACCGTATCGATCCGGTCTACCCGGTTGATTCGCTGGATGATCAGCCCCACTTCGCCGGGTATGTCGAAAATGGCTGCCCGTTTGGTTTCCGGATAATAGAACAACACATAGGAACTCAGGGGCTTCTTATCTCCCTCAATGATAAAGAGTGTCCGTATTACCCGATCTCCGGAAAGGGCTTCCTCAATCGGATCCGAGCGCAGGGCTAAAATGGTGAACCCAATGCCTCCCCCCAGGAGCAGCAGGATGAGTGCTAAAAGAAATGCGCTGGCATCGGCCTTTATTTTTCTCAAAAGCCGCCTCCGGAACCTGCGGCACTTTGGCCCGATGTTCTGGTTCCCTTCATAACTTCCAATAAGCGCAGGGTTCCCTTGGACAGGGAGAGTTTCCGGGAGCGGAGATACGCCACGGTTTCGTTCAGAACCGCGGCAAACAGGGTGTCCAGGTCGTCAAAACTGCCGTTATCCCGGAGACCTGCGCTTACATGCTCCCGTGAAACCTCAATTTTATCGGCAATAAACACCGCCTTTGCCAGGGGGCTCATTTCGGTATCCGCCATGGTGTGGAGGCGTACTGCCTCAAGGATATCCTTGTTATGTATACCGAAACGCTCCTTGAGCAATACCGCCGCCGCCCGGGCATGGAGCAGGGTGGGCTTCTTCCGCTCCAGCTTTGATACTGACTTCCCGTCCATCTGTGTCAGCCGGAAAAGTTCCGCTTCCGGCAGGGACTTGCACATATCGTGGGCGATTCCGGCCAGATATCCCGCCGCAGGATCCATACCAAGGCAAGCGCCGTAGGGGTCGCCGTAGCGAATGCAGAGATCCTGCGTCAGAAGGGCAACATTTCGGGAATGGAGGAACCGGGAGGGGCTTATCATGGTACGTACCGTGTTTTCGATATCCGCGATGCGTTCCCGGGTGATAGCCGTGTCCGGTTTCTTCGCCAGGCCGTAAAGGGAGCGGTCTTCGATAATAAATCGCGCCCCGGGCGGCACCAGGTAGCTCCAGGCTTCCCCGCTCCCGATGCGATCCCGGACATTCCCCGAAGAAAGCTCCACGATTTCATTTTTCAGCCGCTTGTGGGGATAGGGGAAGGGCAAATCCTCCACCGAAAGCCTGCGGGCAATGATGATATCCGTAAGGGACACGATCTCATCGGCGCTCCGCCATTTATGGAAGTCTCGGGCCAGATCATCCCCCAGGATAAGCCCTGGCTTCCCCTCGGGCCGGTACCGTTCCCGGATATCCTTGATGGTATCGATGGTATAGGAAACCCCTTCCCGCCGGATTTCGCCATCATCAATGGTCAGCCGGGGATCCGCAGGGATGGAGGCGATGAGCATATCCAGCCGATCCTTGGGGGAGGCCCCCTGTGCGCCAAGCTTGAAAGGGGAGCTATAGGCGGGTACCAGGATGATCCGGTCATAGCCGAATGCGGAAAGGGCCGTATCCGCCAAAAACAGATGGCCCATGTGGATGGGGTTGAAGCTGCCCCCCAGGATCGCGTACTTCAAGAGGGGAACCTCCGGTTGATGTCACCTGCCTCAACATTCTCCACAGTTTCCGTTTCCCCGTCCCGGCTATCCCCTAAAGCGCCGGCCTCAAAGTCCCCCATGGTTTCTGTTCCCCAGCCATGCACCTTTTCCTTTTCCACCTCGGCGGCCAGCCGTCCCAGGCAGGCCGCCAGTTCAACCAGCCCCTCCCCGGAAAACACCGATATTCCCCGGATCGTTTCTCCGGGATACTTGGCCTGTAGTTCTGCCAGCCGTTCTGCGGAAAGTTCCAAATCGGTTTTAGTACCAACCAGTACGCGGGGCTTTTTGACCAGTTCCGGCGAGAAGGTTTCCAGTTCTTTATAGAGGATATCGAAGGCGTCCCGATAATTATCCTCCGACAGGTCTATGAGAAAGGCCAGGGCGGCGGTGCGGGCGATATGTTTGAGGAACCGTATCCCCAGGCCCGCCCCATTGGACGCTCCTTCAATGAGCCCCGGTATATCCGCCAGGATGATGTCCCGGTCACCCAGGGTAAGCACCCCCAGGTTTGGTATTTTGGTGGTAAAGGGGTAGGGGGCGATTTTAGGCCGGGCATTGGTGAAGCGATTCAGCAGGGAGGATTTTCCCGCGTTGGGGAAACCCACCAGGCCGATGTCTGCCAGCACCTGTATCTCCACCCGGAGCCGCCGCTTTTCACCGGGCTTTCCCGGCAGGGCCTTCCGGGGGGCCTGGGTCACCGACGACTTAAAATGGATGTTTCCCCAGCCGCCGTTCCCCCCCTTGAGGAACACGAAGTCCCC
>BNUR01000070.1 GCA_025997495.1 Spirochaetia bacterium | reverse complement strand
TATTCGGCCCATGCCGGTTGTCGGGTATCTTCTCCGCCGCTTTGTCTAGATTCCTCATTAGCCGCTCAAATGTTTCCCCACCCATACCCCCGATTTTATCATAAATCAGGCAAATTTAGAATTGCTGTAAGAACTTAGGCAGCCATTGACAACCTTCATACTATATGCTACATCTGTAGCAATGTGGGGCAATTGCCGGCAATAATTACATAGTTGCTTCGGGACTAAGGCGGCGAATCCGCCTTGGCCGGAGGTTTCTTCGTCCCACTCCCTTTCGGCAAAATATCTATAGGTCTGCATATCCAAAGGAGGATGTATGTCTGCTTCTATTCAGACTTTGGTCGGCATGGCCGCCTATCTGGTACTTATTATCGTTATCGGGTTGTGGTTTGCCCGGCGGAGTAACAGTAACCCCGAGGAGTTTTTCCTGGGGAAACGGGGGCTCGGGCCCTGGGTGGCCGCCATGAGCGCCGAGGCCTCGGATATGAGCGGGTGGCTCCTGATGGGGCTGCCGGGGGTAGCTTACTTTACCGGGATGGGGGAGGCTTTCTGGACCGCCGTGGGGCTCTTCATCGGTACCTGGGTGAACTGGAAGCTCGTGGCCAAGCGGCTCCGGTCATATTCCCAGGTGGCGGATAACGCCATCACCCTGCCGGATTTCTTTAGCAACCGGTTCCACGACAAAAAACGGATCCTTATGTCCATCGCCGCCATAATGATCCTGGTGTTCTTTTCTATATATGTCGGGGCTCAGTTTGTTACCTTCGGGAAGCTTTTTGGCTATGTGTTCGGGGCAGAAAACTATTTTATCGCCATGGTTATCCTGGGAGCGGCCCTGGTGATGGTCTATACCCTTCTGGGGGGCTTCCTGGCGGAAAGCACCTGCGACTTTATCCAGGGTATCCTGATGATCTGCGCCCTGTTCCTGGTGCTGGTATTCGGGTTCGTTCATGCCGGGGGCTTTGCGGGGGTGTCGGAAAACCTGGCGAATTTTCCCCGGTTTACGGATATTTTCGGTATCGCGGCGCCGGTGGACGCGGCGGGGAATGCCGTCGGCGGGGGAACCACCCAGGCGGTGGTGAACGGCCTGCCCAGCTTCGCTGCCGGGGGGGCAAATTACGGTTTCCTCTCCATCCTGTCCTGCCTGGCTTGGGGGCTTGGGTACTTCGGGATGCCCCATGTGTTGCTCCGGTTCATGGCGATTAAGAAATCCTCCAAGATTCCGGAATCCCGGCTCATCGCGGTGACCTGGTGCGGACTCTCCCTCTTCGCAGCGGTGGCTATCGGCCTTATCGGGCGGGCGTATCTGCCGGGCCTCTTAACCACGGCGGGGGATTCGGAGACCATTTTCCTCCACATGGCAAAGGAATTCTTCCCCCCCCTGCTGGCGGGGCTGGTAATTTCCGGCATCCTGGCGGCGTCCATGAGTTCCAGTGACTCCTATATGCTTATCGCCTCATCGGCCCTGGCTAACGATCTCTTCAAGGGGCTCCTCAAGAAGGATGCCGGGGAACAACTGGTAATGTGGGTGGCCCGGATCACCATGCTGTTGGTAACAATTTTCGGGGTGACCATCGCCCTTTCGGGGAACCAGTCCATATTTCGGATCGTGTCCTACGCCTGGGCGGGACTGGGCGCCACCTTTGGCCCGCTTATCCTCTTTTCCCTTTTCTGGAAACGAACCACCCTACAGGGCGCCATCGCGGGGATGCTGACGGGGGGGCTTATGGTGTTTATATGGAAGGAAGGGATCAGCAAACTCGGCGGGGCCTTTGGGGTGTACGAACTGCTCCCCGCATTTATCCTGTCCTGCCTGGTCATCTTCCTGGTAAGCCTGGGGACTCCGAAACCCTCCAATGCGATTGACAAGGAATTCGAGGCCGCCAGAACCGCGGAATTCTGACCCACTGGGGTTTACATTAATGGAGTTAAGTTTGTATAGTCTTGTAGTCTGTTTAATTTAGAAGGAGGAGAAATATGAAACGTTCAGGAATTCTTTTTATTACCGTGGTGTTGTTTCTGGGTTTGACCCTTGGCGCTTATGCCAAGGGCAGCAGCCAGCAGCTCCGCATGGCTACCGGGGGAAATACCGGTACGTATTATGCCTTTGGGTCGGCGGTGGGCCAGATTCTGACCGAAAAAACCAAGGTTCCCATCACCATCCAGTCCACCGGGGCGAGTAAGGCAAATATTCAGCTTATTGCCGCAGGGGAAGTGGAGATTGCCATCGTACAGAACGATGTGATGGATTACGCCTACCGGGGGGTGGATCTCTTTACCGGGGAGCAAACCCAGGATTTTACCGCCATGGCGGCGCTCTACGCGGAGGTCTGCCAGGTGGTGGTCAATCCCGCAACGGGTATCCAAACTATTGCGGACCTCAAAGGGAAAAGGGTTTCCGTGGGGGATGCGGGCAGCGGGGTTGAATTCAACGCCAAGCAGATACTTGATGCTTATGGGATTACCTTTAACGACATCACTAAGCAAAACCTCAGCTTCGGCGCATCTGCGGACGCGCTCCGGGACGACAAGATCGACGCGTTCTTCTGCGTCGCCGGCGCCCCCACCACCGCCATTGTGGATTTGGCCATTGGGAAGGAAATCGCGATTCTTGAAATTGACGATGAACACGCACGGCTGCTTATACGGGATTATCCCTTCTATACCCAGTTTCCCGTACCGGCGAATTCCTATAAGGGGCTGACCGCGCCGGTGAATACCCTGGCGGTAAAAGCTACCTTCATTGTCAGTAAAAAAGTTCCGGCGGATACGGTCTATAACCTTACCAAGGCCCTGCTCGAAAACAAGGGTGAGATTCAAGCTGCCCATGCCAAGGGGGCGGAATTGTCGGTGGAGTATGCCGTAAGCGGTATCTCAGTCCCCTTCCACCCCGGGGCTGAACGGTATTTCCGGGAAATCGGCGCCATTAAATAGGGAATACCAGAATAACCGCAAAGGCGACGAAGGCGCAGAAGGAAGAAAAATCAAAGGGATTTCCCTTACTTTTTCGCCTTCTTCGCCTTTGCGGTCAATATAATTTCCGGTTGCGGTCCTGCGTCATTGGCGGCATTGTTCTGGCCGCCCTTGTCGTTTCAGGGGTGGTATTTTATGGGGCAGTTAATAAGCATCTGATCATCGCCGATGCGAATTCCGGCAGGGTTTATGGCAAATGGCCGGTAAAGACCGGGGCGGAGTTTTCCCTGGAATTCATCCATTCGGTTAATCAAACACCGGTACGGGACACCTTCCGGGTGGAAGGGTATAGGATTGTGCCCATGGCAACCCGGTTCAGTAGCTTTGGGGCGGGTATGCAGAGCGATCTTGATGAGGGGCAAACCCTTACGCGGGACGGGGATGCCCTGGTGATCACCGGGTTTACCCAGTCGTATAGAAAGCTTAATCTAATCGTCGGTACCGTTTCGGACCATCTGTTAATCATTGGAAAGGAACAGGTGAGCCTGCGGGAGCGGTGCGGACAAAATGCCCACATCAGCGTTAGGGTGCGATAGGGGAACCGGGGTTCCTAAACCAACGGTTTCTAAGGAGGTACGGGGATGACCCACGATAAGTCCATTCACATCTTGAGTGAAGAGGAAACTGAAAAACTCATTGCCCAGTTTGACCGGGAGTCGAATGTGCGGCGGTTTTCCGGCGTTCCAAATATTATTATCAAGGGCCTCCTGATCCTTTTTACCGTCTATGTGTTCATGGTTACCCTGGTGATCACCCTGCCGGAGCAGGTCCGGCGGAGCGCCTTCCTGGGGATCCTGGTATTCATCGGGTACCTCCTTTACCCGATCAAACGGGGCATGACCAAGCATGAAAACCGCATCGCCTGGTACGACATTGTTCTGGGGACCCTGGGGGCCATTGCGTTCTTCTATTATGTGGTGAATTTCCAGGTTATCGTAGGCCGGGCCATCCTGCTTCAACCCCTGGATATGGTTATGGGGGTCATGGGGATAGTTATCCTGGCGGAACTCTGCCGCCGGGTGGTGGGGATTCCCATCCTGGTGGTGGCGGCGGGTTTTATCACCTACGCCTTTGCCGCGGGGTTTTCCCTGCGCCGGGTGGTGCATCAGCTTTTCTATACCACCGACGGTATTATCGGCACCCCCATCGGGGTCTGTTCCACCTTTATCGTGCTCTTTATCTTCCTGGCCTCCTTTCTGGAAAAATCCGGGATTGCCACCTTCTTTATCGACCTGGCCAATTCCATAGCGGGATTCGCCTCAGGGGGGCCCGCCAAGGTGGCGGTCATAGCCAGCGCCCTGGAGGGGATGTATTCCGGCAGTTCCGTGGCTAACACGGTGGGTTCCGGCAGCGTCACCATTCCGGTGATGAAGAAGACCGGGTATAAGCCGGAGTTTGCCGCCGCGGTGGAAGCATCCGCCTCCACCGGGGGCCAGATTATGCCCCCCATCATGGGAGCCGCCGCCTTCCTCATGGCGGAACTAACCAATATCCCCTACGCGGTGATCGCCGTTTCGGCCATACTGCCGGCGATACTCTACTTTACGGGGATCTTCCTGATGATCCACTTTGAGGCGAAAAAGCTGGGCTTGAAGGGGCTGCCCAAGGAAGAAATCCCCCATTTCTGGAAGCTCCTTCTCGCCAAGGGCTACCTCTTCCTTCCGGTGATCATCCTGGTAGCCCTGATGAGCTTGGGGAAGACCCCGGCCTATGCGGCTTGTTTCGCCATCCTGGCGGCGGTCATAGTGAGCTGCTTCCGGAAGGAAACCCGGTTTACCCCGGCTTCCTTTGCGGACGCCCTCTCCGGCGGAGCCCGGAATACCATCGGGGTAGCCATGGCCTGCGCCATCGCGGGGATCGTGGTGGGTATCGTCTCCCTTACCGGCATCGGACAAATGCTTGTGGGAATGCTCACCCATGTAGTCAATATCCCGTTTTTTACGCTCACCCACACGAATTTGTTCATCGCATTGGTAATAACCATGGTGGCCTGTCTCATCCTCGGCATGGGTATCCCCACCACCGCAAACTACATTATTATGGCGACCATTACCGCGCCTATGGTGATCCGCGCCGGAGAGCTGGCGGGCATGGCGGTACCGGTCCTGGCGGCCCATATGTTCGTGTTCTACTTCGGGATTGTGGCGGACATTACCCCCCCGGTGGCCCTGGCGGCCTATGCGGGGGCGGCGATTGCCCATGCAAACCCCATTAAAACCGGGGTCACCGCCACACGCCTGGCGATCACCGCCTTTATCATCCCCTATATTTTTGTCTTCAGCCCCTCAATGCTCTTTATCAACACCACGGTTCCGGAGGTTATCCGTATCATAATCACCTCCGTTATTGGTATGTTCGGCCTTTCGGCGGGACTGGAAGGGTATATGCGCCGCCACATTACCCTCCCCCTGCGGTTCGTCCTTCTTGTAGGCGGTTTGCTCCTGATACACACGGGGCTTGCCACCGATGTCGTCGGCCTGGTACTGATCGCCATTGTTACGGTGACCCAGTACACCGGGAAAAAGCTGGAACTGAAGGAATAAGCGCAGCGATGGACAGGGGAATACTAATTGCCGGTAACGCCTCTACCCTCTCCGCCGCAATTGCCGCGGAGGCGGGGAAGCGGGAGGAACGCTTCTGCGCCGCCTTTATTCCCTACCCCTTGGAACGCCGGAAAGCTGACCCAAAGGAACTCCCTGCTCCAATGGAACGCCGGCAGCCGGTTACTATTGCGGCGCCGGGGCTTATTTCCCTTGCCTGGAACCCCGGCAGTCCCATTTCCGCCCGTACCCTGACGCTGGCCGCGGAAAACCATTTGGGGCGGGTCAACGCCGCCATTTTGGTGTGTATGCCCCCGGCGGTGCGGAAAAGCGCGGCGGATCTCTACCCCCCCAATATCGAGATTATCGTAAATGATTACATCAAGGGCTGGTTCTTTTTGGTGAAGGAACTGGCATCGGTTTTTAAGGCCCGAAAAGAGGGAGCCCTGGTACTGGTGCTGGCGGATACTGCCGGCGGCGGCGAGGGGGACGCCCCGGACCTTATCGGCCCCTCGGTATCCGCCTCCTTTCAGGCCTTTGCCCAGGGGCTCATGGCGTCATCCCCGGGCGAACCCTACGATGTGTACGGGATTATCGTTCCCGCAGGAAGCTACGGCAGTTCCGCCGCGGGGGATGATACTAATGTGGGCGCGTTTGTGTTTAAGGTTATCGAAGAGGGCGGCAGCGGACCAGGGGGCCGGCGAAACGCCGGTAAGTGGCATAAGTTCGGGAGCCGCCGCCCCTTCCTGGGGCGATAAGCGTAAACAAAAACTTCTAACCAAAGTACCTCACCCCTGCCTCAAAGATCCGCTGATACTTATTTCCCGGTATGTTGGTATGCACAAACTCCCCGCAGCGTTCTGAGTGGCCCATCTTACCCAGAACCCGTCCGTTGGGGCTGGTGAGGCTTTCTATGGCGAAGTCCGAGCCATTGGGGTTGTCCGGCTCGGCCATGGTTGGGTTTCCCCGGGCATCGGCGTAACAGAAGGGAACCTGGCCTGACGCAAAAAGCGCCCTGCCTTCCTCTTCCCGGATGACAATGCGGCCTTCGCCATGGCTTACGGGGAGGATGTGGAGGGTTCCCGGTTCCTCCAGGGCGAGCCAGGGGGAAGTATTGGCGATAACTTTGGTGCGGACCATCCGGGAAACATGGCGGCCTATGCGGTTGAAGCTCAGGGTGGGCGCGGCCTTGCCGATGGAGGGATCCGCCTCCCGGTAAGCGCCGTAGGGTACCAGCCCCAATTTGATCAGCGCCTGGAAGCCGTTGCAAATGCCCAGAACCAGGCCGTCACGGACATCCAGCAGCCTGGTGAGTTCCCCGGCGATAGCGGGGGAACGGAACACGTTGGCAATAAACTTTCCCGACCCGTCCGGTTCGTCCCCGGCGCTGAATCCTCCAGAGAGGGCCAGGATCTGGGCTTCCCCTATGGCCGCCGCCAGTTCCCGCCGGGACTCCAGGATGTCCTCTGAGTTCCGGTTCCTGAAAATGACCAGCCTGGTCCGCGCCCCGGCTCTGCGGAAAGCCCTGGCCATGTCCCACTCACAGTTGGTACCGGGGAATACCGGCAACACAACCAAGGGACGCTTTGCGTCACCGGGTCCGGGGCTTCCTTTTCCGGCGGTGTTTTTATGCCGGGGTGCGGTCGAGATAAGCGCCGCCAGCGATGCGTCATCCGCAGGAAGGGAGCCGGAAGGGGGCGGAGGATTCTCTGCAACCGTTGCGCCGGAAGATGTCTGGGGGTATACCGCGGATAAGGCGCTTTCGTAGGCCAGGTGCAGTGCCGCCAGGGGTTTCTCATCGGAGTCTTTACCCCGGACTATGCGGAAAACAGGTTCCGCCAGTGTGTGGGCGGCAATGGCCCAGCGGGGACCGGCGTCTGCGGCAGACCCGGTCAGGATATCCCTAATCCCGGCTTTGTCAAAGGCGTCGCCGTCAATTTCCACCAGAACCGACCCCTGGTGCAGTCCCGGCGATACCAGTGCCAGGGCGGTACTTTCTACCTCAAGGCCGGTCATATTTCCAAAGGCCATGAGGGCCAGGGCGGCGGCGACCCCTCCCGCGCCCACGGGATAGGCGGCGCGGACTAAGCCCTTGCCGGACAGGGCTGCCAGGACATTCATATTAGCCTTAAACACCTCCCATCCATCGGCACCGGTTTGGTACAGGAGAATTACGGCGTTTCCCGGGATGCCGCTTAATGCCCCGGAACGAACCGTGGCGGCAGGGAGGGTTCCGGCGGCAAAGGCAACCAGGGTAGGAGGGACTGCCAGATCGATATGGTTAGCATCGTCTCTATAACTGCCGGACATGGAGTCCTTGCCCCCTACGGCGGGAACCCCCAGGGCCAGTTGCGCCTCTAGCGCACCGAGCAGGGCCGATAGGGGCTTTCCCCAGGATTCGGGCGTATCCATCCGCTCAAAGTATTCCTGGAAGGAAAGCCGGGCAGTCCAGGGATTGCCCCCCAGACAGGCGTATTTTGCCAGGGCTTCCCGGATAGCCCCCTTGGCCCCTTCGTAGGGGCTGCGCAGGGCCAGATCCGGGTCGTAGCCAAAAGTCATCAGGCTGGCGGTAAGGCTTTCCTTCACCCCGGCGTCCCCGCCCCCGTCCAGGCAGGGCAGCAATGCCGCCATACCGCATTCCGGCGTGCCCTGTTCCGCGCCGCCCCAGGGGTAAAGTACCGAGGCCGCTCCAATGGAGCCATCGAATCGTTCCTGCAAACCCCGGCGGCTCCCGGTACGGAGGGACGCCAGTTCCCGTGCCAACGCGTCTAAGGCATGGGATGGCTCATCGTTCGTCCGTTCATCGGGGGGCAGCTCCCGGTCGGCTTCAACCACCACCCTGGTGGAACGGGGAGCGCCGTTAGAGTTAAGAAATCTTCGGGAAAGGTCCATGATGGTCTTTCCCCGCCAGCTCATCCTGAGCCGGGGGCCGGTGTCCGGCTTGGCAAAGGAAAATGGGCCGTCATCATCTTCCTCCCCGGCGGTGACGGTAGCAATAACCACCGCGTCCAGGTTTTCCGCCGCCGCATAGGCAATCAGGGCGTCCGCATCCCGGGGGTCAACCACTACGGCCATACGTTCCTGGGATTCGGAGATGGCCAGCTCGATGCCGTCAAGCCCTGCATACTTCTTTGGTACACCGTCAAGGTTGATGTCCAGGCCGGCGGCAAGTTCCCCCACCGCTACCGCTACACCCCCCGCGCCGAAGTCGTTGCACCGTTTGATCAGGGTGGTCACCGCGGGATTGCGGAAGAGGCGCTGGAGTTTCCGTTCTTCCACGGCATTCCCCTTCTGCACCTCCGCTCCGGCGGTCTCCACCGATTCCCCGGTATGTACTTTAGAGGAGCCGGTCGCGCCGCCGATACCGTCCCTGCCGGTCTTGCCCCCCACCAGGAGCACCAGGTCGCCGGAGACCGGTTCCTCACGGCGCACCCAGGCTTCGGGAACCGCCCCTGCCACCGCGCCCAGTTCCATGCGTTTGGCGAGGAAGCCGGGGTGATAGAACTCCGATACCTGCCCGGTGGCCAGCCCTATCTGGTTGCCGTAGGAGGAATACCCCGCCGCCGCCTCCCGGGCTATTTTCAACTGGGGCAGCTTCCCCGGCAGGGTTTCCGCCAGGCTGCTCCGGGGATCCGCGCCGCCGGTAACCCGCATGGCCTGATGCACATAGGCCCGCCCCGAAAGGGGATCCCGGATGGCTCCCCCCAGGCAGGTGGCGGCCCCGCCAAAGGGCTCTATTTCCGTGGGATGGTTGTGGGTTTCGTTCTTAAAGAGGAAAAGCCAAGGTTCGGAAAAGGTGCCAGGCACTCTTTTCGTATCACGGAACTCGGCCTGTACCCTGATGGAGCAGGCGTTTATCTCTTTAGATTCGTCCAGGTCACCCAGGAGGCCCCGCTTCTTCAGCGCCTTGGCGCCAATGGTGGCAAGATCCATCAGGGTTCGGGGCCGTTTCGCCGCCCCTTCACCGTAGACCTCCCTGCGGGCTTCTTCGTACCGGGCAAATGCCTTTTTCAGGCCGGATGTCCCGCCACAAGCCCGCCCCACCGCGGACCGCAGCTCCGGTTCTTCTATAAAGATATCTTCCAGGGTGGTGGTAAAGGTGGTGTGCCGACAGTGGTCAGACCAATAGGTATCCAAAACCCGCAGTTCCGCCAGGGTAGGATCCCGGCCGTTGCCGCGGAAATAATTCCGGCAAAAGAGCAGATCCCCGGCGGACATGGCAAGCCCGTACTCGAGGACCGAAGGTCCTTTGGCAAAACCCGTCAAGACCGGCACCTCGCTCCCTTCGCTTCCGGTATCCTCCATGGTATCCGGTGGGCCAATATCGGCCATCCGGGAGTCCACGGGGTTAATCAGGTAGCGCTTCACCGCCGGCAAGGCCGTCCCCCCGGGGTTTTCCCGAAAGCCCTCCAGGAGGAAGATACGGGCAGTCCGTATCCGGGGCCGCGCCCCCACCGCCAATTCCACGCATTGTTCCGCCGAATCGGCGCGCTGGTTATATTGGCCGCTCAGGTACTCAACGCCGAAAACGGTGCAGTCGGGGATGAACCGCCACGGATCCGCTTCGTAGTACACCGTATCGCAGGGGGGCTCGGAAAAAACCCGGGTTACCGCCTGCCGGAACTGATCTTCGCTAAGGCCGGCCGCATCGTAGCGCTGCAGAATCCGGAGGCGGCGAATGGCCGTCAGTTCAGGGTACTCTGCCCCCAGGAACCCGGCGATATCCGCCTGCAAACGCCGGGCTTCGATGTCAAACCCCGCTTTCTTTTCTATATACACCCGTCTGATGGGGCCATCTCCCTGGTTCAGCATCCGCGCTCCCTATCCCTATCTTAGTCTAAGCGGGAGCGGTGGACAAGCGCGGGTCTTGGCGGCGGCAGAAAAGGTAAACTTCCCGGCAGTGGTTACATTTCTTGTAAACTTCCGCCCCCTAATTGACCAGGATAAAAATATCATGCTACGATGAAGCAAGAGGTGTAAGCAAATGGCTTCCAGGGAAAACAAGCATCTTGTTCATGACGATAATTCTACTAAGGGGGAATGGACCCGCCGGTTTAAGCAAAACCCTCTTGTGTTTATCGGGACCATTATCGTGCTGGTCATTGTTATTGTGGCCTTTGTGGTGGTACCCGCCATTGTCCCCGAGGCCGGCGGACGGCAGGTGGATCTCACCTTCGGTTCTTATGATAAGATTCCCATAAGCTATGTGCCGGGTAATTACTTTGCCAA
Source organism: Spirochaetia bacterium (assembly GCA_025997495.1). GTDB lineage: Bacteria > Spirochaetota > Spirochaetia > Treponematales > Breznakiellaceae > Termitinema. The sequence continues at coordinate 3,519 of BNUR01000070.1, read as the reverse complement.
CATGCAGGACAGAATCGCCCGGTACTATCAACAATATCTCCAGGGGTCTAATGTCCAGGGCATAGAACAAATGATATGGCGGCAGGCCTTTGAGGAAACGGTCATCCATACCGCCATACTTCAGGAGATGAAGAAGGCGGGGTATACCGCGCCGGAGGTGGTGGTGGATAGGGAAGTCGCCGCCTTGCCCGACTTCCAGGAAAATGGCCGGTTTTCTCTGGCCCGGTACCGGCGCTTGGATAAAGTCGCCCGTTTGGCACTCTGGCGGGAGACCCGGGAGTCCATCACCCGGGATAGGTATGTAGAGGAGGTGACGGGCCTGCGGACGCCCGCCGGGGAAGGCGCCTTTATCGGGGATATGACCAGGCGGCAGCGGAGTTTTAGCCTGGCGGTTCTCCCCCTGGACAGCTACCCTGACGAGGAACTCATTAAGTATATTGCGTCCTTTCCGGACTTGTTCCGCGAAAGCCATCTGTCCCGGATCACTATCAATTCCAGCGAGCGGGAAGCCCGGCAGGTGCTGGAGTCTATCAAGGCGGGGACGCAAACCTTTGAGGAGGCCGCCCAAACCCAGTCCCAAGACAGTTATGCGGATCGGGGCGGTGATATGGGGGTACGGATGGCCTACGAGTTTACCAATGAGGTGCCGGATAGCGCGGAACGGGAAACCGTACTAAACACCCTCTCCGGCGAATATAGCCCGGTGGTAAAGGTTCCTTCGGGCTGGGCGTTTTTCCGGGCCGAAGAAGCGCTCCTCCCGGCTGAGGTTAATACCGACGAAACGGCAAAACTTGATAAGATCCGCTCCTATATGGTCAGCTTCCAGCGGGGTATTATAGAAGACTGGCTCTTTGAGCAAGCGAAGAATATACAGTTTAACGGCACGGAGAAAGACCTTCCGGGGGTGCAAAAGCATGAAGTCGGCCCGGTGCCCTTGAACTACGGGGGACTTTCCCTGGATTTCGGGGGAAAAAACCTCTTTCCCACCCTTGCGTCCCAATCCATTTCGGAACTGGTTTCCGCGGAGTCCAATGAAAACTTCTGGCGCGCCGTCTTCTTTACTCCCCTGGGGCAGGCATCGGAACCTCTGGTTATCGGGGACAATGTCCTGGTTATCTATCCCCGGGAAGAATCCGGCGCCGGGCCGGACGCCGGGGGTGATGATGAGGGGGTTGAAGGGTTCTACCCGACATGGATTAGCAACAACACGGAAACAAGCCTGCGTTCCCATTTCCTCAATAGCAAAAAGCTGGATGATACATTCTATGCAACCTACCTGCAGTATTTCTATCAACCCAATCCATCTAATTAGTAAGGGACTTCAGTCCCCATGATCAATGAAACGCCCCGGCTGGTTGCCGCCCGCCGGGGTTTTTCTGTTTCCTACAAGGGCAAAACCCTCCTTTCGACCATGGATCCCGCCTCTTTAGCGGACAAAACGGTGGAAGCCCTGCTCCAATCCAAGGGGCATCATGCCGCCGGAACCCTCTACTTCTGCCCCTCCCCCCTCTTAGGGTACGGTTTGACGCTGCTCCTTGACCGGATAGGCGGCAGATCTACTGATTCGGAAGCTGAATCAGCAGATTTAGAAGCAGAATCTACTGATTCAGCCGTTCTCTGCGTGGAGACGGATACACAACTCATGGCCCTATCGGTGGAGAACATAGACGAATCTATCCGGCGGCATCCCCGGTTCCGCTTAACAGGGACACAGGAAAGCGCCTCCCTGAGCGCGGCGCATTTATGCGCTCTTGTCCGGGAAACCTGGGGGAGCCGCCGTTTCCGCCGGGTGGAAACTCTGCGGCTATCAGGGGGCTGGCAGATGAACCCGGAACTCTACGATAGTCTGGCGGACACCCTCCGGCAGGATATTGCCCTGGACTGGGGCAATGCCATGACCCTGGTAAAACTGGGCCGCCGTTACGCCCGGAACGCCCTGCGGAATCTGGCTCTGCTCCCCCGCGCCTCATACCTTGGTTCCCTGCATTTCGGCGCCGCGCCGGTTCTGGTACTGGGGGCCGGCCCTTCCCTGGATGGTCTTCTGGAGATGCTGCAAGCGGCCTTCGGGGAGCTTTCCGATCCCGCCGCGCGGCCCTTTAGGATACTCTGCGTGGATACCGCCCTTCCCGTTCTCTATGCACGGAACATCAAGCCGGATCTGGCGGTTGCCCTGGAATGTCAGCACTGGAACCTCCGGGATTTTATCGGCCTGGGGGCTTGGGAAGTCCCGGTTGCCATGGACCTTTCCGCTTTGCCCGCCACCGGGGAACTCCTGGGCCCCTCCAACGGAGAGGCCTGCCCCCATCTCTTTTTCACTCCCTGGACCAAACTCAGCCTCTTTGACCGGCTCAGAGCGGCGGGACTCCTCCCGGAAGCGCTTCCCCCTCTGGGTTCTGTGGGCCTTAGCGCAGTGGCCATTGCCTGCCGCCTTTCTACGGGGCCGGTAAGCATTGCGGGCATAGATTTTTCCTTTACCCTGGATCAATCCCATGCCCGTTCCGCCCCTGCCCACCAAGACAAGCTCCGACAGCAAACCCGCTTCCACCGCCTCATCGATCCGGCGGGCGTTTTTCGCAGGGGATGTTTTACCACCCTTTCAAAAACCGGGGAACCTGTCCGATCCAACCAGACAATGCAACGCTACCGGGATCTCTTCCAGCGGGAATTTGCGGATGTGAGTCCGGCGGACATGCATCCGGTGGACGCGAGTCCATCCGCAGACAGCCGTATCCGGGACATAGCCGGTTCAGGGCTGCCCCTGGGAATCAAGACCTTTACCCCGGAGGCGGCCATAGCCGGGTTGGCAGCCGGGGCGGCAGACAGGGACGGCGCTTATGCCCCGCCATCAGGAACCTGTCGCAATGGAATTACATCAGAAAAGGTAAGCGCGTATATCCGGGAAGAATTAGCGTCACTGATACGCCTTCGCCGTATTCTTACCGGATCAGTCACCGCAAACCATGCGGAATTGGAAACGCTCCTGGATATCTGCGATTATCTCTGGGCCCACTTCCCGGACTGCGCCGGGGCGGAGGGCAGACGGCCCGCGGTAAGCGATGTGGGCTTCCTTAAGCGGGTGCGGGCGGAGATCGATCCGTTTATAAAGGTACTACAAGGGGTATTGGCGGAACTACAGGATAAACGCATAAGAGAAGAATTTACACAAAGGACACATCGAACCTTTGGTTCGCGGAACACGAAGGGAAAAGAAAAAGATCACAAAGAGCCAGTTCCAAAATGCAAGACTAACCACGAATTACACGTCGAACCTTTGGTTCGCGGACACGAATAAAATAACAGCTTCTTATATTATTCGTGTCCATTCGTGCCTATTCGTGGTTAAATTCTTATTTTGAACTGGCTCAACTCCCCTCTTCCTTCTCTTTTCTTCCCCTTTGTGTCCTCCTATGATTCATGTCAAGAGAAATCGCATCTTTTTTCAAAGATTTTTTCCCTGACAGCCCCAAGCCCCGTGCAAACGAGCTTAGCTCGCTAATGCCTCGGTCACCATATCTTCAA